>JAFYOF010000156.1 GCA_017560305.1 Alistipes sp.
CCAGAGGTAGCCGATGCGATAAGGGATGGCTCGGGTTATCATATCGCAAGACTCTCAACAAGTGATGGTCGCAAGTATTTCTACTCTGCAACACGAGGCGAGAGGGTGGTTGTCCGCACGGCAATACCTTACTCGGCATCGTTGCGTGAGTTGTTGAAGGCGGAGTGGGACTATCTGGGTGTGATGCTTGCAATAAGCCTTACGGTGAGCATCCTCGCATACTTCGCCACACGACGCCTGGGCAAGACCATCGAGCGCCTCAACCGCTTTGCGGCAAAGGCAAAGAAGGGAGAGTCGTTCAATGAGGCAGAGCCATTCCCCAGCGATGAACTTGGCTCAATATCAAACCATATCGTGCAACTATACGCCCAGTGGCAGCAGACCATCAAGGACAGAGATATTGCGCACGAGGCTGCAATGCGTGAGGAGCAGGAAAAGATACGCATCAAACGACAACTGACAAACAATATAAACCACGAGTTGAAAACTCCCGTGGCATCTATTCAGGTCTGCCTGGAGACTCTGCTGTCGGGCATCAACCTCAGCGAGGAGAAGCGTCAGGAACTTATCGAGCGCTGCTATGCCAACAATGAGCGCCTGCGCCGATTGCTGGGCGATGTGTCGCTTATTACCCGTATGGAGGATGGTAGTCAGTTAATTGGCAAGGAGTCTGTGGTAATCAACAATATCTTGGACGAGATTGCCGACGAATTGGAGATAATGCCCGAGGAGGAGCGATTCACGCTGCATACCGATTTCCCAGAGCAGGTCATCATCGAGGGCAACCTCTCACTCATTGGCTCTATCTTCCGCAACCTTACAGAGAATGCCATTGCCTACTCTGGCGGCAAGAATATCTATATTTCGCTGGTTGAGAATAGTGATAAGATGTGCAGGATACGCTTTGAGGATGATGGCTGCGGAGTGGAGGAGATACAGTTGCCACGCCTCTTCGAGCGCTTCTACCGAGTGGACAAGGGTCGCTCACGCCGAATGGGTGGCACAGGTCTCGGTCTTGCCATTGTCAAGCACGCTGTACAATTCCACGGCGGCACAATCACCGCCACCAACAACCCCAATGGCGGCCTTAGGTTTGAGTTTACCCTGTATAAATAAAAGGTCAAACAATTCTTTGATATATCAGCATACGAAAATCGGTAGCCACTTAATTGCGACTACCGATTTTTTTGAATACACAACAATCTTGAATACACTATATACCGCCAAACGCTGCATCGATAGCGTCTATAACCCTATCCTTACCCTTGCTATGCAATTGGACATACGGTTGCATTGCCTTAAGGTCGGAGTGGGATGTGAGCAAAGCGATAGTCTGTAAATCCACGCCCTCATTGAGCGCAGTGACAACAAATGTGCGCCTAGCATCGTGGCTTTCAATATCCCTCCTATACTCAAAAACTTCCTCGGTGCTTCCTAAGCGGCACAAATAGTTTCTATAAACACCTTTTATATCTGCGAAAGCACCCAGTTGTTTTAGATGCTCATTATACTTTTGGTTTGATGGAAGAGGAAACAGTACGCCACCATCATATTCATATTCCGCATATTTTAAATATATGAGTACCGCAATTTTAGGCAACTTATATCTAACTCTATCCTTATCCTTCTTTGTTAATATATCCAAATAGTAATCATCGCCTTCCTGTACTATATCTGATTTTCTCAATCTTTTCAAATCGGAATATCGAAAACCTACAAAGCACTGAAATACGAAAAAATCTCTTGTTTGCTCTAATATGGTACTGTGAGCAACTTCAAGTTGTATAAGGTGTCGAATCTCGGGAATTGTCAAGTATCTAACTGCGATTCGAGAAGAGGCTAACTTAGGTCTATATAAGAAGAAATCGTCATTGACGGGATATTTCTTCAACCTTGCCCAGTTCAAGAACTCTCTTAATTTCTCCAAATTCTTCTTAATCTTCTCATTGAGCATTGTTTGAGCCAAAAATCTCAGATAGCCATTCATATACTCCTCATTGAAACAAGCCCAATTTGTAGACGGTCTATATGAACGCAGACCATTCATTACTCGCTCCCATTCATCTTTATATCTATCACTCCAAGCCTTTTCATGAGAAGTGCTTTCAATGTAAGAATGCATAATGTAAAAGAACTCCTCACTTCTTACCTCTGAGGATTCCTTAAATGCATAATTAAAGCGTTTTTTTAGTTCCTCCAAATTGACCTGCTCGCCTCTGATCGCACAATTATTGAAATACGAGGATACAAAATCCTCTTGCTTTCTTAATAAATCATTTATTATATGGTATTCAACTCCATTAACAACACACCCTTGCTTGACTCTATCATTATTCCACTGCTTCAGCGTCAAAGTGACACCAGTATGCAAATCAACTCTTCGAGACTGAGATGTAACTCTCAATCGAACCGAACATACACCAACCTTGGAAGGTGGTGTCAAATTTCTTTTGATGTTATATTTGGGAATTGCCATATCAATTTACTTACACTAGAAACCTCCAATTTGAGAAATAATTATTACTTTTGACAAGAGAACTATTTACATAAAGTATTTTTACATAACAAAGATATGAAATAAAAAAGTTTTCACCCAAATTTTCACCCAAAAATCAACAAAACAACACAAAATATAATAAAATAAAACACCTACCAACATATTAAATATCAACACCATAAGGAAGGAAATAAAATAGGGTAAAATAATACCAGGAATCCCCTATCCACTACAAGAAAAGATGTCGAAAGACATCTTTTTGTTTTTTATACCAGTTCGGTGGGGGCTATATTTGGGGAACAGCGGGACAGATTTTATCTGCCCCGTTTTTTATCATTATTACTATTTTCAAAAATATCTTTCTCGCAAATGACAACAATTTTTTTTTGCCAGTAATTAGTGTCAGTAAAGTTAAAAGTATAATTATTGACAAATGAACATCTCTTTATATCTGTCCTGGTCCATTAACTCAAATTCGAATCTATAATCGCTTGGCTTATTAATCTTCAAGTGCTCAGCTTGATAGTCCATTATTATGTCAAATAACCAATTGAGGTCATTGTATGTTATGGCATCATTGTAGTCCTTAAGGATTTCTTCTTTATACTTTTTAACCTTTTCACACTTGGTGAAGTCTGTATTTTTATTAGGATTGAATATGAGATAAATGAACTTTACATTTCGATTTGCCCCATTCTCAAGAATGTTAGCGCAAATAGCAAGGAAATGACATATCAATTGCTTTATATCACAATGTTTGACAACCTTTCCGTCTATTGTAAATATGTTCAACTTCTCATCATATTCAAACTTACGAGTTGTCCTTGTTTTCCCTGCTATATACTTGTAAAGTTTGAAATAGACTGATGATATTTTATTTTTATTTGCACTATAAATCTCCCTGCATTTTGCTTCAATGAAGATGTCTTGGTTATTGCGAATTAAGTAACCATCCAAATTTGCAGTACCACCCACGCGAGTAGGAAGCAACTTTTCAAAATGAAAACCAGGTATTCTCTCTGATAAGCCATATAGAAATCTGCTAGAGGAACCATACGATGCCATTTTGGGAGGAACAGTCTTTCCTCTCTTTTTATACTCATCAAGTTCTCCACCATCGGCATCCCTAAATTGCGCTTGATGCAGAGGCGACATATCTTGTAGAAATTTCTCCCAAGTATTTTTGCTCATATAATTATAATATGGAACTCTCTCTTCGATTTTATATCCATATTCAGTTGTGCCAGATAGAATTTTAGCGTCTCTAATAGCAAAGTCTAATGCAAGATCTTTACGATCTATTTTAGGGTATTCATAATTAGTCATAAATTTGTATTTTATACAAATATAACTAAATTAATTATTTCAAACAAAAAAGGTTGCCCGATGGACAACCTTAAATCAAAAGCGAAAAATACTCTTACTCCTTGATGTCGCCGACGGCGAGCTGGTATTCGTGCCAGAGGGTTTCGATGTCGTACTGCTCGCCGAGGATGGATTTTATAGCGCCATCGAATGACCAGGGCACGATGTGCAGGGTGCTCTGGTTGAACTTGCGCAGGAAGTCTGCATCGTAGTTATCGCGAATCCACACAAAGAAGTATCCCGCGTGGCGGTAGCCGTTCATATAGTGGCCTCCCTTGGGGCGGTCCTTCTCGCCGTAGAAGCCTCCGTTTGCTACGCGCACAGCGTCTGCCATACCCTCGATGAATGCCCAGAAGGTGCGGTTTGTGCCGTATGAGCCGATGCCCTGAGGCTCAAGCTGGTAGGCGTGGGTGAGCTCGTGGAGCAGTACGCCGCGGGTCTCGAACATCACCTTTTCGTCGCCCCTGCCACGGTAGGAGTTCTCGATGTGGCGTGTGCTGTAGAAGATATGCACGCGACCTCTGCCGCCGCCCTTTGCCGATACGCCCTCCTTGTCCTCAAGCGTGTAGTAGATTGATTTCACGGGCATTATGCTGTCCTTTGGCGAAAAGTAGAGTGTCGCCAGCACCTCACGTGCGCAGCCCGAGATATACTCGTCGGGGTTTGGGATAAGGCGGTTGTAGATAGCCGAGCCCTCGGTGTGGGTCGCCTTGTCGTGGAAGCGGATGCTGCCCACATCGTACTTTTGCCACTTCTTAAGGTTGAGCGGCTTGACCTTTACCTCTCTCTTTGTCTGTGCCGAGATGGGGCAGGTAGCCATAGAGAATGCTCCCACACACATCAAGGCGATAATCATCACACAAAATCTCTTCATCTCTTTTAAGTTTTATTTGGTTGGTTTATGAAATCTCTTTTGCTGGGGCTTTGCCGAGCGGGCATCTTTTGCCGGGCGGGCATCCTTCGCTGGTCGGGTATCCCTGGCGGGGCGGGTATCCTTTGCAGGTCGGGCCGATGATGCACCCTTTCCACTCTTTGCCGTAAATTGCTCGCGACCCTTGCGCTGAGGCTTTTCGCCCACTCTGCCATCACGGAAGAAGTAGGATTTCTGGCGGCGCTTGTCATCCTGCGAGCGAGCCACAAAGACCTTCTCGCCCGTGTAGGGGTTTTCGCCCGTGTAGAACATCACCGACGAGAGTGTCATAGGCGTTGGTGTGAGGTCCTGCACCTGCTCAAGGTCGAAGTGCAGACGACCCAGCACGCGCTCCGAGAGCGCCTTCATATCCGCTTCGCGGCAGCCTGGGTGAGAAGATATAAAGTAAGGTATGAGCTGGTAGCGCAGACCCTCCCTCTGGCATATTGCGTGGAAGTCGATGTTGAGTTTCTCGAACATCTGGAACGACGGCTTGCGCATCAGCGACAAAACATGATCCTCGGTATGCTCGGGCGCAACCTTCAGGCGACCCGAAGTGTGGTGCTTCACCACCGTTGCAAGGTATGGCGAGTCATCGAACAGGTCGTAGCGGATGCCACTGCCGATAAATGCCTTCTTGATGCCCTTCACTGCGCGAATCTTCTCATATAGAGCCAGCAGTGGGCGGTGGTCGTTGTTCAGATTAGGACAAATCTTTGGGTGCAGGCACGATGGACGACGGCACTTGCGGCAGGCGTCTTTGTTCTTGCCACCCATCTGGTACATATTTGCCGATGGCGCACCCACATCCGAGAGGTAGCCCTTGAAGTCGGGCATCTTCGTAACTTTCTCAACCTCGGCGAGAATAGAGCGCTCGCTGCGAGAGTTGATAAACTTGCCCTGATGCGCCGAGATGGTGCAGAAGGCACAGCCGCCGAAGCAGCCGCGGTGGATGTTTATCGAGTGCTTGATCATCTCCCACGCGGGGATGTCGCCCTTGCCACGATAGCGGGGGTGGGGCGCACGCTCGTAGGGGAGGTCAAACGAGTGGTCGAGCTCCTCGGTCGTGAGGGTGGTGTTGGGCGGTGTTACGACAACATATTTGTCGCCCACCTGCTCCACAAGGGTGGTTGTAGGCTCCATCACATTGCTCAGCAACTCCTCCTCTACAAAGTTCTCGCCAAAGGCGCGCTTGCTCTGCTGACACTCCTCGAATGAGTGCAGTATCTTGGTTGTGGCGGGGTCGAGACGCTCAACATAGGAGCGGTCGGCGACAAATGCCACCTGATTTATCTTTCTTAAAAGTTTCGCGTTGTAGCCGTTGCGCATCGCGCGTGCCACCTGCTGCACGACTCTCTCGCCCATACCATACATCAGAAGGTCGGCGCCACTCTCGATAAGCATCGAAGGCTTCAACTCATCCTTCCAGTAGTCGTAGTGGGTGAGTCGGCGCAACGATGCCTCGATGCCGCCCACAACCACGGGGATGTGTGGGAAGAGGCGCTTCAATATCTGGCAATAGACCGTAGCGGCGTAGTCGGGGCGGAAGCCCGCCTTGCCTCCAGCGGTGTAGGCGTCATTGCTGCGCAGGCGTATGTTTGCCGTGTAGTGGTTCACCATCGAGTCCATAGCACCCGCCGAGACGCCGAAGAACAATCTCGGTGCGCCCAGTTTGGTGAAGTCGCGCAGGTCGTCGCGCCAGTTTGGCTGCGGCACGATTGCCACACGATAGCCCTCCGCCTCGAGCAGTCGACCGATGACAGCCGCGCCGAATGCGGGGTGGTCGATGTAGGCGTCGCCCGTGAAGAGGATTACATCAAGGTAGTCCCAGCCCAGCGCGCGCACCTCCTTTATGGTAGTAGGTAGAAACATACTTTTCTATAGATTAGTACTCTGCGGCCTCCTCAAGGTTGCGTGAGGCTACATAGGTATCCCACTTGGCAATCACAGCCTTCATATCTGCCGGCAACTCGCTCTCAAAATAAACATCCTTGCCCGTAGTAGGGTGCACGAAGCCCAGCGAGCGGGCGTGCAGCGCCTGACGAGGCAGCAATGAGAAGCAGTTTTCGATGAACTGCTTGTATTTCGAGAATGTTGTTCCCTTCAGGATGCGGTCGCCGCCATAGCGAGGGTCATTGAAGAGAGGGTGACCTTGCCAAGACATATGCACACGAATCTGGTGTGTACGACCAGTCTCCAGGCGACACTCCACCAGCGTCACATAGCCGTAGCGCTTCAGCACTCGGTAGTGAGTCACGGCGTGTTTGCCATCCGAGCCATCGGCAAAGACATACATCTGCAATCTATCCTTGGGACTGCGACCGATGTTGCCCGTAATCGTACCCTCATCCTCGGGCAGGTTACCCCACACCAGAGCGATGTAGCGGCGGTGGATTGTGTGGTCGAAGAACTGCTTTGCAAGGCGTGCGTGGGTGCGCTCATTCTTGGCTACCACGAGCAGGCCCGAAGTATCCTTGTCGATGCGGTGCACCAGTCCCGCGCGCATATCGCCATCCTGGAACAGAGGCAAATCCTTCAGGTGGTGGGTCAGGGCATTCACCAGCGTACCGTGGTAGTTGCCGCAGCCTGGGTGTACCACCATACCCGCCTCCTTGTCGACGATGAGCAGATCCTCATCCTCATAGACGATGTTGAGCGGAATATCCTCGGGGATAATCTCCAACTCGCGCTTGGGGTAGGGCATCACAAGGGTGATGTGGTCGAGCGGCTTCACCTTGTAACTTGATTTTGCTGGTGTGCCGTTCACCAAAATGTTGCCGCTGTCGGCGGCTGTCTGTATGCGGTTGCGAGAGCAGTGCTCCATACGGTCTACAAGGAACTTGTCAAGACGCAACATCTTCTGTCCCTTGTCCACGGTGATGGCGAAGTGCTCATACATCTCCTCCGAGCCATCAATCTCCTGCAACTCGTCCAACTGGTCGATATCCTTTTCTGCTAAATCCTGCATAATCTAAAATTTCTTACTGGAAAAACTCATCCTCCTCGGTCTCTACTACATTTGCGCTCTGCTTCTGGCTCTGCTCCAGCGCGTTGAGCATCTCGGTGCGCTCGGCTGCCGCAGCCTGCTCCAGTGAGTCACGCAGTGCCTCCTCTGCCTCGAGGCGCTTCTCCTCCAGCTCTCTTGCAGCCTTGTCCGATGCTGTGCTGCTCTTCTCTACGATGGTATCGTCGAGTGTGAGCCACAGGTCAACGGTTGTGCCGAGCGTGGTGGTAGAGTTGTGCGCCAACGACTGGCGATATACTCTCGCATCCTTCTGGTTGAGCAGGTTGACGCCCTCGTCGAAGTTAATCTTGCCGATGTTAAGACCCTGCTCCCAAAGGCGACTCTTTGCCGCCTGCAGGCTCTGGCCGATAGCCTTTGGTACGATTGTGGAGTTCTTCTCTGGCTCAACGCCCACCTTGAGAATCACGCCCGAGCCCATCTCAATCTCCGCCTTGCTCGACTCCTTCACCTGCTCGTGACCGATGTACTCGCCCAGGACATAGTTTGTTGCGATATCCTCCTCGTAGATGAGACGCTCAATCTCAAGACCCGCTACCTCCAGCATATTCTTCGCCTGACGCAACGAGCGACCCGCCACATAGGGCACAGCCACCATCTTCTGGCGGAAGGAGTTGATTGTAACATAAATCTTGCGACCCGCCTTGACCTCCACGCCACCCTTTGGCAGCTGGTCGAGCACGATGCCACCTTCATAGGCTGGCACGAAGAGTGAGTCGTTGATGATGATTTCAAGTTTCGAGCGCTTGGCAATCTGCTCTGCCTCGCCGATTTTCACGCCCATAAAGTCGGGTACGGTGCGGTGAGTGCCGTGGCGTGTGATGACATTCATCAGAAGGCTTGACGCCAATACAATCGCCACCAGCGCAGCGCAAATCAGCACGGCGTGGTAGATAATCGGATTCTTCTTGAGTTGTGCTATGCGCCCCTGCTTCACAGGCTTCTTGGCTCTGCGTCGTGGGCGGTTTGGGGTGTTCTCCATCTATTGTAAAATTTTATTGTATTCCTATTTCGTTATAATGCGTGTCGCGCTCCACGGCTACAAAGCCCGCGCGGGCAACCATCTGCTGCATCTCCTCGACGCTCATCGCAGGGCGCTTGTCCTCTGCTCCGGCCATCGAGTAAATCTTCGTAGAGTCATCTATTGTGCCGTCAACATCGTCAGCGCCGAACTTCAGCGCCATCTCGGTAGTCTGCTTGCCATACATCACCCAGTAGGCCTTGATGTGGGGCACATTGTCCAGAATCAGGCGGCTCATAGCCAGCGTGCGCAGGTCGTCGGTGAGCGGCACCTCGCCAATCTCGGACATCGGGTTGCCGAAGTTGCGGTACTTCAGCGGGATGAAGGCATTCAGTCCGCCCGTAGCATCCTGCAACTCGCGCAGACGCATCAGGTGGTCGATGCGGTGGCTGATGCTCTCGATGTGACCGTAGAGCATAGTGGCGTTGGTCTTGATGCCCAGTTCGTGTGCCGTGCGGTGTACCTCAAACCACTCCTTGGTAGAGCCCTTCTCGGGGCATATCTGCTGGCGAATCTCCTCGTCGAAAATCTCTGCACCACCGCCTGGGATGGCCTCCATACCCGCCTCGATAAGTCGCTCAAGACCCTCGCGGATTGAGAGCCCCGCCTTTTGAATCATATACGAAAGTTCGATGGCGGTGTAGGCCTTGATGGCTACCTCGGGCAGAATGCTCTTTACGCGGCGGATAAGGTCGCAGTAGTAGTCGAGCGAGTGGTCGGGGTGTACGCCACCCACGATGTGTACCTCAGTAACGCCCGTGCCCTGGTAGCGCGCAACCTGCTCCTGAAGCTGCTCCAGACTCCACTCCCACGCCTCG
>JAFYOF010000157.1 GCA_017560305.1 Alistipes sp.
AGCCAGAAGGTGCGCGTTAAGTACACCTTGCCTGTAATGTTCCAGATCAACTAATATATTATTAAGTATATGTATAAAGTGTCCCGTGACTTGTTTACGGGATGCTTTTTTTACCTATAAGTATGGCGAAAGCAAAAGAGAATCAGCCCGTAGAGGAGCCACAGGACCTGCGCGCAAGAGCGGTGGTCGTTGCCGTGATACGCGACGGTCAGCCCGTGGAGCAGGTCGAGGAGTTTCTGGCGGAGTTGGAGTTTTTGGCAGAGACGGCCGACATCGTCACAGTGCGCCGCTTCACGCAGCGCCTGCCACAACCATCCTCACGCATCTATGTGGGTCCTGGTAAGTTGGAGGAGATTGCGGCTTATTGCGAGGAGAACGAGATTGATATGGTCATCTTCGATGATGAACTCTCGCCTTCGCAGACGCGAAACATCGAGAAGGAGATGCCTTGCCGAGTGTTGGACCGTACACGCCTTATCCTCGACATCTTTATGTCGCGTGCCCGCACAGCCTATGCCAAGACACAGGTGCAGTTGGCGCAGTATGAGTATATGTTGCCCCGTTTGGCGGGTATGTGGACTCACCTCGAGCGTCAGCGAGGAGGTACGGGAACCCGTGGTGGTGCCGGTGAGCGCGAGATTGAGACCGACCGCCGTATCGTGCGTAACCGCATCTCGAAACTCAAGGAGGAACTCTCGAAGATTGACCGCCAGATGGCTGTCCAGCGCTCAAACCGCGGCTCGATGGTGCGCGTGGCGTTGGTGGGATATACCAATGTGGGTAAATCTACGCTGATGAACCTTGTGTCGAAGAGCGAGGTGTTTGCCGAGAATAAACTCTTTGCGACACTCGACACTACGGTGCGTAAGGTGGTGTTCGACAACCTGCCGTTCCTGCTCTCCGATACCGTTGGTTTCATCCGCAAGTTGCCTACACAACTTATCGAGTCGTTCAAGTCGACTCTCGACGAGGTGCGCGAGGCTGACCTGCTCATCCATGTGGTCGATATTTCGCACCCCAACTTCGAGGAGCAGATTGATGTGGTGAAGCAGACCCTACGCGAGATTGGCGCGGGCGACAAGCCAGTATATCTTGTGTTCAACAAGATTGACGCCTACACCTACGAGCAGAAGGAGGAGGACGATCTCACACCAGCAACGAAGCGCAACCTCTCGCTGGAGGATTTGAAGAAGAGTTGGATTGCCAAGGCGAACACACCTTGCATCTTCATCTCGGCGGTGGAGCGTTTGAACATCGAAAAGTTGCGAACAGACCTTTATGGTATGGTTCGTGAGATACACGCTGGTCGTTATCCATTTAATAATTTCCTCTATTAGGCAATTAAACCGAAGAGTTATGATACATATTTTAGGCGCAGAGAATACTATTCTCAACAAGTTCATCGCCCAGGTGCGTGATTGTAATATCCAGACCGACTCAATGCGTTTCCGCCGTAACCTCGAGCGTATCGGCGAGATTATGAGTTATGAGATTTCCAAGACGCTTGCCTATAAGTCGCAGACGGTGGAGACACCGCTCGGTGCGGCGCAGGTGAATCTTGTGGAGGATGAGGTTGTGGTGGCTACGGTGTTGCGTGCGGGTCTGCCGCTGCAGCAGGGCTTCCTCAACTACTTCGATGACGCCGAGTGCGCCTTCGTGTCGGCCTACCGCAAGAACAAGAAGGATGGCACATTCAAGATTGATGTGGAGTATGTATCGTGTGGTAATCTTGAGGGCAAGGTGCTTATCCTCATTGACCCTACGCTTGCAACGGGTCAGTCGTTGCGCCTGACTTACGAGACTCTGGTGGCACACGGCGGCGAGCCAAAGCACACCCACATAGTCTCGGTCATCGCCAGCGAGCAGGGCGTGGAGTATGCCCAGCAGCATCTGCCAAAGAAGAGCACTTCGCTGTGGTTGGGTGCGGTGGATGCCGAACTCACCTCGAAGGCCTATATCGTTCCGGGCATAGGCGATGCGGGCGACTTGTGCTACGGCAAGAAGTTGTAGATTACCTTATTATAATAGTAAAGGTCAGCATTGGGTTTCCATCGGCTGACCTATTTTTTTTGAGCGAAAGTTTGCGCAGAGTGAGGAAGTTTTCTATATTTGTAAAGGTAAACAGGGAATAAACCACAAAAAATGATAATGTTATGAAGAAAATGTTGCTGACTCTGCTCCTTGTTGTGATGGGAGTGGGCGTTGTTTCGGCTCAGCGAGTGAGGTATGATTGGGATGTGTGGAACAGCCGTTGCACCTATCTTAATATAGGTTATGTGAATCAGAAATTTGGCGCAAAGGCACTCTGGAAGAATGAGGGCTCGGTGCAGAGCGACTGGGGTGTGTCGATTACCAATGGTCGCACATTCTACCTCCACAAGAGACCTATTGCCGATATGGTTAAGATTGGTCTTGACTGGTCGTGGGTGGATTTCAACCTCGCGCAGTATAATGTTGCACCTTTGAAGTATGTCGTTTCAGATGAGTATCTCGGTGATGTAACAATGGCAAGCGCCCTGCAGACTGAGTTGGGTATGCAGTTCGGTCCTTCGGCTACGATTAACCCTATCGACGATTTGAAGATTTCGGCATATCTGCGTGTGTCGCCATCTTACTCGGTTCTCTACCAGCCAGATATCGAGAAGTTCTGCGGCAATTATGCGACATTCGTGAACTTGGGTGCTGCCTTTGCCTGGAAGTTGATGTCGGTGGGTATCGAGTACCGCCGTGCAAAGTGTGGCTACAAGGAGATTGGCGGCGAGGGTTACCTCTCAACCTATGGTGATGTAGATTTCAAGACCAAGGGTACACGCGTTTACTTGAGCTTCCGCTTCTAAGGAAAATTGCCTGAAAACTCCTCTTTTTTACAATTTTCAGGGGTAATATAACAAGAATAAAAGGTTGCTTTCGGGCAACCTTTTTATCTTCGGTGGTGTAGCGCACTTTGCGAGCCACCCCCCCGCCACCGAAGATATACATATCATAAAGACAAAAGGCTACCAATCGGGTAGCCTTCTCTTTTTACTTCACACTCACGCTCCTTGTCTTGGGGTCGAAGTTGACGATGCCGCCCGTGAAGAGGCGTTCGATATGACCGCTTGTGACCATCTCGGCGGTGGGGAGGATGTGGAGTTGCGGCGGCGCAATCAGCGCTATGGAGTCGCAGAGTTCCAGTGCAATGTCCAGCTCGTGGGTCGAGAAGAGTATGCACTTGTTCTCCTCGTGCGCAAGTCGGCGCAGCAGGGTGCAGAGTTCATAGCGGTTTGGCATATCCAGAAAGGCAGTCGGCTCGTCCAGCAGGATGATGGGCGTCTGCTGGGCAAGGGCGCGCGCAATCATTATGCGCTGACACTCTCCATCCGACATTCTGTCCATCGTCTTGTCGGCGTAGTCGCTCATTCCCACGGCGGCGATTGCCTGCATCACAATCTCCTCGTCCTGCTTCTGCATTCTTCCAATCCAGTTGGTGTAGGGTGCTCTGCCCAGTGCCACCACATCGCGTGAGCGCAGGTTTGCTATGCGCACCTTCTCGGTGGTAACGAACGCAATGGTCGAGGCGCGCTCGGCGGCGGAGAGGTCGGCAAGGGGTCGTTCTCCGATGCGTATCTCGCCACCCAAGGTCTGCTCCAGACCCGCTATGGCGCGCAGCAGGGTACTCTTACCCGTGCCGTTTCTGCCAACCAGGGCGGTCAGTTCGCCTCGGCTGACCGATGCCGTGAGGCTGTCGATGAGTGTGCGGCTGCCGTAGCCGAGCGTAAGGTTTTGGAATCGTATCATCGTTATGCAATATTCTTGTTTCTAATCACTACCCACACCACGATAGGTATGCCCAGCAGGGCGGTGATGGTGTTCACGGGCAGGGTGAGCAGTTTCGATATGATGTCACACAGCAGCAGCGAGATTGCTCCCGTGAGTGCCGCTGCGGGCAGAAGTATGCGGTGGTCTACATTCTGGAAGATGATGCGAGCAAGGTGGGGAATCGCCAGACCGATAAAGCCGACAGGTCCGCAAAAGGCTGTCACCGTACCCGCCAGCAGGGTGGTTGAGAGCAGTATGAGCGAGCGTGTGCGGCGTATGTTAAGACCCATCGTGCGGGCATATGCCTCGCCCAGCAGAAGCAGATTCATCGGCTTGATGGCAGCAACGGCAATGACAAGTCCCGCAATGATTGCCGAGCCCACCAGCCACAACTGCGAAGCGGTGACATCACCCAGCGAACCCATAGTCCACACCACGAAGCTCTTGAGCGCCTCCTCGTGGCTGAGGTATTGCAGAATCTGCACCACGGCACTCACGCCCGAGCCAATCATCATACCGAGGATGAGAATCACCATAATATCCTTTATGCGTCGGCTCACCGCAGCGACCAGCGCCAAGACGGCAGCCGAGCCTATCCACGCAGCACCCGCCACGCCGAGCGACGAGAGTGCCGGGGATGACGCCCAGCCCATAAGTGGAGCGCCGAGGATAAAGAGTGCCACGCCGAGGCTCGCGCCCGAACTCACGCCAAGCACATAGGGTCCCGCCAAGGGGTTGCGAAAGAGGGTCTGCATCTGCAGTCCGCTCACCGCCAGCGCCGAGCCGGCAAGTATGGCAACGATAGCCTTTATAAGTCGCACATCGATGATAATCTTACTCTTGATGGGGTCGCACTCGCCTCCGCTGATGGCGGCCCACACCTCGCGTGCGGTAATCTCCACCGAGCCCACCATCATATCGACAGCGAACAATGCGAGGGTCAGCACCGCAAGCAGAGCAAAGAGTATGGTTGTTCGTTTTTGCATTCTATTTCAGTTGTTTGTGGTAGTAAAGTTCTTTGCCTGTCATCAACTCGGGGTGGAGGATGGTGGCAAGGTCGTTAAGGATGATGTCGGGGCGCACCACGCCTGACTCCCAGAAGTCGGAGCCGCCCATCGTGGTCTGGCGGGCGTTGTTGTTCCACACCTGGCCCCTGATAACGGGTGGTACGGTGGCGAACTTGGGATTCAGCGCCACGAGTTCTGCTATTGAGTTGCAGCCGCTCGGGTTGAGCCACATATCACTCTGCGAGGCGTAGAGCAGCGCCTGCTCGATGTCGATTGGCTCGGAGGTGTTGCCCTCGCTCTGGGTGGTGAAGGTCTTGCCGCCCGCATCCTCGATGAGTTGCACTATGTAACTGCTCCTTGCGGGCAGAAACCACGCATCGCGGTAGGGGGTGTTGAGCATCACCTGCGGTCTGCGTGCCTCGCCAATCTTCGCCTTGATGTCGGCGGAGAGGGTGGTGTAACGCGATGCAATCTCCTCAAAAAGCGCCACGCTCTGCTTCCTGTGACCCACAATCTCGCCGATGGTGACTATCCACTCCGCCTTGCCCAGCGGTGAGGACTCCACATACTCGCCGATGTAGGCGAATGGGATTTGCAGTTCTTGTAACTTGCTCTCAAGGCTGTTGGCGGCGTTGATGCCGTAGAGCAGCACAAGGTCGGGGTTGAGCGCAATGAGCAACTCGTAGTTTATGTTGTTGTCGTAGCCCACATCGCCAATCTCCGTGCGGTGGGCGAGGATATATTCGTCGCTGATAAAGTCTATGCCCGAGACGCCCACAACCCTCTGTTGCTCCTGCATCGTGGCGAGCATCGCAATGTGGCTCGATGACATACACACGATGCGCTCAGCGGGCTTTGTGATGCGTTGCAGGTCACCAGCCGCGTGGGCGAAGTGGTCGGCGGGGTCGATGAGTAGTCGGTATGCTACGCCATCTGCACCCTGCCACGGATTCTTCGATGTGATGAGTGTTGCGCCGCTCTCGCTGTGGTGGCGAATCTCGAAGCCCGAGGCGTAGCGGGGCGCATAGAGCACCTCATCGAAGATACTCTCGTCGAATGTTGCCCTCGGTGAGCAGGCGGAAAGAAGCGCCAGCAGTATTATCGTGAAAAATCGTTTCATCGTGCGCAGATGTCTTTATGGATGGTTTGTGTGAGCGCCTTGCCCGCGCGGATGTGACCCTCGGGGGCGTTGTCGCTGATGGGCTGACCGCCCGTGCAGTCGAAGATAACCTCGCCCTCGGCGTTGATGAAGCCGAAGCCGTTGTTGAAACTCCAGTAGCCGTAGTGGGGCGCTGTAGGGTCGAAGATATCCTTGCTGAATGGGAATGCGCTGTGGTCAATACCCAACTGCGAGAGCAGTGTGGCAGCAAGGTCGCACTGCGATGAGTAGGTCTCCACCACCTCGGGCTCTTTCACCGCACCTCCAGTCCACGCCATAGCGATGTGCTGGCGGGGCAGAGAGCCAATCTGCAAGCCCTCGGGGTAACTGATGCCGTGGTCGGCAATGAGGATGACGAGCATATCATCCCACGCCGAGGAGTTGCGCCAGCGGTCAATCATCTTGCCGACATGGTGGTCGGTGAAGGCGGTTGCGTTCAGCACCTTATCCTCGAAGGCGTCGAATGGCACCTCGAAAGGCTCGTGGGAACTCAATGTGAGCAGCGAGGCGAAGTAGGGCTTTCCGCCCTCGGCGAGTTGCAGTACCTCGCCCGCGAAGTAGTCGCACACAACATCATCGGCATAGCCCCACTTTGCTGTGGGCGCGTCGAAGTGCATACTCTTCTGGTCGGTGATGCGCTCGATGCCTGTGCCGTAGAGGTAGGATGATGTGTTGGTGAAGTTGGCGTCGCCGCCATAGGTAAAACTTGTCGCATAGCCCGCCTCGCGGAGTGATGAGGCGATGGCTGGCAGGGTGTGAGCCTTCTGCGGATATTTCATTATTGAGGCGATGGGGTGGGCGGGGTGTCCGCTCATCACAGCCACCGTGCCTCGGTCGGTGCGGAACGAGTTGGCGAAGATGTTCTCAAACCAGATGCCCTCCTCGCGCAGAGCGTCGAGGCGTGGCGTAACGGCCTTGCCCTCGGCTGTGGTGGTTGCAGTGGTGCGACCGAAGCCCTCCATAAGGATGAGCACCACATTGGGGCGTGGGGTGTTGAGGCGTGACGCCGTTGAGGCGGGGTTTGTCCCCTCCTGACGCAGCGTGGTGAATATCTCCTCACACTCCTCGTCGCTGAAGTAGTGGTAGTCGCCAGGCTTTAACTCCGAGCGCATAGAGGATGAGATGAGCGAGAATACAGGGTTTGTCGCCGCCTGATTGAGGAACATATTGTCGCTGAAATAGACCTTGCTTACATTGGCTGGTGCGGGGCTCACGCCACCACGGATGGCAAGAAAGAGCAGACCGCCCACCACCAGCATAACCGAGAATTCTCCCATTCGGGCGAGAAAACCGCCCTTCTTGGGTTGGTAGATTTTACCGATGGGTCGCCACGCAAGGAACATCAGCGCCGCATAGGCGAAAAAGAGAATCACCGTGGGCACAAGGTCGCCCCAGGTGACACTTGCCGCCGCCTCCTTGGGTGAGGCGAGGTAGGGGAAGATCGTGCTGTCGATGCGGAATGCCCAGTAGCGGAACAGTCCTAAATCGACCGCCACAATCAGCGCGATAATGGTTGCCATCGCGGCGAAATATCCCTTCAAAATTGCGCTCACGGCCTTTTGTGGGATAGCAATCCACACCGCCACAAGCATCACCAGCCAAGGGATGATGCAGATGTAGCCCGCCATAGTGCTGTCGAGCAGGAGTCCGTGGAGCGACACCCCCACCAGTTCGCCTGCCGACGCCTCGGCGCTCTGCTGGGCGTACCACAACAGAAAGAGTGGTTTTTGCAGAGCCATCAGCACCAGCGAGGTGATATATGTAGAGGCAACGAGTAATATTTTGCGTAGCATTTGCGTGCGTATTTATATATAAGTGCAAAGATAGGCAAATGGAATTCAAAATTCAAAATTTAGAATTCAAAATTCAAAATTATATGCGCCTCGGCACGAGGCGTATCTTTGGGGGTATTGCAAGTCCTACTCACTCTCACCCCTGCGCCCGAAGATAAATTAACCGGCAAACACTCGCCCGAATGGGCGTATCTTCGGGAGCGTAATGCGCTGTGCCCCCTCCCGAAGATAAAACACTTATAAAATTGATAAATTCTTTTCCCACGAAAGAAAACGCCCACGAAAGCGGTAAATTATTGATAGAAAATGCGAAAAAATCGCAATCGTATCTGATTAAGAGAGAAAAAGAGTAGGAAAAATTTTGTTTTCGGGAAAAATGTTGTACCTTTGCACCGCTAAAAATAGCACAAAACAAATTAATTAAACACAATTATGAACAATTACGAAACCGTTTTCATTGTCACTCCCGTCCTTTCAGACGCACAGGTGAAGGAGGTTGCTGACAAATTCCAGGGCATCATCACCGAGAACGGCGGTCAGATCGTGAATGTGGAG
>JAFYOF010000158.1 GCA_017560305.1 Alistipes sp.
CTATTTTACTCTAATGATGTTAATTCCATCTCTGAGTGGCAGAATCACGCTCTCTACCCTCTCATCCTCCACTACCATTCGGTTAAACTCTATGAGTGCCTGTGTATGCAGGTCGTTGTGTGCTACGGGCTGCACCACCTTGCCATACCACAGGATGTTATCCGCCAAAAGTATAGAGCCGCTATGCACCAATCCGTTATCCATCAGCATATTGTAGTATGCTGGATATTCGCGCTTGTCACCATCAATGAAGACCAAGTCGAACTGCTTGCCCAGTTTAGGTGCAATCTCAAGTGCCGAGCCGATGTGGTGGCAAATCTTGTGTCCGTGAGCCGAGCGCGAGAAGAACGACTGGGCGATAGGCTCCAGCTCGTCATCCACCTCGCAGGTGTCAATCACGCCATCCTCCTCCAGACCTGCAGCCATACAGAGCGCCGAGTAGCCTGTGAAAGTACCAATCTCAAGGATGTTCTTCGGGCGGAACATCTTCACCAAAAGTTCCAGCAGCTTACCCTGAATATGACCCGAAATCATTCGTGGGTTAATCACTTGCAGGTGTGTCTGTCGGTCCAACTCGTGCAGCAGAGCATCCTCTGGCGATGAGTTTTCGTGTATGTATTTCTCCAGTAAGTCCATATTTATAGATATAAAAGTGTCGATGTGTTCGAGAAAATCTCCTCCGCTACCTCCATAATCTGCTCCGCAGTTACGGCCGATACCTTGCGGTAGACCTCCTCCAGCGTGTCAATCTCGTCGTGCACAAGGAAACTCTTGCCCGCACCCAGCATATAGCCCTCGTTGTTCTCCATCGAGATGGCCATCTGCGCCAGGAACTGACGCTTGGTCATCGCCATACGGCGTGACGAGAGTGGCGCTGTGCGGAGCGACTGCAACTCCTTTGCTATGAGTTCACGACAATGGTCCACATTGTGGTGGTCGGACGAAAAATAGATTGCCACCATACCGCAATCGTTGTATGGCGTGTAGTTCGCCTCGATGTTGTACGATAGTCCGTTCTTCTCGCGCAGCAGAATGTTGAGGCGCGAGTTTGCCGAAGGACCTCCCAGTATGTTTACAAGCAACGCCAGCGGCAGACGCTTCTCGGCATTGATGTCGTACGCCCTTGCACCCACGATGCAGTGCGCCTGATGGGTGTGCTTCGTCACGGTCTTTTCAAATGGCTCAACCTCTGCTGGTGCCGAGCGCTGGAATGTGCGCTTTGTGGCATCCTTGCTGCCGAAATAACGCTCCGCCACGCTCTGCACGCTCTTTAGCGAGAGGTTGCCGATTGTGGAGAATACCATCTGGTCGGTGGTGTGCGTGCGCTCGATGAAACGGCGTATTGCGTCGCCATTGTGACGCATCAGCGCAGCCTTTGTGCCGAGGATGTTGTGCCCCAACTCCGACCCTGCGAAAATCATATCCTCGAAGGTGTCGAAGATCATCTCTGCGGGCGAGTCTTTGTAGGTATTTATCTCATCCACAATCACTTCACGCTCCTTCTGCAACTCCTTCTCGGGGAATGTCGAGTGGAAAGCCACATCGGCAATAAGTTCTGCTGCTTTCGAGAAGTCGCTCTTGAGCGTCGTGGCGTGTATTGTGGTGTCCTCCTTTGTGGTGTAGGCGTTGAGTTCGCCTCCGAGGTTCTCCAAACGGCAATTCACCTGATACGCCTTGCGGTGGGTCGTGCCCTTGAATATGGCGTGCTCGGCGAAGTGTGCCAGACCATACTCGCTCTTTAACTCGTCGCGCGTACCGGCATTCACCACCAGCGCGCAGTGCGATATGCTCGACTTCACTCTGCGGTGTATGCCCTTTATGCCGTTGGGTAGAGTATATGTTTCAAATTCTTTCATTTCTAAAATGTGCGCCTACTGCGCCTTATTATGCTCCTTGAGGAAACGACCCGTGTAGCCCTTCTCGCAGCGCTCCAACTCCTGCGGTGTGCCCTCAAAAACTATCTCGCCACCATTGTCGCCCGCCTCGGGACCGAGGTCGATAACCCAGTCAGCGCACTTGATGACATCCATATTATGCTCCACGATAACTATTGTGTGACCGTTGGCAATCAGCGCGTTGAACGCCTTTAGCAAGCGGTTGATATCGTGGAAGTGGAGTCCTGTTGTCGGCTCGTCGAAGATAAAGACTATTGGTCGCGAAGAACAATCCTTGGCAAGGAACGATGCCAACTTCACTCGCTGGCTCTCGCCACCCGACAGCGTTGATGATGACTGCCCCAAGCGGATATAACCCAATCCCACATCCTGCAACGGTTGCAGACGCTCCACGATGCGGCGGCAGGTTGAGTTGCTGCACTCCTCCTTGAAGAACTCTATTGCGTCATCCACACTCATCTCCAGCACATCGTATATATTCTTGTCGCGGTACTTGATATCCAGAATCTCATCCTTAAAGCGCTTGCCGTGGCACGCCTCGCAGATAAGTTCCACATCGGCCATAAACTGCATACTCACCTTGATAGTACCTTCGCCCTGACACTCCTCGCAACGACCTCCCGTCACATTGAACGAGAACGATGCCGCTGTCAGACCAGTGTGCACCGCCTGTGGCTGCTCGGCGTAGAGTTTTCTAATCTCATCGTATGCCTTCAGGTAGGTCACGGGGTTTGAGCGCGATGACTTGCCGATAGGGTTCTGGTCAACCATCTCCACCGACCCGATAAGTCGCAAATCGCCCTCTAATGTTCCGAACTCACCAGGCTTTACTCCCGTGTCGGCGAGTTCTCGGCGCAGGGCGGGATAGAAAATACCCTTTGCCAGCGATGACTTTCCGCTACCGCTCACGCCCGTGATGCAGGTCATTACGCCCAGCGGAATCTTTACATCTATATTCTTGAGGTTGTGCTCCCTCGCCCCCTTGATGGTGATTGCATTGCTCCAGCCCCGAGGCGTAGAGGGTGCATCAATCTTGCGGCGGCGTGTGATGTAGTCTGCCGTGAGACTTCGCTCCGCGCTCTCCAACTCGCCAAAAGGTCCGTTGTAGACAATCTCGCCACCCATCTCGCCAGCGCGTGGACCTACATCCACAATATGGTCGGCGGCGCGTATAATCTCCTCCTCGTGCTCCACCACGATTACGGTGTTGCCAAGGTCGCGCAACTGCTTGAGTGTCTTGATAAGTCGGTGCGTGTCGCGTGGATGCAGACCGATGCTCGGCTCGTCAAGGATGTAGAGCGAGCCCACAAGGCTGCTGCCAAGTGATGTCGAGAGGTTTATTCGCTGACTCTCTCCGCCCGACAGAGTTGCCGAGAGGCGGTCAAGCGTCAGGTAACCCAAGCCCACATCCGAGAGGTATGCAAGTCGGTTTTCAATCTCCGTTACGATGCGTCGTGCGGTCTTTTCGTCGTGCTCGTCGAGTGACAGGTTGTGGAAGAACTCAATCAGCGAATCGACATTCATAGTCACCAATTCCGCGATGGTCTTGCCTCCCACCCTCACATAGAGCGCCTCCTTGCGCAGTCGGCTGCCGCCACACTCGGGGCAAGTGGTCTTGCCCGTGTAGCGCGCCTTCATCACGCGGAACTGTATCTTGCGACGCTCGCTGTCGATATATTGGAAGAAGTCATTCAGTCCGTGGAAATATTCGTTACCACGCCACAGCAACAACTTCTGCTCTGCCGTTAGTTTGTAATATGGCTCGTGAATAGGGAAGTCGAAGAGGTAGGCGTTGCTTATCAACTGCTCCTTCCACTTCTTCATCGTTGCGCCTCGCCAGCAGGCTACTGCATCCTCGTATATTGTCTTGCTCTTGTCGGGGATAACCAAATCCTCGTCAATGCCCGTAATCTTGCCGTATCCCTCGCATACGGGGCACGCTCCGATGGGGTTGTTGAAACTGAAGAGGTGCTCCGTAGGTTGCTCAAACTCTATTCCATCAGCCTCAAAGCGTGA
>JAFYOF010000017.1 GCA_017560305.1 Alistipes sp.
ACCTACTGGCGAGACCGCTCACGGCTACCGCGAGGATGGCTACTTTGCCGAGGCATTCGTAAATATGTTGGCTCTGTTGGGTTGGAACCCAGGCACCGAGCAGGAGTTGTTCTCTATGCAGGAACTCATCAACGAGTTCTCACTCGACCGCGTGTCAAAGTCTGGCGCTCGCTTCCAGCCTGATAAGGCGAAGTGGTTCAATGCCCAGTATATGCACCGCAAGAGCGACGCAGAGCTCGCAGAGTTGTTCCAGCCAATCCTGAAGGCTAACGGCGTTGAGATATCTGATGAGTTGGCGGGCAAGGCTGCTGGCATTATGAAGGAGCGTGCTACATTCATCACCGACCTTTGGGATTTGACATCATATTTCTTCGTTGCTCCAGCGCAGTACGAGGAGAAGCAGATGAAGAAGTACTGGAAGGGCGAGAACCCTGCTCGCTTGGCAGAGCTTCGCGAGGTGCTGGCTGCAATCGACGACTTCTCGTTGGAGAACACCGAGGCTATCGTTGGCGCCTGGATTCAGGAAAAGGGCTACGGTATGGGACAGATAATGAATACTCTGCGTCTTGCTTTGGTTGGCGCAGGTAAGGGTCCTGGTATGTACGATGTGACTGCCTTCCTTGGTAAGGAGGAGTGCTTGAAGCGTATTGATTACATTTTGACCAACTTAAAACCTATAGAATAATGGAGATTTTACAACACATCTGGGGTACAACCCCCGAGGGCGAGGCTATCGTGCTCTACACGATTCGCAACGCTAATGGCTGCGAGGTGCAGCTTTGCAATATTGGAGCATCTATCGTATCTGTTAAGTCGCCTGACCGCGATGGTAAGATTGACGATATCGTATTGGGTTATAAGGATGCTATGAGCTACTTCGGTGATGGCGCAGCCAGCGGCAAGAGCGTTGGCCGTGTTGCAAACCGTATCGCCAAGGGTAAGATGACTGTTGATGGCGTAGAGTATTCACTCGAGATCAACAACGGTCCTAACCACCTCCACGGCGGCTCAAAGGGCTTCGCAAATCAGTTGTGGGAGGGTCGCGTTGAGACCAACCGCGTAGTCTTCTCACGCACTTCACCCGATGGCGAGCAGAACTATCCTGGTGAGTTGTATGTTGAGGCTGGTTACTATTTCTCTGATGACAACGAGTTGGAGATTACCTATGTTGCCAAGTCGGACAAGAACACCGTAGTAAACCTCACAAACCATGTCTACTGGAACCTCGCAGGCGAGGGTAGCGGTCAGACAATCCTCGACCATGAGCTTCAGCTCAACTGCTCACGCGTATTGGAGATGGACCCAACACAGATTCCTACTGGCGAGTATCTCGATGTCAAGGGTACTCCTCAGGACTTCACCACTTGGCGTAAGTTTGGCGACGAGATTCTCTCGGAGTTCAACTATATGAAGGATTTCAAGGGTTACGACCACTTCTTCGTATTGGATGGCTGGACACCAAACATCTTGGCAAAGGTGGGTGAGTTGCGGCACGAGGCTACTGGCCGTAAGGTTGAGGTGCTCTCTTCACAGGCTGGTGCGATGGTTTACACTGGTAACTGGTTGGAGGGTGGCTGCCCTGTAACAAAGTCAGGTGGTCGCTATCAGGATTACTCTGGTGTTGCAATCGAGTGCCAGAACTATCCTAACGCAGTTAACGAGCCACGCTTCCCATCGGTTGAGTTGAAGGCTGGCGACACTTACTGTCAGAAGATTGTATTCAAGTTGGGCACATATTAAAATTGCCTGAATCACCTTTCTTCTGCGTTACGCTTTTGGGGTGAAGGGTAGGTGATTGAAAATATTGATAGAAAATTTAGGGTTCGCGGTATAACAACTGCGAACCCATTTATAAAGATTTATGGAAGAGAAGGATCTTGAATTTTTGAACTCGTTTACCGAGAAGGTCGAGAAGACTGTTGTCGATTTGTGTACGGCTGATGCTATGCTCGATGGCAAGATGCTCGAGGTGGAGGAGCTCGACGAGAAGTGGCGCACATCTGCTCCCGAGTATATGGCGGCTGCAGTGCCACAGATTGCCGACTATCCGCTGGCGGCTATCGCTTGGGCGTGCTATGTAGGTATGGGCTCGGCAGTGCTTTGGGACAAGTCTTGGAACGAGCATAAGGATATCGAGGATTGGTACTCGATTATGGCGAAGCCACGCGGTTTCGACTGCCTGGATGAGTATGTTGTGGAGTGCTTGGTGGGTTATCCTCTCAATGGCGAGAATGCATCGAAGTTGGAATCTACCATCCGCAAGTGCGCTAATGCAGCCCATACAATGATTCGCAAGGAGGGTATCGAGCCTCAGAGCGTTATGGCATTCCATCTCTTCGCTCGCGTGGCGAAGGTATTCTTCCGCTTGGGTGTGTCGCTTGAGTTGCGTCACCGTGGTTACAAGTATGTGAAGATGAATGTCAACTTTGCTGGCGAGGGCGAGGTGCCAGTATCATAATCGTGCATCCGTATTCATAAAAATTGTATAATTTTTGAAAATTTTTGCAAAAATAGGGATAACTAATCAGTTTATTTGTTATATTTGCATAAACGAATAAGAGATGACACTAACACTTAACATCCACCATTACCATTATATCTTGCGAAAGATAGGGTAGGTCGTGGCGCATTGAGAGGTGTTTTAGATAGAGGCTTATCCGATGGATGAGCCTTTTTTCGTTACTATTGAGTAATAAATAATATAAATATAGGTAAGTTATGTTGAGAATAGCAATCCAGACCAAGGGTCGCCTGAATGAGCAGAGTATCGCGCTGATGCGAGAGATTGGCATCGATGTGGATGGCGCAAAGCGCAAGTTCCTGTCGAAGGCGTCAAATTTCCCAATCGAGGTTTTGTATCTGCGTGATGACGATATTCCGCAGGTGGTAGCCAATGGAACGGCGGCGCTGGGCATCGTGGGTATGAACGAGGTTGCCGAGCGTGGTTGCGATGTCGAGGTTGTAGCCAAGTTGGGCTTCGGCGGTTGCCGCATCTCGCTGGCTATTCCAAAGTCGGAGGAGTACAACGGCGTGGAGTATTTCGAGGGTAAGCGCATTGCGACATCCTATCCTCAGGTGTTAAAGCAGTTCCTCGCTCAACATAATGTTACGGCGCAGATTGAGGTTATCTCTGGCTCTGTTGAGATTGCCCCAGCGGCTGGTATTGCCGATGCGATTTTCGATATCGTGTCGTCGGGCGGTACGCTTGTGTCAAATGGCTTGAAGGAGGTTGAGCGTGTTTTTGAGTCCGAAGCGGTGCTGATTGCCAACCCAAATCTTTCGGCAGAGGATAAGGCTCTGCTGGAGGAGTTGATGTTCCGCATCGAGTCCGAGCGCGATAGCCGCGACAAGAAGTATCTGCTGATGAACATCCCAACGGCGGCGCTTGACGAGGCGGTGAAGATTTTGCCGGCGATGCGAAGTCCTACCGTGATGCCATTGGCGGCGGAGGGTTGGTGCTCGCTTCACTCGGTGGTGGATGCTGCCGATTTGTGGGATAAGGTGCGTCAGTTGAAGGCTATCGGTGCCGAGGGAATTCTGGTGCTTACATTGGATAAGATAATTGCGTAGCGTATGAATATTTTTGTAAATCCATCCCGAGCAGAGTGGGCTGATTTGTGTCGCCGTGCCGAGCAGGATAACTCGCTCATAGCCGAGCGCGTAGATGCTATCCTCGAGCGCGTGGAGCGCGAGGGCGATGCTGCGCTGAAAAATCTTGCAATGGAGATTGATGGCGTAAAGCTGGAGAATCTGAAGGTGTCTGATGCGGAATTTTGCACTGCAAGAGATAAGGTAAAAGATGAGGTAAAGGCTGCTATTGATGTGGCAATTAAGAATATAACCGCTTTTCATTTACTTCAAGTGCCACTTGAGGTAAAGACTGAGACTCAGCCGGGCGTGCTCTGCATCCAGCGACCCGTTGCGATTGAGAAAGTAGGTCTTTATATTCCCGGCGGAACGGCGCCGTTGTTCTCTACGGTGTTGATGCTTGCCCTGCCAGCGAAGATTGCGGGATGCCGTGAGGTGGTGCTCTGCACGCCAACGAACAAGGCGGGCGAGGTGGCTGCCGAGGTGTTGTATGCCGCCGAGCGTTGTGGCGTAAAGAGCGTCTACAAGGTGGGCGGAGCGCAGGCCGTGGCGGCTATGGCTTTCGGCACGGAGAGCATCCCCAAGGTGAATAAAATCTTCGGCCCAGGCAACCGCTATGTGACACTAGCCAAGCAGCGGGTGAGCAGCCGCAATACGGCGATTGATATGCCCGCAGGCCCTTCCGAGGTGATGGTTATGGCAGACGATAGTGCCGATGCAAAGTTCGTGGCTGCCGACCTCCTGTCGCAGGCGGAGCACGGCAGAGATAGTCAGGCGATGGTTGTCTGCAATAGTGTAGCACTTGCCGAGGCTGTCAAGGCGGAGGTGGAGCGTCAGGCGGCGCAGTTGTCGCGTGGCGAGTATGTCGCCGAGTCGCTGAAGAATAGCCGTGCTGTGGTCTTTGAGAGCCGTGATGAGATGATTGCCTTTGCCAACGCCTATGCTGCCGAGCACCTGATTGTCTCGATGGAGGATGCGTGGTCGGTTGTGGATAGGATTACTGCCGCAGGTAGCATTTTCGTAGGAAATTACTCGCCCGAGAGTGCGGGCGACTACGCTTCGGGTACGAACCACACCCTCCCAACATCGGGCTGGGCGCACTCGTCGAGCGGAGTGAATATTGATAGTTTTATGCGTAAGATGACCATCCAGCACCTCTCGCGCAAGGGTTTGCAGGGTTTGGCGTCTACGATTGTCGCAATGGCTGATGCCGAGGGTTTGGAGGCGCACGCTGCGGCAGTAAAGGTTAGATTGGAAAATTAGAGTGCTATGGGAAAGTCTGTTTCAAAGTTGGTGCGTGGTTGCATTGCGCAGCTGACCCCCTATTCGACAGCACGCGATGAGTATCAGGGCGAGTTGGGTATCTTTCTCGATGCCAACGAGAGCCCCTATGAGAATGGTTATAACCGCTACCCCGACCCACATCAGAAGGCGCTGAAGGCGCAGATTGCGGCGGTGAAGGGCATTACGGCAGAGAATATATTTATCGGCAACGGCAGTGACGAGGCTATCGATGTGCTGATGCGTGTCTTCTGCGAGCCGAGGGTGGATAATGTGGTTGCGATTGCGCCAAGTTACGGAATGTACAAGGTGGCGGCGGCAATCAACGATGTCCAGATGCGTGAGGTGCAACTTGGCGCTGAGTTCTCGTTGCCAGTTGATGAGTTGCTTGCGGCGACGGATGAGCATACGAAGATGATTTTCCTCTGCTCGCCAAATAACCCCACGGGCAATTCGTTTCCACGCGCAGAGATGATGCGTCTTGTGGAGCAGTTCGATGGCATAGTGGTGGTAGATGAGGCATATATTGACTTTGCCGAGGCGGAGAGCCTGAAAAACGAGATTGCTGAAAATGAAAATCTTGTGGTGCTCCAGACTATGTCAAAGGCGTGGGCTATGGCAGGCTTGCGAGTTGGTCTGGCGCTGGCGTCGAAGCAGGTTGTGGAACTGATGTCGCAGGTGAAGTACCCCTACAATATCAACCTCGCAACGATGGCCATTGTGAGCGAGTTGCTCCAGAGCCCAATCGAAGAAAATGTTGAGCAGATTAACCAGCAGCGCGCTATGGTTGCTGAAAAGTTGGCGCAGAGTGGCGTTGTGAAGAAGATATACCCCTCGGATGCAAACTTTCTGCTTGTGGAGGTGGATGATGCCGATGCGATGTATGACTTCCTAATTTCAAAGGGTATCATCGTGCGCAACCGCAATCGAGTGCGTGGTTGCGAGGGTTGCCTGCGCATCACAATCGGTTTGCCCGAAGAGAATGAGAGATTATTAGAATCAATTGCGGAGTATGAAAAGAGCATTGTTCGTTGATCGTGACGGAACGATTATAGTTGAGCCACCCGTTGATTATCAGGTGGATTCGTTGGAGAAACTGGAGTTTGTGGCGGGTGCTATCTCTGCCTTGCGTTCAATCGCTGAGCTCGATTATGAGTTGGTGATGGCGACAAATCAGGATGGACTGGGCACCGACTCATTCCCCGAGGAGATCTTCCACCCAGCCCACAACAAGATGCTTGCAACGCTGCGTGGCGAGGGTGTGGAGTTTGATGACCAGCTCATCGACCGCACCTTTCCCGAGGATAATGCACCGACACGCAAGCCCCGCACGGGAATGTTTGGCAAGTACCTCTCGGGTGAGTACGACTTGGCGAAAAGTTATGTCATTGGCGACCGCCTGACCGATGTTGAACTGGCGTGGAACTTGGGCGCAAAGGCTATCCTGATGCAGCCCGAGGCGGTTGGTAAGGAGATGCTTGCAGGCAAGGAGTATGAGGCTTGTTGCGTGCTTGTGACCGATGATTGGTGGCGAGTGGCGGAGTATCTGCGCACTACGGAGCGCCGTGTCGAGGTGGCGCGCAAGACCCGCGAGACCGATATCTGCGTGCGTGTAGACCTCGATGGCAAGGGTGAGTCGGGCGTGGATACTGGACTGAAATTCTTTGACCATATGCTCGACCAGATTATCCACCACTCGGGCATCTCGCTTGAGGTGCGTTGCAAGGGCGATTTGGAGGTGGATGAGCACCACACGATGGAGGATGTTGCCATTGCATTGGGCGAGGCTATCCGCGTGGCACTGGGCTCGAAGCGAGGCATCGACCGCTATGGCTTTGTGCTCCCGATGGATGAGTGCAAGGCGATGGTGCTGCTCGACTTCGGTGGTCGTGCCGACTTTGTGTGGAGCGTGCCTTTTACCCGTGACAGGGTGGGGGATGTGCCGACTGAGATGTTCAAGCACTTCTTTAAGTCGTTGTGCGTGGCTATGCAGTGTAATCTGCACATCGAGGCTGCGGGCGAGAACAATCATCACCTCATAGAGGGGGTCTTCAAGGCCTTTGCAAGGGCGTTGAAGATGGCGGTAAGGCGCGATGTGTTTAGTTATGAATTACCTTCAAGCAAGGGCGTGTTATGATAGCGATTATTGATTACAAGATGGGCAATCTGCGTTCGGTGGAGAATGCTCTGCGCCGATTGGGTGCGGAGTTTGTCGTAACGGCAGATGCCGAGCAGATAAGAAAGGCAGACAAGGTGCTGCTGCCTGGTGTGGGCAATGCTGCCGAGGCTATGGAGAACCTGCGTGAGGCTGGGCTGGTGGAGGTCATCCGCTCGTTGCGCCGACCTGTGCTGGGAATATGCGTGGGTATGCAGGTGATGTGTCGCCACTCGGAGGAGGGTGATGTTGATTGTCTGGGTATCTTCGACGCCCGTGTGAAGCGCTTTGTGCCCTCGGCAGATGAGAAGGTGCCACATATGGGCTGGAACAGCATCGGCAACCTTGAGACAAAACTCTTCAAGGATATCAAGGGCGGCGAGATGGTCTATTTCGTTCACTCCTATTACCCCGAGTTGTGCCCCGACACCATTGCAACGACGCGCCACGGCGTGATGTTCAGCGCGGCGCTGAAGTATGAGAACTTTTACGGTACGCAGTTCCACCCCGAGAAGAGCGGCGATGTAGGCGAGCGTATCATTGCAAACTTTTTGAAACTATGAGCCGAATAGAGATAATTCCCGCAATAGATATCATCGAGGGTCGTTGCGTGCGCCTCTCGCAGGGCGACTATGCCAAGACGAAGGTCTACGATGCAAGCCCTGTGGATATGGCGAAACGATATGCCGATTGTGGCGTTAGGCGCATCCATATTGTTGACCTCGATGGCGCAAAGGCGTCAGCGCCCAAGAACCTGAAGACGCTGGAGAAGATTGCCGTGGGCGCAGGCGTCGATATAGAGTGGGGTGGCGGCATCAAGAGTGACGAGTCGTTGCGTACTATTTTCGACTATGGTGCAAACTATGCTATCATCGGCAGTGTGGCGGCGCAGAAACCCTTGCTCTTTGCCGAGTGGCTGGCACGATATGGCGGCGAGCGAATGGTGCTGGGCGCAGATGTGCGAGAGGGCAGAGTGGCGGTGAATGGCTGGCAGCAGGAGCTGGACTTGACCATAGAGTCGATGATTAACGACTTTCAGCCGCTGGGGCTCAGTCAGGTGATTTGCACCGACATCTCGCGCGATGGTATGCTGGAGGGTCCTTCGTTTGACCTCTACACCTCGTTGCAGCAGCAGTACACGGCGGTGGACTTTACCGTGTCGGGCGGTATCTCGGCGATGAAGGATATCGAGGAGTGCGACCGTCTGGGTCTGCGCAAGGTCATCGTGGGCAAGGCGATATATGAGAATCGTATAACATTAAAGGATATTGAGCGATGGTTGCTAAACGAATAATACCCTGCCTTGATGTCAAGGATGGACGCACCGTGAAGGGTGTGAACTTTGTCGACTTGAGGGATGTGGGCGACGCTGTGGAGTTGGGTCAGTACTACGCCCGCAGCGGAGCTGATGAGTTGGTATATCTCGACATCAGCGCCTCGAAGGAGGGTCGTGCGACATTCACCCGACTGGTGGAGCGCATCTCGGATGGTATCAACATCCCATTCACCGTGGGTGGTGGCATATCATCGCTGGAGGATGCGGCGAGACTGCTTGATGCGGGCGCGGATAAGATTTCGATAAATAGCGCTGCGATAGCCAACCCGGCGCTCATTGACCAGATTGCGGCGCGCTACGGCAGTCAGTTTGTGGTTGTGGCCATTGATGCGAAGCAGGGCGAGGATGGCATATGGAGAGTGACCACGCACGGCGGCAGCCGTTCTACCGAGAAGGAGTTGTTTGCGTGGGCGAGTGAGGCGCAGAGCCGAGGTGCGGGCGAGATTCTCTTCACCTCGATGAATCACGACGGCACACGCAGCGGATATCCCTGCGATACCTTTGCCCGCTTGGCGGAGGAGTTGTCAATACCTATCATCGCATCGGGCGGAGCGGGCTCGGTGGCGGATATAGCGCAGGTGCTGACCGAGGGTCGTGCCGATGCGGCGCTGGCGGCGAGCATATTCCACTTTGGCGAGATTACGGTGGGAGAACTAAAGAGTGAACTGAAAAAATTAGATATATGTGTAAGATGATATCGTTCGATGAGTTGAATTTGGAGAAGTGTGCCGATGGTCTGCTGCCCGTGGTGGTGCAGGATGCGGCGACGCTTAAGGTGCTGATGCTCGGCTATATGAATCGTGAGGCGTATGAGAAGACGCTCGCCGAGGGGCGCGTGACCTTCTATTCGCGTACACGCAACACCCTCTGGACAAAGGGCGAGACGAGCGGACACTACCTCAATGTCGAGTCGATGTATCTCGATTGCGACAAGGATACGCTTCTGATTAAGGCCAACCCGATTGGCCCGACCTGCCACCGAGGCACGACAAGTTGCTTCGACACGCCCGAGAGCGAGGGCTTCATTCGTCATCTGCAGGCGGTTATCCAGCAGCGTCATCGTGAGATGCCTGAGGGCTCATACACAACCAAGCTCTTTATCAAGGGCGTGAAGAAGATTGCCCAGAAGGTGGGCGAGGAGGCTGTGGAGAGCGTTGTGGAGGCTGTGGATGGCAACCGCGACCGCTTCATCTACGAGGCATCGGATATGGTCTACCACCTGCTGGTGTTGCTCGAGCAGATGGGTTGCTCGATTGAGGATTTGGAGCGCGAGTTGCAGTTGCGTCATAAATAGCGGGCGGTTTGCGAGACTCGAGATGCGGAAAGTGCGGTAAAAATTAAAAAATGTAAAAAATTGTAGTGATTATTTTGCACTATTAAAATTTTTGCCTACCTTTGCGTCACTCTTTAACGGAGATCGGTCAGGAAGGATGGGTGAGTGGCTGAAACCACCAGTTTGCTAAACTGACGTACTCGATTAGGGTACCGGGGGTTCGAATCCCCCTCCTTCCGCGAAGAGCAGAAAGATGTCGATTATCGGCATCTTTTTTTGTATGTAAGGAACAGCAGGGACTGAATTTTCAGTCCTTATTTTTTGTTTTGTTGCGGATGTAGAAAATTAATTTTCAAATCCGTATCAAAACAAAAAAACAGAGGCAAAGCCTCCTGCTGTTCCTTCTGCGCTCTTAGTCGGGCGATTCAAATTTATAATGGGGGTTGAGCGAACAAAAAGATGTTTATTGCTCGGTCTAAAGACCTGCGCTAAAGGTGTTCGCTCTCCGACGAAGTCGGTCGAATCCCCCTGTTCTTTGCAGGGGCCCCGCGGCGAGCGTAGGGGAAAGGCGTTAAGCGTAGCGGACTTGTCCGCGGAGTAGCCAATCCCCCTCCTTGGTTATTTGCCTTTTAGTGCGCAACCTTTCCTGAAGATTTTTGTGATGTGTACTACACTTTTTCTATCGCTGAAGCGTCTGAAATTAAAAATTATTCATACCTTTATATGGGTGCTTGTGGGCGTTGCGCTTGTGGGCGAATAAATAATGATAATATAATCATAACCCAACAAATTAACCGTTATGAAGAAGTTTAAACGATTGTGTGTTGTGTCGCCATTTATCATCACGGCTTTGGTTGTAGTCTATGCAGTGATGAACGGTGTTCCTTCTGAGTCTTTGCTATTGGAGACTCGTGCGTTGCAGATTATCCAGGCGGGAGGATGTGAAAGTTGTCACACTGCCGAGCCCGTGTTGCCTTTTTACGCCAAGATGCCCGTTGCAGGTGATGTGGTGATGCAGGATGTGGAGCAGGGTTATCGTGCCTACGATATCGCACCACTAATGAAATCTTTGAGTGAGGGTGAGATGCCATCACCTGTTGATGTGGCGAAGATTGAAAAGGTGGCTCTTGATAAGCGCATGCCTGCGGCAAAGTACTATCTGGTGCATTGGGGTAGTCAAATGACCAATGCCAAGCGAGATATTATCCTCGACGCTGTCGCTGCATACCGCAATGCATACTATGCCGATGGTCTTGTGGGGGAACGAGCAGCGGAGCCAGTGCGTCCGATAGGCAAGATGGGTGGCTTGGATGAAAGCAAGGTGAAACTCGGTTATGACCTCTATCACGACCTGCGCTTGTCGATTGATAATACCGTTTCCTGCGCTTCCTGTCACGATTTGAGTACGGGAGGTGTTGATAATCATCAATACTCTCACGGCGTGAATGACCAGTTGGGTGGCGTGAATGCCCCCACGGTCTATAATGCGGTTTATAACTTTGTTCAGTTCTGGGATGGTCGTGCTCGTACTTTGGCAGAGCAGGCGGCAGGACCACCACTGAACCCTGTGGAGATGGGTTATAATTCATTTGACGAGATTATGGCAAAACTCTCTGAAGATAAGGCACTTGTGTCTCGTTTTGAGGCTATCTACAACGATGGCGTCACCGAGGCGAATATTACTGATGCTATCGAGGAGTTTGAATATACGCTGACAACTCCAAATTCGCAGTTTGACAAGTGGTTGCGTGGTGATGATGCAGCAATTACAGCCGAGGAACTTTACGGCTACGAGTTATTTAAGGAGAATAACTGCGCTATGTGTCATATGGGAGCGAATCTCGGAGGTGAGTCGTATGAACTTATGGGTCTGTATCGTCCCTATTTTAAGCAGAGGGGTGCTGAATTGACAGAGGAGGATAATGGCCGCTATAAGCAGACCAAGCTGGAGCGTGATCGCCATCGTTTCAAGGTTCCAGGTCTGCGAAATGTGGAACTTACCTGGCCTTACTATCACGATGGTACACGCCATACGCTGGACGAAGCGGTAGCCGATATGGCACGATATCAGGCGGATGAGGATCTTGATGCTGACCAGGTGCAGGCTATAGTTGCTTTCCTGCGTACTCTTACGGGCGAATATGAGGGCGAGAAACTCACAACCAGCAACACCTATGGAGTCGTGATTGCTCCCGATGATGATGAACATCATCACGACCATTAAGCCCCCCCCAAAAAATCCAGAAGTGCGAATAAAAGAGGTTGCCGACCGAAAAGTTGGCAGCCTCTTCAAATTATCTGGAATTATTATCTATATGTACAAAAAAACGGAATTATCTACTTTAGTGTTGTACAGAAAAATAAATATCGTCATTCCACATTTTCGCATCCACCCACCATTGCAGTAGTTTATAAGAGTCTATGCGGAAATGATTGGAATCTTCCTTTGTTAATGTTTCGGTCGTAAGAACGATTGTTTAGGAAACTTTAAGGTAGATCCCCATCGTCGGACTTTGTCCTCCGGGGGATGACGATTTGATAACAACACTAAAGTATATAATTCCAAAAAAAAATAGTCCGCACATTGTGCGGACTATTTCGTTATATTGCAATCTGGGATTACAACTGTGGACCAGCAGCAACCAATGCCTTGCCCTCCTCGTTGCCAGTGAACTTAGAGAAGTTCTTGATGAAACGAGCAGCCAAATCCTCTGCCTTGGTGTTCCACTCAGCAGCATCGGCGTAAGTGTCGCGTGGATCCAAGATAGCTGGATCTACACCTGGGAGAGATGTTGGAACCTTGAAATCGAAGATTGGAATCTGCTTTGTCTCTGCAGTGTCGATTGAGCCATCCAAGATAGCGTCGATGATACCGCGTGTATCCTTGATAGAGATACGCTTGCCAGTACCGTTCCAACCTGTGTTCACGAGGTAAGCAGTTGCGCCTGAAGCCTGCATCTTCTTAACCAACTCCTCACCGTACTTTGTTGGGTGCAATGAAAGGAACGCTGCACCGAAGCAAGCTGAGAATGTTGGAGTAGGCTCAGTGATACCGCGCTCTGTACCAGCCAACTTTGCAGTGAAACCAGAGAGGAAGTAGTACTTAGTCTGCTCTGGAGTCAAGATAGATACTGGAGGCAATACGCCGAATGCGTCAGCTGAAAGGAAGATAACCTTCTTTGCAGCAGGAGCCTTAGATACACCCTTAACGATGTTGTCGATGTGGTAGATAGGGTAAGAAACACGAGTGTTCTCAGTAACTGACTTATCGTCGAAGTTGATCTTGCCAGTAGCCTCGTCAACAGTTACATTCTCCAAAAGTGCGTTGCGACGGATTGCGTTCCAGATATCTGGCTCGTTCTCCTTTGAAAGGTTGATAACCTTTGCGTAGCAACCGCCCTCGAAGTTGAAAACGCCCTCGTCGTCCCAACCGTGCTCGTCGTCACCGATGAGCTGACGCTTTGGATCTGTTGAGAGGGTAGTCTTACCTGTACCTGACAAACCGAAGAAGATAGCTGTCTCGCCCTTCTCGTTAGTGTTTGCTGAGCAGTGCATTGAAGCCATACCCTGCAATGGAAGGAGGTAGTTCATATAAGAGAACATACCCTTCTTCATCTCACCACCATACCAAGTGTTGAGGATGATCTGCATCTTCTCTGTGAGGTTGAATACAACTGCAGTCTCAGAGTTCAAACCGAGCTCCTTGTAGTTCTCAACCTTAGCCTTAGATGCGTTCATTACTACGAAATCTGGCTCACCGTAAACCTCCAACTCAGCGTCAGTAGGACGGATGAACATATTCTTAACGAAGTGTGCCTGCCAAGCTACCTCCATGATGAAACGGATCTTGAGGCGGCTGTTCTCGTTAGCACCACAGAAAGTATCAACAACATAAAGCTTCTTGTTTGAGAGCTCCTCAGAAGCGAGCTTCTTCAACTCAGCCCAAGCAGCCTCAGTTACAGGCTTGTTGTCGTTCTTGTACTCCTCTGAAGTCCACCAGATAGTGTCCTTTGAAGTCTCGTCCATTACGAAGAACTTGTCCTTAGGTGAACGACCAGTGTAAACACCTGTCATTACATTTACAGCGCCCATCTCAGTCTCAACGCCCTTGTCGAAACCTGTCAAACCAGCCTTTGTCTCCTCGCGGTAGAGCTCGTCGTAAGAAGGGTTGTAAACAACCTCAGTGGTACCAGTGATACCATACTTTGTTAAATCGATCTTTGCCATAGTTTTTTGTAAAAAATATTGTGTTAAACTTCTTGTTCTTGTCGCACAACGGGCTCTTGCCGAGCCCCGATAAAACCGGGCTTTCGTTTGCGCCCTATTTTATCGCTACAAATATAGACAAAGTATTTAAATTGTGAAATAAATAACATTCATTTTTAACAAAAAGATAACATTAAATATCCCAAGCGGAGGTAAATGTGGCGAAATTGAACTTTGGTGGGGTTGGAAGCGGTGGCGCAGAGGGGTTTCGGGGAGTTAAAGTGCAGGAAAATTTTGTATTTTAAAATTAGAATTCTAAATTTGTGTTACCTATGGCTGGAGTATATTTTCATATCCCGTTTTGTAAGCGCATTTGCGCCTATTGCGACTTCTTCAGGGTGGCACGCCTTGACCTGCTCGCGCCGACCCTTGAGGCTATGCACCGCGAGTTGGATGAGAGGCGTAACTTTCTTAGCGACAAACAAATCAAGACCATATATTTCGGTGGCGGAACACCTTCGCTGGTTGCGCCCAAGGAGTTGCAACGCCTGATTGACCACACGGCTGAACTCTTTGATTGCTCGCAGGTGGAGGAGATTACCGTTGAGGGCAATCCCGATGATATCACAGCGGAGTGGGTGGCGGCGCTGCGGAGAACGCAGATAAATCGTGTGAGTCTTGGTGTGCAGTCGTTTGATGAGCGTGAGTTGAAGGCGATGAACCGCCGACACTCGGCGCAGGAGGCTGCCGATGCGGTGAAGCGCTTGCAGGATGCGGGGCTTACGAATCTTACCATCGACCTTATCTTTGGCGTGGATGGCTACGGCGAGGATGTGCTGGCGAGAAGCATTGATAGCGCTTTGTCGCTCGGTGTGCAGCATATATCGGCATATCACCTTGCCATTGAGCCCAATACCGCTTTTGGTCGCAGATTGGCGCGAGGCGAGATGCGTGAGATTGATGAAGGACAGAGCGAGCGGGAGTTTGCCTTGATGCACGAGCGGTTGACCGGGGCGGGTTATGAGCATTATGAGGTGTCGAACTATGCGCTCAAGGGTTATCGTGCGAAGCATAACTCATCCTACTGGCAGGGTGCGGAGTATCTCGGCATCGGTGCGGGTGCGCACTCGTTCAACGGGAGGGAGAGGAGTTATGTTGAGCAGGATGTTGAGGAGTATATAAAGAGCAGGGAGCACACCGTGGAGGTGCTGACCGCAAGGGATAGATATAATGAGTATGTGATGACCTCGTTGCGCAGAGCCGAAGGTATAGATTGCCGCTATGTTGAGCAACAGTTTGGTGGCGCGGCGCTTCGTCGTGTGGAGAGTGGGGCAGCGCAGTGGTTGGCAAGCGGTGATGTTGTGCGTGATGGCGACTCGTTGCGCATACCAGCCGAGCGGTTTATGATATCGGATGCGGTGATTGAGACAATGTTTGATGTGTAGAGAGATATTAACCTAAAAACAGATAAGATGAAGAAGATTTTTTACCTGATGAGTGTCGCTGTGGCGGCGCTGATGTGCTCTTGTGGCGGCGAGGTTGCTACATTTACCAACCCTTTGTTGCCTGATGGTCCAGACCCTTGGGCAATCTACCACGATGGATACTATTACTATATGCACACTACGCAGAGCAATCTGCAGGTGTGGAAGACCAAGGATATCACCGACCTTGCCAATGCCGAGCATAAGGTGGTGTGGGAGCCTACTGACCCATCAAACTCAAAGGACTTGTGGGCGCCCGAGATTCATAACTTCGATGGCAAGTGGTATATCTACTACGCTGCCGATGATGGCAACACCGACAACCACCAGCTCTATGTGCTTGAGAATGAGAGTGAGTGTCCTTTGCAGGGTGAGTTTGTGATGAAGGGCAGAATCAGCACCGACCCCGATAACAACTGGGCGATTGATGGCTCTCTGTTCAAGCATAACGGCGAACTCTATATGGTTTGGTCAGGCTGGCAGACTCGCCGTGTTGATACCGAGACGCAGTGCATCTACATCGCCCGTATGGCCAATCCCTGGACTCTCGGCTCGGAGCGTGTGAAAATATCTATGCCGGAGTTGGAGTGGGAGCGCAAATACAAGAATCCCGATGGCTCGGAACCTCCGTATATCATCTATGTGAACGAAGGTCCTCAGCCTTTGAAGAGCCCCGATGGAAACCTGATTCACATCATCTATTCTGCCGCTGGTTGCTGGACTCCTTACTACGCTTTGGGATGCCTCACAGCAAAGGCTGATGCCGACCTGCTTGACCCTGCATCGTGGGCGAAGGCGCAGGAGCCTCTCTTTATGCAGGCGCCCGAGAATGGAATGTACAGCACGGGTCACAATAGCTTCTTTGTGTCACCAGATGGTAAGGAGAATTATATCCTCTATCACGCACGCCATACCGAGAACCCCGGCGAGGCGCGAAAGCCTCACGCTCAGCGCTTTGAGTGGAGCGAGGATGGTTATCCTGTGTTCGGAAAACCGCTGCCACACTCTGTTCCTATGCCAAAACCTTCGGGAACTGAGTAATAATGGTTGCAAAGTGTAAATTTTAGTGCTAAAATTACTCCGATTTGTAATGCAAGTCGGAGTTTTTTGTCTCAAAATCAAAGAAAAAGCGCTCCCGTGATAGTGTGGAGCGCATTTTGATTGTAAGCAGGTCAAAAAGTGAATTAATAAAATTTGTTAATTTTTTATTAAATTATTTTATTAAGTGATTTTAGGTGCTTATAATTTGCTGAAATATAAATATAAAGTATTATCTTTGCGGCGCATTATTATTGGTGTACTCTAAGTATACCTTATATATAATAGAGTAATTAAAATTAATTATACTGTTTTATGAATACAACATTTCAGATGCCCGATCACCTTTTTGAGGTGAGTTGGGAGGTTTGCAATAAGGTGGGTGGAATTCACACCGTTATTGCGACCAAGGCTTTGACTGTTGGTAAGATGATGGGCGACAACTACATCGTTGTTGGTCCTGATTTTATGCAGGAGCAGTCAAATCCAGAGTTTAAGGCAGATGATACTCTCCTTACAGCTTGGCGCGAGAGCCTCTACGCAGAGGGTATTCGCGTTCGCGTAGGTCGTTGGAATATTGCAGGTAGCCCAATCGCAGTGCTTATCGACTTCAAGTCAATGATCTCACAGAAGGATGAGGTTTTGAAGTACCTTTGGGAGAACTACCATGTAGATTCACTCTCGGGCCAGTGGGATTACATCGAGCCAGTATTGTTCGGTCACGCTGCTGGTGTGGTTATCAAGTCTTATGTTGAGAATCTCTGCAAGTCAACCGACAAGGTTGTTGCTCACTTCCACGAGTGGATGACAGCATCGGGCGGTTTGTACCTCCGCAAGAACTCTCCATACATTGCAACCGTGTTCTCAACACACGCAACAGTTGCTGGTCGTTGCATCGCAGGTAACGGTTTGTCACTCTATTCAGACCTCCACAAGTTCAACGCTGATGACTTGGCTCGCCGTTTCAATGTAATGGCAAAGCACTCTATCGAGAAGATGGCTGCTCTCTACCACGACGCATTCCTCACCGTTAGCGACATCACTGCTAACGAGTGCAAGTACTTGCTCGGTCGCGAGGTTACTCACATCACTCCAAACGGTTTCGAGAACGACTTCGTATGGGAGGGTAAGGAGCTCGCAGCAAAGCGCAAGGAGGCTCGCAAGACTATGATTGAGGTTGCCGAGGCTTGCTTGCAGCACAAGTTCGAGAAGGAGCCACTCATCATCGCTACAAGCGGTCGCTATGAGTTCCGCAACAAGGGTCTCGACATCTTTATGGAGTCATTGAAGCGTTTGGCTTCATTCAACCTCGACCGTGAGATTTTGGCTTATGTAATGGTTCCAGCTGCTAACAACGGCGCACGCGCTGACCTGGTTCGTCACATCGAGGACGCATCACAGCCAATCGACGCAAAGCAGTGGAAGCACTCTACTCACTACCTCGAGAACGCAGAGTGGGATTCTATCTCACGCTCAATCAACGGTAGCGTATTGGAGTCTGAGAACTCAAATGTGAAGGTTATCTTCGTTCCTTCATACCTCAACGGTAACGATGGCGTATTCAACAAGAGCTACTACGAGTTGTTGGTAGGTGTTGATGTAACAGCATTCCCATCATACTACGAGCCTTGGGGCTACACTCCACTTGAGTCAATCGCTTGCTCAGTGCCTACAATCACATCGAACCTTTCAGGTTTCGGTATCTGGGCATCGAAGCTCGCTGACTGCGAGGGCGTGGAGGTTATCCGTCGTGACGACAACAACGACAACTACGCTGTTCAGCAGATCGTTGACGCTACATTGCGTTTCGTTCAGCTTTCAGATAAGGAGATTGAGAAGGTACGCAAGGCTGCATTCGAGACATCAAAGCTCGCTTTGTGGGCTAACTTCTTCAAGTACTATGGCGCTGCTTACGCAGAGGCTATGGAGAACGCCGTTGCACGCACAAACTCTGCTGGCGTGATGGATGGCGGTAACTATACAGAGCAGATTAACTTCGTTCGTCAGCAGCTTACATCTAACAAGCCAGCTTGGCACCGTATGATGGTTGAGAAGCGTTTGCCAGCTCGCTTGAGCGCGTTGGAGACTATCTCACGCAACTTGTGGTGGTGCTGGACTCAGTCAGCAAAGGATTTGTTCGAGTCTATCGACGAGCAGTTGTGGCACGCAGTTGATCACAACCCAATCGCGTTGATTGACAAGCTCTCGTTGGAGCGCATCAACGAGTTGGAGGCTGACAAGGAGTTCTTGGCTCGCTTGGACGCTGTTGACAACCAGCTCAAGGAGTATATGGCTGAGGAGCCAGACAGCAAGAGCGCAAAGGTTGCTTACTTCTCAATGGAGTACGGTTTGCACTCATCATTGAAGATCTACTCTGGTGGTCTCGGTATCTTGGCTGGTGACTACTTGAAGGAGGCTTCAGATAAGAATGTTCCTATGGCTGCCGTAGGTCTTTTGTACCGCTACGGTTACTTTACACAGCAGCTCTCTTCACAGGGTGCTCAGGTAGCAACATACGAGGCTCAGAACTTCGCGAAGTTGCCTATCTCACCAGTTCGTGACGAGGCTGGTAACTGGATTACAATCCAGATTGCATTGCCAGGTCGTAACCTCTCGGCTCGTGTTTGGAAGTGCCAGGTAGGTCGTACAGACCTCTTCCTCTTGGATACTGACTACGAGGCAAACCGCGACGAGGATCGTCAGATTACATACTACCTCTACGGTGGTGACTGGGAGAACCGCCTCAAGCAGGAGCTCTTGCTCGGTGTCGGTGGTATCCGCGCATTGCAGAAGATGGGTATCAAGCAGCAGGTTTACCACTGCAACGAGGGTCACGCGGCCTTCATCGGTTTGGAGCGTTGCCGCAACCTCATCTCAAAGAAGCGTTTGTCATTCTCTGAGGCAATGGAGGTAGTTCGTTCATCTTCACTCTTTACAACTCACACACCAGTGCCAGCAGGTCACGATGCGTTCCCAGAGGGTATGATGCGTCAGTATATGTCACACTATCCAGATGTATTGGGCATCACTTGGGAGCAGTTCATCAACTTGGGTAAGACTAATCCAAACGATCCTAACGAGCGCTTCTCAATGTCAGTATTGGCTTGTAACCTTTCACAGGAGGTTAATGGTGTATCTTGGTTGCACGGTGAGGTATCAAAGGATATCTTGGGCAATATGTGGCCAGGTTACTTCAAGAACGAGTTGCACATCGGTTATGTAACTAACGGTGTTCACTTCCCAACTTGGGTTGCATCGAACCTCCGTCGTTTGTACGAGAAGTACTTCCCACAGGGCTTCAACGGCCATGTTTACAATATCCCAGAGTGGCAGGGTGTTCACAAGATTGACGACGCAGAGTTGTGGAACGAGCGTATGGCTCTCAAGACTCGCCTTATCAACCACATCCGTCAGCGTTGCAGCAATCCAAAGCTCGCGGGCTTCGATTCACCACGCCAGATGGTTCAGGTTGCAGAGCGCATCCGCCCAGAGGTATTGACAATCGGTTTCGCTCGTCGTTTTGCGACTTACAAGCGTGCTCACTTGCTCTTCACTAACTTGGAGCGTTTGTCAGCCCTTGTAAACAACCCAGAGCGTCCTGTTCAGTTCGTATTTGCTGGTAAGGCTCACCCACACGATATCCCAGGTCAGGATTTGATCAAGCGTATCGTTGAGGTATCGAAGATGCCAGAGTTCTTGGGTAAGATTGTATTCTTGCAGAACTACGATATGGAGCTCGCTCGTCGTATGGTTCAGGGTGTTGATGTTTGGTTGAATACTCCTACTCGTCCATTGGAGGCTTCAGGTACATCAGGCGAGAAGTGCGTTATGAACGGCGTTATGCAGTTCTCTGTACTCGACGGCTGGTGGGTTGAGGGCTACAAGGAGGGCGCTGGTTGGATGCTTCCTATGGAGCGCACTTACGCTGACCAGGGCTACCAGAATGAGTTGGATGCCGAGATGATCTACAACACTATCGAGGATCAGATTGTACCATTGTACTACGACCGCTCGGAGGATGGTATTCCACACCGCTGGTGCGATACTATCAAGAAGTGTGTATCTGACATCGCTTCTAACTTCACTACAAACCGTATGCTTATCGACTACGAGGAGCGTTTCTATAACAAGCTCGCAGTTCGCAAGGCTGCTATGGTTGAGAACAACTACCGTATGGCTCGTGAGATGGCTGCTTGGAAGCGCAAGGTTTCAGCTGCTTGGGACGATGTTAAGGTGTTGAATGTTCAGCGTGTAGAGCTCGATAACGAGGCAATCTTCGTAGACAAGAAGTACCTCTATGAGGTAACTCTTGATATGGCTAACTTGACTTCTGACGATTTGGGCGTTGAGTTGGTAGTAGCGAAGCAGATTGAGGCAGGTGAGTCTGTAGATGTAGTTGCAACAAAGGCTCTTGAGATCAAGAGCGTGAACGGCAACGAGATTACATTCGCTATCGACTATACCCCAGCTCGTACAGGTTCTTTCGATGTAGCATTGCGTGTATATCCTAAGAACGACCGTATGCCACACCGTATGGATTTCGCTCTCGTAAAGTGGGCTTAATCTATATATAGATAGGTAAACTCTTTCGACTTATTGTTGGGGCGGGAGTCTCTCGCCCCAGCGAATAGGTCAATTCTTCTCAAAAAAAGATACTTTTTTCTAACTTTTAGTTATTTTTATGAAAAAAGTGTTCTCATTAAAATATTTTTATTAACTTTACTTGAGTTAAATAATTTTTCAAAAATATTAATATGTCGGCATTAACATTTGACAAGAGTGAATTGGGTAATTTGGAGTATTCTCTGCAGCGAGAGATGCTTGCAACCGACCGTAAGGGTGGTTATATGAGCACAACTATCGTATGCTGCAATACTCGCAAGTACCACGGTTTGATGGTTGCTCCCATCGACCAGACTGACGAGGCTTATGTATTGCTCTCATCTTTGGACGAGACAATCATCCAGCACGACCAGTCGTTTAACCTGGCTTTGCACCGCTATAAGGGTGTTTACGAGCCTCGTGGTCACAAGTATATCACTGATTTTAAGTACACCCCAACACCTACAATCACATATAGAGTAGGTGGTGTAATCCTTCGTAAGGAGCTGTTGTGGATTCACAAGCGCACACAGCTTATGATTCGTTACACTCTTGTTGATGCTCACTCGGATACAACGCTCCGTTTGCGCCCATTCTTTGCTTTCCGTAACAAGCACTCGTTGTCGAAGGCAAATATGGAGGCTGATGGTCGTTCATATCCAGTAAAGAACGGCGTTAAGTGTAAGCTCTATGAGGGCTTCCCATGGCTCTATTTGCAGACCAATAAGAGCGATGCGGAGTATATCGCTGCCCCAGATTGGTACTACGGTTTCGAGTACCCAGAGGAGATCAAGCGTGGCTACGATGGCTACGAGGACTTGATGACCACTGGTTACTTCGAGATGCCAATCAAGAAGGGCGAGAGCATTATCTTCTCTGCCGCAACTGACGAGATTGAGTCAGCTGACGCAATTTCTGAGATGTACGAGGCTTCTATCGCTCGTCGTACTCACAAAATTGATTTCTTGAGCTGCTTGCACCACTCGGCACGCCAGTTTATCGTGCGTCGTCCAGGTGGTCGTACCGAGATGATCGCTGGTTATCCTTGGTATGGCACCGTAGGTCGTGACACATTGATGTCGTTGCCAGGTATCGTGCTCGAGCAGAAATATAAGGAGGACTGCCTTGATGTTTTGGACACAATGGTTGGCCAGATGCAGGATGGCAATTTTGCAGGTTCAGCTTCAGCGTGGGTTGCTGCCGACGCTCCGCTGTGGTTCTTCTGGACTTTGCAGAACCTCGAGAAGCATATCACCGCAAAGGCTCTCTGGGAGCGTTACGGTGAGGCAATGAAGTCTGTATTGGAGGCTTATCGTCGTGGCTTCGGCGAGAAGGTGAAGATGCACGACAACGGTTTGGTGTGGGCTGCTGCCGATGGCGAGGCTCTCACCTGGATGGACACCAAGCTCGATGGCAAGCCAGTGGCACAGCGCGCTGGTTACGCTGTAGAGATTCAGGCTTTGTGGTACAACGCCGTAAGTTATACCTTGGCTCTTGCTCGCAAGATGAAGGACAAGGCGTTTGTTGAGGCTTGGGCTGGTGTTCCTGAACTGACTAAAAAGTCATTTGTTGAGAAGTTCTGGCTTAGCGAAGGCTATTTGGCAGACTATGTGAACGATTACGAGACTAACGATTTCCGCCGTTCAAATATGCTCGTTGCTTGTGGTTTGGATTACACAATGCTCAACGAGGAGCAGATTATGGATGTGTTGGCAGTTGTTCGTCAGCACCTGCTCACTCCACGCGGTGTTCGTTCGCTCTCTCCACGCAACCCATTCTATGAGGCATCATACGGTGAGGACCAGCGTTCGGAGGATAAGGCGAGCCGCAACGGTGCTATCTGGATTTGGCCATTGCAGTTCTATGTAAAGACAGGCTTTGCTATCGCAGGCGAGCGTTTCTTGCCAGAGGCAAAGGCTATCCTGGAGGCCTTCGATGATGAGATTCAGACATCTTGCATCGGTTCAATAAGCGAGTGCTTCGAGGGTGATCCTCCATTCCGTGCTCACGGTTGTTTGTCACAGGCTTCAAGTGTTGGTGGTTTGCTCTTCATCAGCGATATGATTTCGCAGTGGGAGAAGCCAGCAAAGAAGACTGCAGCAAAGAAGACTACAAAGGCTGCCAAGGCAGAGGTTGTAGAGGAGAAGCCAGCAAAGAAGAGCGCCGCTAAAAAGAGCGCTACAAAGGCGGCAAAGGTTGCCGCAGAGGATGTTGCCGAGGTTACAGAGGAACCAAAGCCAAAGAGAAAATGTGTACGCAAGAAGAAATAAATAAAAAGATTATAGGATGAGAGTATTAATGTTTGGTTGGGAGTTCCCACCTCATATTGCCGGTGGCTTGGGTACTGCTTGTTACGGTATGACCCGAGGTTTGGCACGCAACGATGTGGAGGTTATCTTCGTGATGCCTCGTGCTTCGGGCGACGAGGATGAGCGATTTGTAAAGGTTATTAACGCAAGTGATGTCGAGGCTCGCTATACTAATGGTGGCGAAGCAGGTTCTGACGATATTATGCGCAAGATTTCGTTCATTCACATCGACTCGAATATGGTTCCTTACATCTCTCCAGAGGAGTTTCAGACCTATCGCGAGGGTTACGAGCGTACAGGTAAGAAGTTCTGGGAGCGTGAGGGTGACAGCTGGACACAGCGTTACACATTCTCTGGTAAGTATGGTGCAAACCTTATGGAGGAGGTTGCACGCTACGCAGTTGTTGCTGCCGAGGTTGCTCGTCAGTTGGAGGGTCAGTTTGATGTTATTCACGCCCACGACTGGTTGACTTACTTCGCTGGTATCGCTGCAAAGCGTGTGTCAGGCAAGCCATTGGTAGTGCATATGCACGCTACATCGTTCGACCGCTCATCGGGTGACAACATCGACACTCGCGTGTATGAGATCGAGCGTGCAGGTATGGCTGCTGCTGACCGTGTTATCGCGGTGTCTAACCTTACTCGTAACATCTGTATCGAGAAGTATAATATTCCAGCCGAGCGCGTGGTGACAGTTCACAATGCGGTGCGTTTCGCCGAGAAGGAGAACGAGGCTCCAGAGCGCGGTGTTGAGGATAAGATTGTGACATTCTTGGGTCGTATCACCTACCAGAAGGGTCCTGACTACTTCGTTGAGGCCGCTGCGAAGGTGTTGAAGCGAGTTCCAAATGTGCGTTTCGTAATGGCGGGTTCGGGTGATATGATGAACCATGTTATCCGTCGCGTTGCTCGCTTGGGTATCGCCGATCGTTTCCACTTCACAGGTTTCTTGAAGGGTGACGATGTACACAAGATGTTCCAGCTCTCGGATCTTTATATTATGCCATCAGTGTCAGAGCCTTTCGGTATCTCACCTCTGGAGGCGATGCGTTCAAATGTGCCTGTAATCATCTCTAAGCAGAGTGGTGTGGCGGAGGTTTTGGACTACGCCGTGAAGGTTGACTACTGGGATGTTGATGCAATGGCAGATGCAATCTATGGTTTCGTGAAGTACCCAGCTTTGTCGAAGATGTTCGCTAAGAAGGGTCTCGAGGAGGTTATTGGTTTGAAGTGGAACAACGCTGCTGCCAAGATCAAGACCGTCTATGAAGATGCGATAAATGAGTGTAAATAATAAAAAATAAATATAATATGAAGACAGTTAATTTATATTTTCAGGTACACCAGCCTTGGCGTTTGAAGGTTTATCGATTCTTCAACATCGGTAAGGATCACAACTACTTGGATGACTTTACTAACCGCGCTATTATGCAGAAGGTTGCGCGTCAGTGCTACTTGCCAATGAACGCACTTTTGTTGAACCTCATCAAGGAGCATAAGGGCGCATTCAAGTGCTCATTCTCAATCACTGGTACTGCTGTTGAGCAGTTCCGTATCTATGCTCCAGAGGTGTTGGATTCATTCCGCGCTTTGGCAGAGACTGGTTGTGTTGAGTTCTTGGCTGAGACTTACTCTCACTCTTTGGCATCCCTCTCATCAAAGGAGGACTTCGTAGAGCAGGTTAAGTTGCACTCAAAGATGATCAAGGATGAGTTCGGCAAGAAGCCAGTTGCTTTCCGTAACACAGAGCTTATCTACTCTGACCAGATTGGTGAGATGGTAGCAGCTTTGGGCTTCAAGACTATCCTGGCTGAGGGTGCAAAGCATGTCCTCGGTTGGAAGTCACCTGACTATGTTTATACAAACGCTATCGACAACAGCTTGCGCGTATTGTTGCGTAACTACAAGCTCTCTGACGATATCGCATTCCGCTTCTCTAACCAGGGTTGGGATCAGTATCCATTGACAGCTGACAAGTTCGCTGGCTGGGTTAAGGAGAGCGCAGGTGAGGTTGTTAACCTCTTTATGGACTACGAGACATTCGGTGAGCACCAGAAGGCAACAACCGGTATCTTCGACTTTATGAAGGCATTGCCAGCGGCTATCCTTTCACAGGGCGATATGAAGTTCGCTACTGTTAGCGAGGCTGCTAAGGCTGCACAGCCTATCGGCGTATTGCACTGCCCACATGTGATGTCTTGGGCTGACGAGGAGCGCGATGTTACCGCTTGGTTGGGTAACGAGCTTCAGAATGAGGCTTTCTCTAAGCTCTACGCGTTGAAGGATAAGGTTAAGGCGTTGAAGAACGCTGATTATGAGTATGTTTGGAACTTTATGCAGACATCTGACCACTTCTACTATATGGCAACAAAGTGGCTCTCTGATGGCGATGTTCACTCATACTTCAACCCTTATGGTTCGTCATACGAGGCGTTCATCAACTATATGAATGTTTTGGCTGACTTTGAGATTGAGCTCGACAAGGCTCTCGCTGCAAAGACCAAGAAGTCACGCAGCAAGAAGGAGACTGCATCGGCTTAATTGCATAAGGCTGACAATAGAAAGAGTGCTAATCCATTGGGTTAGTGCTCTTTTTTTTGTATATTTGTGTAACAAAACCTCAAACTACTATGAAACGAAGCGAATTCTTGAAACTTTGTGGCGGATTTGTGCTTGCTGCGGGTCTGTCAAAGCAGGCTGTTGCCGCCTTGAAAGGCGCTGCTGCGGCGGGCGATGTGCCTAACCTGAAACTTGATATACGCCCGTTGGTGCTAGAGGTGGGTGCGACCAAGCCATTCAAGGCTCTCCACTTCTCCGATACCCATTTCACTCGCGCCGAGGAGCACGAGTCGGAGCGCAAGCGTAAGTTGGCTACGGCGCGCCAGAGGACTTTTCCCTGGGCGGAGCACTACTTTGATATGCAGATTGACTACGCCAAGAAGAACAACCTGATGATTATCCATACGGGCGATATGAATGACTTTGTGAGTGATGCCAATCTCAAGCAGGTGGCGGCACAGATGAAGATTGCCGACTGGATTTGCGCCCCCGGCAACCACGACTTCTCGCTGTTTGTTGGCGAGGCGTGGGAGGATGAGGCCTACAAGGCGCAGGCATATGACTCTGTGCAGGCGGTATTCCCAAATGATTTGACCTTTGCGTCGAGAGTGATAAATGGCGTGAACTTTGTTTCGCTGATGAACGGTTACTACTATGTTACGGAGTATCAGTTCGAAAGAATGAAGAAGGAGGTGGAGAAGGGTCTGCCTATCGTGATGCTCTGCCATGTGCCTCTCTATACGCCAAAGCACTGCGAGAGCAACCTCAAGAGCAACAATAACTACGCAAGTTATGTGATGGGTACTCCACGCGAGATTACCTCCAATTTCCGCCTTAACCCCAACTATCCTGCCGACCACTGGAAGCAGTGCCGCAAGCAGCAGTACGCAACCGACACCACGCTTGCCTTTGTCGCGTGGCTCAAGGAGCAACCTCTGTTGAAGGCTATCCTCTGCGGTCATTGTCACCACTTTAATGCAGAGCAGTTCTCGCCAACGGCTACGCAGTACATTGTTGGAGCTGGCTATCAGGGCGCTGCCTATGAGATTGAGTTCAGGTAATTGTCAAAGAAGGCGTTTTTGGTGTTGCGCTCCTCCTCAAAATCCTCATTTACGCATTAGTAAACTGCGGTTTTTCGGTGTTCGCGCGCCTAAAAAACTCACTTCTTATACAATTACCCCCAAAAGCGGTAAATAAAAAAGCGAGCCTTTCGGGCTCGCTTCTCTTTTATGCCTTGCGGCGAATCTTTCTAAACGGAAGTTTAATAACTCCAAACAACGCCTCGCCGAAGATGCCTGTGTTCATCTTCGATACACCTTCGCGGCGCTCGGTGAAGATGATTGAGACCTCGCTGACATTCATTCCCAGTCGCCAAGCCGAGTACTTCATCTCAATCTGGAAGCCGTAGCCCTTCATCTGTACCTTGTCAAGGTCGATGGTCTGCAATGCACGGCGCGAGTAGCATACAAAGCCTGCTGTGGCGTCGCACACGGGCATTCGTGTGATGTAACGCACATACATCGAGGCGCTGTACGACAAAAGCAGTCGCGACATTGGCCAGTTGATGATGTTTACACCCTGCACATAACGCGAGCCGATAACCACATCGTTGCCCTGCTCGGCACGCTCATACAAGCGCTCCAAATCCTCGGGGTTGTGCGAAAAGTCGCAATCCATCTCAAAGACATAGTCGTAGTCGCGCTCCAGAGCCCACTTGAAACCAGCGATGTAGGCTGTGCCCAAGCCAAGTTTGCCGCTGCGCTCCACAAGGTGAAGTCTTTCGGGAAACTCCGCCTGACGCTGCTTTACCACTGCGGCAGTGCCGTCGGGTGAGCCATCGTCGATGACCAACATGTCGTAATCGCCCTTGAGTGCCATCACGGTGTCAATCATCTTCGAGATGTTGTCAATCTCGTTGTAGGTGGGTATGATAACAAGTTTTTTCATATTCGTTTTCACGATAGGGGAAATTAATACTGCTCCTTCTCGTTAGGGAACTCCTGTGCCTTCACATCGCTCACATAGTGCTCGATGGCGTTGCTCATCACATCGTGCAGGTCGGCATAGCGACGCAGGAAACGAGGTGAAAAATCCTTTGTGATGCCCAACACATCGTGTACCACAAGCACCTGACCATCGGTTGCGCCACCAGCACCAATGCCGATAGTAGGGATTGTAAGTTCCTCTGTCACACGCTTTGCCAACGCCGCTGGAATCTTCTCCAGCACGATGGCGAAGCAGCCAGCCTCCTGAAGCAACTTGGCATCGTGAATGAGCTTCTCTGCCTCTGCCTCCTCCTTTGCGCGTACATTGTATGTGCCGAACTTGTGGATTGACTGTGGTGTGAGTCCCAGGTGACCCATCACAGGGATACCTGCCGAGATGATGCGCTGCACTGACTCGATAATCTCCTCGCCACCCTCAATCTTTACCGAATCTGCCTCGGTCTCCTTCATAATACGGATTGCCGAGTCGAGAGCAACCTTTGAGTTACCCTGATAAGTACCAAATGGAAGGTCAACCACCACCAATGCACGGTTTACGCCTCTAACGACCGAGCGTGCGTGGTAAATCATCATATCGAGTGTGATAGGGAGCGTAGTCTCATAACCCGCCATCACATTTGCTGCCGAGTCGCCCACGAGGATTACATCCACGCCTGCGGCATCAACTATCTTTGCTGTTGAGTAATCGTAAGATGTGAGCATCGCGATCTTCTCGCCACGCTGCTTCATCTCTGTTAAACGCAGAGTCGTTACGGCTCTGACTGATCCTGCTACTGACATTTTCTTATATTTTATTTGTATTACACCTTTGGGTGTAATGTTTTTAATCTGCTTAATCGGGGCAAATGTAGGCAAGTTTTGTGTGGAAAGCAAATTTTCTCTCGCAATCTAACGCTTTTCCAGCAGATGTTGCAGCCCCGTGAAGAACTCCCACATCAGGATGCCGCCCGCCACCGACACATTCACCGAGTGCTTTGTGCCCACCTGCGGAATCTCAATCGCGCCGTCGCACATATCCACCACCTGCTGGTCTACACCTTCAACCTCGTTGCCAAAGACAAGGGCATACTTCTTCGATGGGTCTACCTCCAGCTTGTCAAGCATAACTGCGTCCTCCACCTGCTCGATGGCAAGCACCGTGTAACCCTCGGCCTTCAACTGCTCCACGCACTCCTTGGTCGTAGGGTAGTAGTGCCACTTCACGGTGAGCTCTGCGCCGAGCGCACTCTTGTGGATGTCGCGTGAGGGTGGGGTGGCTGTGATGCCGCACAACATCACCGCCTCGATGGCGAAGGCGTCGCCCGTACGGAAGAAAGCGCCGATGTTCTGCGCCGAGCGCACATTGTCCAAAACCGCCACAACGGGGATGCGCTGCATCGTTGCGAACTCCTCCGCAGAGGGTCTATTAAGTTCTGAATTGGTAATTTTTCTCATTTTGTAATCATTTCTCTACACAAATATACTACAAATCGAGAAAATAGATTAACTTTGTATGTTATAAATTAATTTATTTTAGTTGAAACGCGTCATTACATATCTCTTTGCCCTTGTGGCAATGGTTTTCTGTGTGTCGAATGCCTCGGCGCAGCAGGATATGAAGATGCTTGCGGGTGCGGAGTTTGACACCTATTTCGACAACCGGGAGTACTCGGGCAGCGAGATTGGCTTGTCGGGCACGCTCTTCAGCTCACGCCTCACGCCGATGATTGGCGTGGAGTGGGAGAAGCACAACCGCCTGGTCTTCGGTATGGATATGTGGTCGCATTTCGGTGACGACACCAAGGCTATTGCCAAGGCTCGTCCGCAGGCGTACTACCAGTACGAAAGCCCCAAGGTGACCGCTGTGGCGGGTATCTTCTCACGCGAGAAGTATATGGGCGACTACACCGAGCTCATCTTCAGTGACTCGGTGCGCTTCTACGAGAACCGCGTGCAGGGCATTATGGGTCAGTATCGTGGCGAGCGAGGCTTCGTGGAGCTCTCGGCTGACTGGTGCGGTATGTACTCGGTGGCGTCGCGTGAGAAGTTCCGTATTCTCTCGGCGGGTCGTTACTACTTCGACAAGGCGGAGCGCTTCTATGGCGGCTATGCTATGCAGATGTTTCACTATGCCGGCAGCGAGACCATCGTGGGCAGTGTGGTTGATAACATCGCGGTGTTGCCAAACCTCGGTGCGCGCTTCAATGCCTACCTTGATTTCGACATCAGTCTGCACTATATGCAGACCCTGCAGCGTGACCGCGCCAACGAGGATAAGATGCGTGCTCCCAAGGGCGTGATGCTCAAGGCAAGGATGGAGAAGTGGGGCGTATATCTCGATGAGCAGTTGTATGTGGGTGAGAACCAGCAGCCTTACTACTCATCTTACCGCAACCATCGCTTCCCATTCGGCTATGGCGGTGACCTCTACAGCGGCGAGCGTTTCTTCGGAACTGATGACGGCATTTATAACAAGACAAAGATTGGCTATGCCAAATCATTCTTCTCCAACACCGTCAATGTCGATGCCTACTTCGCATTGCAGTACGACGGCAAGGTGTGGGGAAACAAGCAGGTGGTGCAGCTCTCGGTGCGCCTTTTGAAAGATATTTCATTTAAGCAAAAACGATAAACTGATAAGATATGACTAACACAGCAAACAACGAAATTATCGAGCCTAAGGAGAGACTCAATTTCGTAGAGGAGGCAATTGAAGATGCTATCGCAAAGGGTAAGAAACGCGTTCAGACCCGCTTCCCACCCGAGCCAAACGGTTATCTGCACATCGGTCACGCCAAGGCTATCTGCCTGGACTTCGGTGTAGCGGCAAAGTATGGCGGCGTATGTAACCTCCGTTTCGATGATACCAACCCAACCAAGGAGGATGTTGAGTATGTAGAGGCTATCAAGGAGGATATCCAGTGGCTCGGCTTCCAGTGGGGCAACGAGTACTACGCTTCGGATTACTTCCAGCAGTTGTGGGACTTCGCCGTTCGCCTCATTAAGGAGGGTAAGGCTTATATCGACGAGCAGTCGTCAGAGGAGATTGCAGCCCAGAAGGGTACTCCTACGCAGGCTGGTACCGAGAGCCCATACCGCAACCGCCCAATCGAGGAGAACCTCGACCTCTTTATGAAGATGACTGGCGGCGAGATTGAGGAGGGTAAGATGGTGTTGCGTGCCAAGATTGATATGGCAAGCTCGAATATGCACTTCCGCGACCCAATCATCTATCGTGTAGTGAATCATCCTCACCACCGCACTGGTGACGCTTGGAAGGTATATCCAATGTATGACTTCGCCCACGGTCAGAGCGACTATTTCGAGGGCGTGACACACTCGTTGTGTACCCTTGAGTTCGTTCCTCACCGCCCACTCTACGATTTGTTCGTTGACTGGGTGAAGGAGGGTGTTGACCCATCGGATGAGCGCCCACGCCAGTATGAGTTTAACAAGTTGAACCTTAACTACACGCTGATGAGCAAGCGTAACCTGCTTATCCTGGTTAAGGAGGGCTTGGTGAATGGCTGGGATGACCCACGAATGCCTACTTTGTGCGGTTTCCGCCGCCGCGGTTACTCGCCAGAGTCTATCCGTGGATTCGTTGATAAGATTGGCTACACAACCTACGATGCGTTGAACGACTTCGCTCTGCTTGAGAGTGCTGTTCGTGACGATTTGAATAAGCGTGCTACACGCGTTAGCGCGGTGCTCGACCCAGTGAAGCTCGTTATCACCAACTACCCAGAGGGTCAGGTTGAGGCTATGGAGGCTATCAACAACCCTGAGGATGTGGAGGCAGGCACTCACACAATCGAGTTCAGCCGCGAGTTGTGGATTGAGCGCGAGGACTTTATGGAGGATGCACCAAAGAAGTACTTCCGTATGACTCCAGGTCAGGAGGTGCGCTTGAAGAACGCCTATATTGTGAAGTGTATTGGTTGCGACAAGGACGAGAACGGCAACATCACTACCGTTTACGCTGAGTACGACCCAGAGACCAAGACTGGTATGCCAGGCAGCAACCGCAAGGTGAAGGGCACAATCCATTGGGTTAGCTGCGACCACTGCTTGAAGGCTGAGGTGCGCTTGTATGACCGCTTGTGGAAGGTTGAGAACCCACGCGACGAGATGGCTGCCATCCGCAAGGAGCAGGGCTGCGAGGCTTTGGATGCGATGAAGCAGATGATCAACGAGGATTCGTTGAAGGTGCTCACCGAGTGCTATGTTGAGAAGTTCCTGGCCGACGCCAAGCCACTCGACTACTTGCAGTTCCAGCGCATCGGCTACTTCAATGTCGATAAGGACTCAACCCCAGAGAAGCTTATCTTCAACCGCACTGTGACACTTAAGGACTCTTGGGCAAAGATGAATAAATAAAGAGTCTAAAAAGGTATTTTCTGCGTTACGCTCACCCTTGAAATCCTCATTTACGCTTCAGTAAACTGCGGTTTCTCGGGTTTCGCAAGCCTTGAAAATCCACTTTTTATACTCTTTCTTAAATAAATTCCCCGCCTTGCATTACGCAGGGCGGGGATTATTGTTTTAGATATGTATAATTTAATTATTTTAAACTTTTATACATATCGAGAATTGTTTTGTATTGATGTAGAGAATATTTGAGAACGGATAATGCTGATGTTATAGCCTCGTTTGCTTTTTCAAGAACATCTAACTCTATATCTGAAAATGTGCAAGTAAGAATTTTAGATGCGATATTGACTCTCATGGCTTCAATTTTTGATATTTGAGAATCCTGCCATTCTATAGACGCATCATAATTCAATTTATAACTATAGTAAAGATCTGCGTCGAAACCACCATGGTAACACATTATTAATAGAGTATTTGCTGAAATATTAATTTTATTGGAGAAAGATTGTATTTCAACAATTTCTTTAGTTAAAGTGTTTTCACAATACAAGTAATCATAATCATGCTGCAATTTATCCAACTTTGTAGCAAGTTCTTCGATGCTGATGTTTGTTTTTGCTTGTAAAGAATCAGCCTCTTGTGCTTTCGCACATACTGAAATTGCGCAGAAAAGCATTAATAAAAGAATCTTCTTCATAGGAGTAGTGTATTAAGTTAAATAATTTCCTTTCGCCAGCAGATGGCAATCGCTTAACTTAAATAAAAAGAAGAAGCGCGGGTACTGCCTTTTGTGAAGAAGGGACGACCAAGTACCCATACAAATCAAGACACACCCACGCCATACGGCGTGAGCATTTAATGTGCCTATTGTTGATTTGTTCGTTAAATTTTGGTCGTTTTACTTCACAAAACAATAGCCTAAATGCCACCAATAAAAGATTGCCTATTTGACAACCAACAACAAAATTAAGAATTTTTCCGCACAATGCAAACTTTTGAGCCCTAATTTATTGTCCCGATAACGATAATTTCTCAAGGGTGGGGCGGTGGTGGCGTGATGGATAAACATTGTAAAAATATCGCAATTTATGCTGATATTTTGTTTGTTTTTTAATATTTATTTGTTATATTTGTAATATATAAATCTAATTTGTAAGCCTATGAAAAAGTTTTTCGCATTGCTGATGCTGGCTCTCGCGATGAGTGCCTGTACATCAAAACACAATCTGGTCGTGAGTTACAGAGGTCTTACAAATGATACGGTATTCCTTTCTACCACTCCTTTGTCAGAATTCCTCACAAATCCAGGAATGGAAGAAATTGATACTCTGATACTTGAAAATGGCAAGTTGATGCTTGACCTCGATGTTCAGGAGCCTCTCTTCTTCTGCATCTATTCGATGGACTACCGCCATCAGGAGAACGGCCGCCGTTGGTTGCGACCCTCGGGCGAGATTTTGAACATCCTCTATCCCGACCAGCCTCTGCACATAAACGCCCTTTCGGCAGATGGCTACATCTCGACAACCGTGAAGGTGGGTAATCAGGTGAACAAGGATATCTCGCAGGTAAAGAGCGAGTTCCGCAAGTACCAAAAAGATTACGAGGATGTGCTCTGGTACACCAACGAAGAGCAGATGACCCCACAGCAGCGCGACGCGCGCAAGATGGAACTCAAGGAGTTGTTGAGCACCGCTCACTCAAACTTCATCGAGGGACACCCTGCAAGCAAATCGTCGGCGTTCTTCCTCTACTACCTCAAGGATATGGCGGAGTACGCAAATGTGGTCGATGAGTCAATCTTCGAGGGCGAGTTCGAGCCGGTGCGTGCGCAGATGGAGCGTGCCGTGATTGTCGAGAAGGCGAAGCAGGTATTTGCGCTTGAGCCTGATGGCCTGACCCTCAAGACCCTTGGTGGCGAGGAGGTTACTGCTCAGTCACTCGCTGGAAAGAATGTGGTACTTTACTTCTGGGGCACCAAGCAGGGTGGCTGGATGAAGGGCGTACCAAAACTCATCGAGAAGACTTACGAGTTCGGCGATAAGGTAGAGGTGGTGATTGTGAATTGCCGCGAGAGCAACCCCGCATTGTGGCAGAAGGAGCTCAAGGCGAAGGGCTTGAAGTGGGATGCCCTCTTCACCAAGCACGCTGGCAACCACTACCCAACCAAGGTCATCCTCTCCCCCGCAGGCGAGGTCCTCGGCACCTTTGTAAACCAAACCTCCGACTACAACAAGATGTTCATCTTCGAGCTGGAGAGCCTGCTGAAGTAGAAATTTTTGAAAGCGAATAATATGTTATATAGTATCGAAACAGATGTCTGTCTGGGAATGTCTCACTGCGGCTCGGTCAATGCCGAGGGTAGTGGATATGTAGATCTCTCGGATGAGGAGGTGAAGATTCTCGTTGACTTAATCAGGGAGAAGGGAACAATCGATGTCGAGGAGATGGAACTTGAGGAGTTGCACCCCGAAATATTTGAGAAACTCGATGACGCCTATCGTGAAGTGGCGAGTGACGCCGAGGAGTTACATTGGCTCTGGGAAAGTTACGAGAGCGGATATTGCGAGTACGATTTTGACGAGGTGAAGGAGCACTGCAAGGAACATTGCGGCTTCAAGTTTGAGTACGATGCGGAGAAATATCTCACCTATGACGAGTTGGACGAGGAGGCAATTGAGGAGGATGAGAACGAGGCATTTGAGGAGTGGCTGGGCGACTATCTCAGAGGTCTGCCTGATGCCGAGGCGATATCGTTCTTCTATGAACACCTTGGAGGAGATGTTGAGCTCGACGAGGTCGACTATGAGGTCGGCATCCCCGCCGCCATCATCAAACTCGCAAAGGGCGAGTAGTAGAGATGCAAGTAAAGTAAAAGCCTGCCAATTTGATTTTGGCAGGCTTTTCTTATTCTTTTGACATCTTATAAACCTCCAGCAACTTGTCGCACATTGCTGACCACGAGAAGCGCTTGCGCTCTTCGGCGAAGTTGCTCTTCAGGTGGGTGAGGTTGTCGCCATTGTAGAGGCGTTTAAGGCCCTCGAGGATGCCCTCCACCGTGGGCTCGCACACCACGCCGACCTTGCCGTCGGGAACGATTTCGGGCAGACCGCCAACGCCAGTTACAAGCATCGGCATGGAGAAGTTATAGGCAATCTGTGTCACACCGCTCTGCGTTGCCGTGCGGTAGGGCAGCAGCAGCGAGTCGCACGCCGAGAAGTAGTAGCGCACATCCTCATCGGCAACAAAGCCCTCGTGCATCACAATCCTCTCCTGCAATCCCAGCTCCTCAATTAGGGCGTATGTCTTTTCGCGTGAGGCGTAGAACTCGCCAGCGACAACCAACTTTCTGCCCTCGGGAGCCCATTGTGCCCACGCCTTCAGTAGCAGGTCAAGCCCCTTGTAATCGCGTATCAGACCAAAGAACAGCGAGTAGTCGGTTGCTGGGTCAAGTCCCAACTTCTGGCACGCCTCCGTGCGCTCGACGCTCTCGCCAAAGTTCTCAAACATAGGGTGTGGCGAGAAAATCATCGGAGCCTTGGTATATGCCTTGAGTTCGTTGCCCACCTGCTCGGACATATATACATAGCCATCCACGCCACCCAGATAGTAGTGGTTGCAGGGGCGGTCGATGATGTGGTGCTCGTGCGGCTCGACATTATCCACCTGACAGATGACCTTCGTCACACCATTCGTGCGTGCTATGCGTGCCACCGTGCCGAAGCAGGGCGCCATAAACGGAGTCCAATACTTCATCAGCACCATATCGGGTCGCTCGCGCTTCAGTCGCAGACCCAACTGCACCCAGTTCAGCGGATTGACCGTGTTCATCACACGCTCGATGTGCAGGTCGGCGGGCGCTGGGGTGCTCACAAACTGGCTCTTGCCAGGGAAGAGCAGCGAAGGATACTGTACTGTGAAGGTGTAAATCTTCACTTCGTGGCCGCGGCTCTGGTACTCGCGCGCCATTGTCTCCATAATGCTTGCAAGTCCGCCACGATAGGGGTGGGCAGGTCCGAGGATTACGATTTTCATATCGTTACTTCATAATTTTGCGCTTGTTCAACTCTTGCTGATATCGGCGGGCATTTTGCAGATGCTCGTTGTAGGTCTTTGCGAAGTTGTGGTAGCCGTCGAATGTGTGGCGGGCGCAGAAGTAGAGGTATTCGTGCTTCTCGAAGTTCAGCACCGCGTCGATAGCCTCTGTGCTCGGCATACATATTGGCGATGGTGGCAGACCCTTGTTGATGTAGGTGTTGTAGGGCGAAGGGTACTTAAGGTAACTCTTCAAGATGCGGCGCAGACCAAAGTCCTGCATTGCATATTTGATTGTTGGGTCGGCCTGCAACGGCATTCCCTTCTTCAGGCGGTTGATATATACACCCGCCACGCGTGGCATCTCATCCACCTTGCGGGTCTCCTCATATACGATTGACGCCAGCGTCGCCACCTCCACGCGGTTCAGCCCCGAGCGCTTGCGCTTCTGGTCGCGCTCCTCGGTCCAGAATCGCTTGTACTCCTTGTACATTCGCTCGACGAACTCCTCGGGCTTGACGGTCCAGTAAAATTCGTAGGTGTTGGGCAGGAAGATTGAAAACATTGTCAGTTCACTGCTGAAGCCCAGTCGCTTGGCGAGAGCCTTGTCGGTGAGCACCTTTACAATCTCCACCGAGTCGGCCTCCAACTGCTTGGCGAGTTTGCCAGCCAACTGCGCGGGAATCTTCACATTGTTCATCGTCACATTTACGGGCGTCTGCAAGCCGAGTTTGAGCATACGCACAATCTCAATCACATTCATTCCCGACTCCACGACATAGTGACCCACCTTATATTTATCCTTTAGTTCGAGGCGCTGGGCATAGAGGTCAAACGCCAGATGGTGCTTGATTGAGGGCTTGAGCGAGTCGAGCAACTCCTCGTAGGTGGTGTTGCGCGAGATGTAAAGTTCCTTCGCCTCAACCACCGCATTACCCTTAAACGAGATAACGCCCCACACAGCAACTGCCGCGCCCAAAATAAGTCCGACAACGAACGACCATATAAATATTTTCTTCATACTCTACTTTATTTATTGTAAGTTACAAATATACATCTAAAGCAGAAAAAAAGCAACACGCGAAAGAGATTTTCAACCACAAATAGAGGTTGAACAATGCAAAATGGAGTCTATTTTTAAGTTTTTTGCAAAAATCTCAACAATTTTGAATTTCGAATTTTGAATTTCGAATTTATTTTTCTACTTTTGCACTCGGGTAAGTCTTATACGACCAGCTCCCTGAGAATCCCCCAGGTGTGGAAGCAAGCAAGGGTATTAGGTTGTAGCGGTGCGATATAAGTAGCTTACCCTTTTTTGTATCTATACCTCTGGGCGAGAGTTGGGTGCTATTTTGCATCTGTTTTTATGAAACCTCTTCTCTCAAATTATAATCAACAAATTTTAATTGCAATCGTGTTGCCTATTGCGCGCAAAGATTGTTTTATAGAACTTTGCAGAGGAAAAATATCTCAAAAGGATATATGAGTGTTGTTCAAATGTGAAAATTATTTTCTATATTTGTTGTGTCGTGCGTTGAAAATGCGCAAGGCAGACATATTTATGAAAGTGTTTTCGCACTGTCCTTAATCTAAAATGTGGAAGTTTTCAAAGCAAAAGGGCAACGAACAGCACTCATTTCTTGTATAGTGATGTGGTTATGCACGCTCTTTGTGCATACACCCCATACTATCCAAGTGTGGGGTATCGTATCGTTTATTTTTGCTTGGGTCTTTCCACAACCTTCGATTAGATAGACGAAATCAGCTCCACCTTTTCTTTTTTTTTATTAATCACCTTTTGGAGTTGAGGGGATAGTTTGTTGTATATGATGCAACCAATCGATTTAAAAGAGCGAATGAAACAGATAGTGTCTGTTGCATACGACATCCTTTGCAATAAGATTGCGGTGGGAAATATTGTTGTCCATAACGAGGCGTCGCTACAAATGCAGTTTGGTGTATTATTGAAGCAGGTTGGACAATTGTATGAATTTTCAGATGATGATAGATTTTCAATAGCGCTTGAAACCCCTCAAGATATTGAAGCGTCAGTAAAAAGTGGTAATGGTAAGGCTCGTTGTGATATTTTTCTCACGCTTTCAAATAGAGAAATTAGCACCTCTGTTGCGATTGAGTTAAAATGCTTTAATTATAATAAAAATCAAGATGCAAGTACTGATAATCGTTTTGCCGTGATGCAGGATATTGAAAATTTGGAACGCTATCAGGCAAATGATTCTTCGTTGTTATGTTATGAGTTTGTATATACAAATAACGGAAATTATGCAAACAAGAATACAACTGCGGGAATTAAATTAGCTCCTCAAATAACTCAGAGTCAAACGAATAGCAAGGGACAGACTATTAATCTTCGCGAGAGTTACAAGGCGGAGTGGGTTAATTATGGAGAACATTACTTTATGGAGGTGTGTTTTTAGAGATATTTAATAAGAATAATATAAATGGAGAATGCCGAAAACCATAAAGAGTAGGCGTGCTAAATAAATATTTTTACTATGGGATTTTTTGATGAAGATTACGATGTAAGAATGGCTGAAAGTTATGTGAAAGAAGCAGAGGCGCAACTAGCTAGTGCAAAAAGGAGTCGTGAAACAGCAAAAGCGAATGGTAATTATCGGAATAGCCCTAAAAATTCCTGCTTGCCTAATGGGAAACTTGGAAATAGTTACGATGTTAATGTTTTAGCTGCTGAGCGTGCGCTAAAAGAAAAACGAGAGCGACTTGCTAGGGCAAAAGAGAAGGCAAAGGATGCGAAGAAAAGTAAAAAAGAGGAAGAGCAGCAAAGAAAACAAGAGGGGAGAGAAGAAAAGCGAATAAAACAGGAGAAGAGAGAAGAATACTGGATAATACAAGAAGAGGATGAGATGGATGGAGATTTTTTTAATGTATCATCTTCATCATTGAGTTCTTCTGTGGTAAGTGCGTCCATCTCGACATCATTGTCGAACACTTCGCATACTACATCCTCTTTTTCGGCATCTTCGTTTCCTAAATCAGAGTCGTCGTCACATAGTTCTAGAAGTGAGGGAACTTCATTGGTCGTAAATGAGTCGAGGGAGCATGCAAAAACAACTAAAGCCCCTCGTAAATGGATTATTACATTGTTGCTCTGTGTTTTCTTTGGAATATTTGGAGGACATCGTTTCTATGTAGGTAAAATAGGAACTGGAATTTTACAATTTTTTACTGCTGGAGGTTATTTTGTGTGGGCGTTTGTGGATTTAGTGCATATTGTTACGGGTAAATTTACAGATTCAAAGGGTAATGTTATTCGTGTAGAATTATAATTGAGAATATTTTATATCATCAAGTTATCTTATAGTGTACATCTAACTTAATCAACAGATTTATGAGATTGATATTTACAATTATATTTATTGTCGCCTTGTGCGTGATGTTTGCTGCTCCATTGGGAATATCATTGATAATGGTGGGACTATGTTTCTGGGCTGTAGTAGGATACGATGCAACACTCGGTTGTTTGGGTCTGATAATTGATATTATCCTTCTGGCTATTGGTTTGGGATTTATAATCGCAGGTTGTTGCGCGATGTAAAATAGCCTTTTACAAAACCTTATTATCTGTAAGCACTTTTGCCGTTGTGAGGTAGTGAGTTGGCGTAGAATATGGGTCTGCGTGCGCTGTGGCGCAGATGTGGAGGATGAAAAAATGTAACTATTTTTTTGCGGATTCAAAAAATATGCTTACCTTTGAATTAGAACCAACCTAATTACAGATTTATTTTAGACTAAACATTACTACTATGACAGGCAAAGTAAAGTGGTTTGACAGCAAGAAGGGATATGGCTTTATCCTGACAGAGGAGGGCCGTGAAATATTTGTACACTACACAGGTATCATCGCCGAGGGCTTCAAGGCGCTGACCGAGGGTCAGAATGTCGAGTTTGAGGTTGGTGACAACGGCAAGGGTGTACAGGCGGTGAATGTCACCGTTGTGCCAAAGAAATAACTCTCATAACCAATCTAAATGCAGAAGCGCCACACTCCCAAAATGTGGCGCTTCAACTTTTTCTGTATGTCGCTCGGCGGTATGCCGAAGATATGGCTTAATGGTCAAAAATGAGACCTAAATAAGCTGTTGAGAGATTATTACGATAGTTTTTTTGTGGTTGTATGAACTCAATTTAAATATATTTTGTACTTTTGTATTACGAGCTGTTCGGCTCAACTGGAATTGAAAGAATAACATAATATTTTTCGTAAACAGCCGGGACCATACGCACGGTCCTCGGTAGAAATATTATGTTATGATTCTTGAATATTC
>JAFYOF010000003.1 GCA_017560305.1 Alistipes sp.
ATCAATCCCTTGCCAACGCGACGGCACAACTCCGCACGACGCGCCATATAAATCTCTTTTGTAAACATAATATTTTGTAGTTTTAAGTTTTTATTCCTTTACTTTGCTTCCACTAAATTCCTGCTCTTTCTGCTCAATTCATTCTTGACTCAACCGAGAAGCATCAGAAGGTGAGGAATTTTTAGGCACAACTGCCGAAATTCAATTTTGAATTTTGAATTCTAAATTTTGAATTTCTAATGTGTTGCCTCTGCCGCTGGCACCATCTTATAGAGTTTATCGCCGCGGCGCACCAACTCGGGCACCTTGATTGAGCAATAGACACCCTTGGGGATGTGGGCAACGACCTTCTCGTGGAGGGTCAAACCCTCGGCACGCTGCTCCACAGCGCCTGTGGTCTCGCCCATCCAGATGAGGTTATCGCCCTCGCTGATGGTGTCCGCCTCGGTCAGCACCTCGGCAACGGAAATCTTCTTGAAGAAGTTAGTCACCTTGCCGACATAGACCTTGCGCTCGGTAGCCGATGAGCCGTAGTGAGCCGTATGCTCCGCCATTGGGCGACCAGCATAGTAACCCTCCCAGAAGCCGCGGTTAAAGACAGTCAGCAGACGCTCCTTGAGTGATGCTGCCAGTTCGGGGGTATATTCGCCCGCCTCCATAGCCTTCAGCGCCGCATCGTAACTCTCCACCACACGCTTCACATACTCCGCGCCACGCGCTCGACCCTCAATCTTCAAGACGCGCACACCCGCCGAGATAAACTTGTCGAGGAAGTCGATTGTGCACAAATCCTTTGGAGAGAGGATGTAGCGGCCATCGGTTGCCAACTGATGACCCGTCTGCTCGTCGGTGATGATATACTTGCGGCGGCAAATCTGTCGGCACGCACCTCGGTTTGCCGAGCAGTGTGACTCGTGCTCGCTCAAATAGCACTTGCCCGAGATAGCCATACACAACGCTCCGTGGGCGAACATCTCGATGCGCAGGCGCTCGCCGCGAGGACCACGCAGGTCGCGCTCCTCAATCTGCTGGGAGATATGGGCAATCTGCTCAAGGCTCAACTCGCGTGCCAGCACAACCACATCAGCCCACTGCGAGTAGAATTCGGCAGCCTCGATGTTGGAGATGTTGCACTGGGTCGAGATATGCACCTCCATACCCACCTTGCGGCAATACATAATGGCGGCGACATCTGCCGCGATAACGGCGTCGATGCCCTCCTTAACGGCGCGGTCGATAACCTCGCGCACCGCCTCCATCTCGTTATCGTAGAGGATGGTGTTTACGGTGAGGTAGGTCTTAACGCCCGCCTCGTGGGCAATCTTCACAATATTGGCGAGGTCGTCGAGGGTGAAGTTCACTGCCGACTTTGCTCGCATATTCAACACGCCCACACCGAAGTAGATGGCATCGGCACCCGCCTTGATGGCTGCGTGCAACGACTCCATACACCCCACGGGCGCCATAATCTCGATATCTTTTCTTTTAATTGTCATAAGTATTTTGTTTGATCTTCGGGAGCGGGGGGGGGTGACGCGCAAAGCGCGTTACGCTCCCGAAGATACGCCCCGAAACGAGGCGCTCTATAATTTTGAATTTCTATTTCTCTCTGCCCATCAGGTTCTGGGCGAACTCCTTGAGGTAGATGGTGCGCTCCTCCTCAATCTCCAGCGTCGAAAGGATTGACAACGCACGCTCGAAGCGGGTTGTAATCTGCTGGTTGATGATGCGTGGAATGTCGTAACGGTCGTAGACCTCCTTCACACGGGCAATCTTCTCGTCGTCAGAGAGCGACGCATCGAGGTGGGTGTTACGCAAAACCTCACGATCCTCCTCCGTAGCGCGGCTCATAGCGTTGAGCATCAGACAGGTCTTCTTACCCTCCAGAATGTCGCCACCGATGCGCTTGCCGAGCACCTTCTCGGTGCCATAACTGTCGAGCAGGTCATCCTGCAACTGGAACGCCAGACCCAACTCCAACGCATAGCGGTAAATCTTGCGCGAGTCCTCCTCCGAGGCATTGCCCAGAATAGCGCCAATCATCGCCGAGCCCGCCAGCAGAACAGAGGTCTTGAGTTCAATCATATTCATATACTCCGCTACAGCGACCTTCTGACGATGCTCGAAGTCCATATCGTACTGCTGACCCTCACACACCTGCAAAGCCATCTCGGTGAAGATGTCAAGGATGCGTGGCAACTTCTCCTCGGGCACATTGCGCAACAACTTGTAGGCGTAAATCATCATAGCGTCACCCGACAGAATGGCTACATTCTCGCCCCACTCGGCAAATACCGATGGCTTGCCACGGCGCACCACGGCGTTGTCCATAATGTCGTCGTGCAGCAGGGTAAAGTTGTGGAACATCTCCACCGCCGAGGCTGCCGACATAGCCTCGCGCACATCACCACCAAACGCCTCGCAGCACAAAAGCAGCAGCGTAGGGCGGATGCGCTTGCCGCCACCCGACATCGCATAGAGGATTGGCTGGTACAAAAGTTGTGGCTCCTCGGGGAGTTGAATCTGAGCGAGATAGTTCTCAAACAGAGACAATATTTCTTCGTTGTTTCTCATCGCAAGAAAATTTTTTCAATGTTAATGCCCCAAATTTAATAAAAAGTTTGAAGAAAAAGAATTTTATCATTAACTTTGACAAACCAACTACAGTATAAACATTAATTTTTAACAATAAAGAACTTTAAGAGTTATGAAAAAATTGGCTATGGGTATCGACATTGGCGGTACAAATACAGCATTCGGTTTGGTTGACGAGGAGGGTACGATCTTTTGTGAGTCAGCAATCTCAACCGAGAGATACAAGAAATTTGACGATTACGAGAACTATGTAAAGACTTTGTGCGAGTCGATGAAGGCGCTCATCAGCAGCGTATCGTTCGACTTTGAGTTGATTGGTATCGGTATCGGTGCGCCTAACGCAAACTACCACAAGGGTACTATCGAGACTCCAGCAAACCTTTGGAAGTTCCGCGACGACGAGCCTAATCCAGACGAGAGCCGCCGTATGTTCTACTTCGTGGACGATGTGAAGAAGTATTTCCCAGGCGTGGAGGTGCTCATCACAAACGACGCTAACGCTGCCGCTATCGGCGAGGGCGTGTTCGGTAACGCAAAGGGTATGGATGACTATGTTGTCATCACTCTCGGTACAGGTCTCGGCTCTGGTATCGTGAGCAACGGCGAGATGATTTACGGTCACGATGGTTTCGCAGGCGAGTATGGCCACATTATGGTTGATAGCCGCGTGACAGGCCGCGAGTGCGGTTGCGGTCGCCGTGGTTGCCTGGAGGCTTACGCATCGGCTACTGGTATCAAGCGTACGGCGTTTGAGTTGATGGCAAAGATGAACTGCGACAGCGAGTTGCGCGACACTCCATTCTCAAAGTTCGAGGCTGTGATGCTCTCAATCGCTGCTGACAAGGGCGACGCTATCGCAAAGGAGGCATTCCGCTACACTGGCGAGGTATTGGGTAAGGCATTGGCTGACCTGGTTGCTACTACATCTCCAAAGGCTATCATCCTCTTCGGTGGCTTGGCAAAGGCTGGCAAGCACATCTTCGAGCCTACAAAGTGGTATATGGAGGAGAATATGTTGCCTATGTTCAAGAACAAGGTTGAGTTGTTGCCTTCAGGTATCGAGGGCAAGAATGCCGCTATCCTCGGCTCATCAGCCCTTATCTGGCAGAAGCAGAAGTAATCGAATTTCAGACTTTAGTGGGTGGTTGTCGGGCACTCCCGACAGCCCCCATTTTTTATTCGACTTCAGCAAGGCTTATATTATGAAAAGAATATTCATTTATGCCCATTATAAAGAGAAATAAATTTTTTCTAATTATTATTTTGCTTCTCACATTTAGCGTTTGCGCTCTTGCTCAACAAGGGCATATAGAGAGAGTGGCACCCACCAAACAGACCATTGACTCTATATTAAGCGTTATGCAGACCACACCCTGCTGGCGAGTAGTAGAAGCGTATAAGTATGGGCAAAGATATGGTTATATTGGCGGGAAGATAATATTCCCGTACAAAGAAATTTTATTCCATTTTTCCGATTGTGCAACAATACTATACGAGAACTATGATACACAAGACAGAGGAATAGGATGTTTCCTAACACAAGAAGAGTGTTCTTATAGTGCATCCGATATTACCCATTTCTCAGATTCATTGTTGATTATTAAGGATATTTCATTCCCTAATGGCGATTCGCGACGCAACATATACCGCTATGCGCTTGCGCCAGCATCAAAACGAGATTTAGAGGAGTTGAAATCAAAGTATCAGAGGAGACAAAACACTCATACTGCGAATAAAGTTGTTTCAATCTATCAACAAGATTTGCCATTGGAATTTTTATCTGCAAAAGAGAAAGAGAGACTTCTACTTGAAGCCATCATTCGCGAAAATGGGCTTGATAGGAAACTTGCGCTAAAGTGTTATTATATGAATATTCAGCGCGATATGAGTTTTCAACCAAAAATCTCTAACGCTGTCGCCTATCCACCCTTGCACCCCATTGCCACGATGCGGGCAGAGCAGATTGAGGCGAAACCGTCGCTACGAAAAAGTAGAAACAGATAGTTATTTATAGAAGTATTTAATAATGAAGAGACTTTTAATTCTGGCACTCGCTGTGTTGCCCACACTTGGTTGGGGACAGAGTGCCGCAGTGAAGAAGATTATGGAGATGGCGCGTGAGGATAACCGCACGATGCAGCATCTCGACATATTGTGTAACCGCTTTGGTGGTCGCCCAGCGGGCTCTGACGCCTGCGACAACGCCGCCGACTGGGCTGTCCGCTGCTTCGAGCAGTGGGGCTATGAGGTTGCCGTAGAGAAGGCGGGCGAGTTGAGCGTGGGCTTCAACCGTGGCGGCTGGTGGGGTCAGATGACTGGCGAGGAGCATATGCCGCTCCATTTCGCAACACCATCCTACACCGCAGGAACGAAAGGCCCACAGCGTGGTCATGTGGTTATCGAGCCACGCACACAGGAGCAGGTAAACCGCGTAAAACATCTGCTCAAGGGCTCGTGGGTGCTGCTGAACGGACACAACCGCGGCTGGTCATTCGGCTACGGCAAGGAGTGGGACGAGCGACGCGAGCAGATTATCGCTGCCAACGCCGAGGCCGAGAAGTGGAATCGTGAGCACTCGGGCGAGGATGGTGAGAAGAAGCACATCGACGACGACACAGCTCCGCTGTTCTACAACCAAATGGTCGAGGCGGGCGTCCTCGGCTTTGTGCAGAAGGGCTCGGTGCCTATCTGCGCACTCTATGACCGCGATGTCATCCGCGAAAAGATTCCTTTCGACTCGTTGCCAACCGTGCCAAACATCATCCTCGATGAGCATCAGTTCGACCACATCTACCGTATGGCGCGCGAAAGAAGAAATGTGCAGCTGGAGTTCGACATCCGCAACTACTTTAAGATAGGTCCTGTGGCTTACAACAATGTTGTGGCGACAATCAAGGGCGCGAAGTACCCCGACGAGTATGTCATCGTGGGCGCGCACCTCGACTCATACGATGTGGCTACGGGCGGCGTGGATTGCGGCTCGGGCGTATCGGCTGTGATGGAGGCTGCGAGAATGATTGCGATGTCGGGTGCAAAGCCTGACCGCACAATCATCTTCGTACTCTTTGCTGCCGAGGAGTTCGGTCTGCTCGGATCACAGGCGTGGCTGAAGGCACACCCAGAGATGAAGGATAAGATTTCGAATATGTTCAACCGCGATGGCGGACCTATGCCTTACACTGGTTTCTCGGCGCCAAAGTCACTGGTGAAGGAGTATGAGAAGATTTCTGAGCCATTGCGTCAGTTGTACCCACAGTACGGCTTCAAGATTAACGAACTCAAGCCTTACGACAAGCCAAAGAACCTCGGCGGAAACGACTCATCGACATTCGCGGTGGCGGGCATCCCTACCCTGCAGATGTATGAGTGGACCGACCCTACGGGCTACGGATTCGAGTACGGCGAGATTTGGCACACCGAGCGTGACATCTACAACAAGAGCATCCCCGAGTATCAGGAGCAGGCTGCCACAGCCCTCGCCATTATGGTTCTCGGCACAGCCAACCTCGACAAGAAGTTGCCTCGCGAGGAGATTTACAAGTAGAGTTTTTCTCGTTGATATTTTTATAGAAAAGGTTGCCCACGGGCAGCCTTTTTTGTTAATTCAAAATTCAGAATTATTGGGGGTTGGGCAGAATTTTTTTCGCTCTTTTGTAAAACAGGCGTTACGCCTGCCGAGCGGAGCAGCGAAAAGCCACCCTTGCGGTGGGTTAAAATTCAAAATTAGAGATTGCCTCCTCCGCCAACGAAGATAGATTTATTGCTATTCTCTCGTCCCAACGCCCTATCCAACAAAGGTAGATTCCCATCATTTTCACTTACACCCTAACCTGTTTTCCTAATGTTACAAGATGTGAAAATGGGGAATGACATTATTTTAATCTCGCCTCGTGGCGAGGCGTATCTTCTGGGGCGTAACGCGCTTTCCAACCGCCCCGAAGATAAAATTCATTTGTAGCAAAGTAAATGCAAAACAGGCGTTACGCCTGCCCAACCGTCCCCGAAGATAAAATTCATTTGTAGCAAAGAAAATGTAAAACAGGCGTTACGCCTGCCCTGCCCGCCCCCGAAGATAAATTTTTATTCCTCAATCATTTCCCTCTCTTTTTCCTCCCCTACCCTAAAATCACCATTCCTCCTATTATAATAAAGGTGTGGGCAAGTGATGAATAATTTTCACAAACGCGTGGCACAATACTTAAATTTGAATTTTCACACGGAAACTTCCCGTAAATTTTAATTTATGCGCGAATCTTTATTATTTTTTGGAGATTTTTGTTGGAGATTAAAAAAATCTTCGTAACTTTATATTTTGAACGCCCATAGCAAACGATGGGTACTAAAACCGACCTAAAAGTAAAACCTAAAATAAAACTTCAAAGAATATGAAAAATTATTCAGCAATGGAAATTAAGAACATTGTTCTTATTGGAGCCCCAGGTGCGGGTAAGACTACCCTTGCTGAGGCGATGGCATACGAAGGCAAGGTCATCGACCGCAGAGGTAGCATCGAAACAAATAACACTCTCTCGGACAATACCGATATCGAGCACGAATACAAGCGTTCGATCTACTCAACAACTCTCTTCACAGAGTTTATGGGTCGTAAGCTCAACATCATCGACTGTCCAGGTTCAGACGACTTCTGCGGTAACTTATATTCAGCATTCAAGGTGGGTGATGTTGGTATCCTCGTGATGAATGCTCAGAACGGATGGCAGGTGGGTGACGAGATTCAGTCACGCTACGCTCGCATCCTGAACAAGCCTTTGATTGGTGTTATCAACCAGCTCGACGGCGAAAAGGCTAACTTCGACAATATGATTGAGGGCATCCGCGCGGCTTCACGCGTTAAGCCTGTTATCGTTCAGTACCCTGTGGAGGTTGGTCCTGGCTTCACCGCTTTCATCGATGTATTGATGATGAAGATGTACCGCTTCACCGACGAGAACGGTACTCGCGAGGAGTTGGATATCCCAGAGGATCAGATGGAGTACGCTTTGGCACTCAACCAGGAGCTCTCGGAGGCTGCTGCAGTATATGATGACGCATTGATGGAGCTCTACTTCGAGAAGGGCGCATTGACACAGGACGATATCCGTTCAGGTTTGAAGCTCGGCGTTGCTAACCGCGAGGTTATGCCTATCTTCTGCTGCTCGGCAAAGCGCGACATCGGTACAAAGCGTTTGATGGAGTTCATCATCAATGTTGCTCCAGGCCCTACTACTCCTACCGTTGCTCCTAAGTTCACCTCTATCGAGGGCGAGGAGTTGGTTGCTGACGCATCACAGCCAACAGTGGTATTCGTATTCAAGAGCCAGATTGAGCAGCATATCGGTGAGATTACCTACTTCCGCGTAGTTCGTGGTAAGATTTCAGAGGGTATGGAGCTCGTGAACAGCCGCACAGGCAACAAGGAGAAGCTCTCGCAGATTTTCGCCGTTGCAGGTAAGAACCGTATCAAGGTTACTGAGCTCTCGGCTGGCGACATCGGTTGCGCAGTGAAGCTCAAGGGCACACGCACAAACGACACATTGGCTGCTGCGGGCGCTCATGTCAAGGTTGAGCCTATCGTATTCCCAGAGCCACGCTACCGCGCTGCTGTGAAGGCAAAGGAGCAGGGTGACGAGGAGAAGCTCGGCAAGTTGTTGAATGACGCTAAGTACGAGGACCCAACTATCTTGGTTGAGTACTCAAAGGAGTTGAAGCAGACCATCATTCAGGGTCAGGGTGAGCACCACTTGAACATCCTCAAGAGCCGCCTCTCGACTGAGAACAAGATGGAGATTGAGTTCTTCGCTCCAAAGATTCCATATCGTGAGACTATCACAAAGGTAGCTCAGGCAGACTACCGCCACAAGAAGCAGTCTGGTGGTGCTGGTCAGTTCGGTGAAGTACATATGGTTATCGAGCCTTACTACGAGGGTATGCCAGAGCCTACAAAGTATAAGGTGGCAGGTAAGGAGATTACCGTGAATATCAAGGGTAAGGAGGAGTATGACCTCGATTGGGGCGGCAAGTTGCAGTTCTACAACTCAATCGTGGGTGGTGCTATCGACGCACGCTTTATGCCAGCTATCCTGAAGGGTGTAATGGAGAAGATGGATGAAGGTCCATTGACAGGTTCTTACGCACGCGACATCCGCGTTATCATCTACGATGGTAAGATGCACCCAGTAGACTCTAACGAAATCTCGTTCAAGCTCGCTGCTCGTAACGCGTTCAAGGATGCGTTCCGCAACGCTGGTCCAAAGATTATGGAGCCTATCTACAATGTCGAGGTATTGACACCAAGCGAGTATATGGGTTCAGTGATGAGCGACTTGCAGAACCGCCGCGCGATGATTATGGGTATGGAGTCTGACAAGGGCTTCGACCGCTTGAACGCACGCGTGCCATTGGCAGAGTTGTATCGCTACTCTACATCGTTGTCATCGCTCACATCAGGTGCTGCTACATACACAATGCAGTTCGCATCTTACGAGCAGGTGCCATCGGATGTACAGGATAAGCTCTTGAAGGCTTACACAGATACTGACGAGGATTAATCCCGATGGTATAGATAAGAGCAGCCCGACCAAATGGTCGGGCTGTTTTTTTGTATTGAATGGCACAGAATTATACTCTATCGCAAGAATAAACCAGCTAACGCATCAATACATTGCATCGTAATAGCAACCATAAAAATTATAAAAGTCACCATAACATAACTCTACGCCTGTCCGACTCTCAACAAGCATCAAATATTCACACCCATATATACAGAAAGTGTGAGCCCGATTCTATCTGACGGAAGGCCTTCGACTGCCATTGGTAGATATAACGACTCACACCTTGGCTATATATGTTGAAATCAACATAATACATACCAAAGCAGAGCATCCGTTATTCCCTACCACAAATGAGTTGTCGAAGTTCACCGTCAAGGAATAAGAATACACTTCTTAATATATATGTGCCGCACTCTGCGACATTACAAATTTACATAATTTTTCGAAAGATGGTGTGCTATGCAGAGATTTTTTATTACTTTCTTTTTCATCCGTCACATATCAAATGACATTTTTATTTATCTCGCCTCCTAAAGGGGCGTATCTTTGGAGGCGTAACGCGCTTTGCGCGTCACCCCCCCCCAGCCTCCAAAGATAAAATTTATTCCATTACTTTCCTCCCACAAAGAAAATGTGAAATAAGGCGTGACGCCTTAAAAAAAAGAGGTTCGTCCCAAATGGAACGAACCCTTCGTTGATATATTTCACTGCGCCTAAAGACGCTGCAAATTACATCTTCTTACCTACATTGGTCTTCTTCGCTACTGGAGCAGCCTTAACAGCTGTTGCCTTTGAAGCGCGTGGAGCCTTTGCCTTCTTCTCTGCTACTACTGTAGCGTCCTCAACAGCGTCAGTTGTCTTCTTGCTGCGTGAACGACGAGTCTTTGGCTTTGCCTCCTCTGCTGTAGGAACTGTGCCGAGTGTGTAAGCCTCGTTGAAGTCAACGAACTCGATGATGCACATATCAGCAGCATCGCCAAGACGGAAACCAGTCTTGAGGATACGAGTGTAACCTCCTGGACGCTCTGCGATCTTTGGAGCGATTGTGCGGAACAACTCTGTAACAGCCTCCTTCTGCTTGAGGTATGAGAAAACTACACGACGAGAGTGAGTAGTATCCTCCTTTGACTTTGTTACGAGTGGCTCGATGAACATCTGAACTGCCTTTGCCTTCGCAACTGTAGTCTCGATACGCTTGTGCAGGATAAGCGATGAAGCCATATTTGAAAGCATCGCCTTACGGTGACCCGCCTGTCTGCCAAGGTGATTAAATTTCTTATTGTGTCTCATAATTAATCTTTATCAAGTTTGTAGATAGATACGTCCATTCCGAACTTAAGATTCAGCGATGCCAACAACTCATCCAACTCTGTGAGCGACTTCTTACCGAAGTTACGGAACTTCAGCAATTCGTTGCGGTTGAGCTTAACCAAATCGCCTACGGTATCAACATCAGCTGCCTTCAAGCAGTTGAGCGCACGAACGCTCAAGTCCTGATCCGAGAGCTTTGTCTTCAGAAGCTGGCGCATACGCAATGCCTCATCATCCAAAGTATCGTTCTCGCTGGTGTCGTCCATATTGATTGTGATCTTCTCGTCAGAGAAAAGCATAAAGTGCTGGATCAAAATCTTGGCAGCCTCCTTCAAGGCCTCCTTAGGATGGATCGAACCGTCGGTAGTAATCTCCAAATTCAACTTCTCATAGTCGGTCTTCTGCTCGACGCGGTAATCCTCAATCGAGTACTTGACATTCTTGATGGGCGTGAAGATAGAGTCAATAGGAAGAACATCCAACTCGCCTGCTGCGATAGGAGCGTTCTCCTCTGAAGGCACATATCCGCGACCCTTACCGATAGTGATTGTAATCTGCATCTTGCTACCTGGAGCCAAGTGGCAAATTACGAGCTCTGGGTTAAGGACCTTGAACGATGAGAGGTAGTTAGAGATATAACCTGCTGTCAGCTCGGTAACACCCGCAACATTCACGGTGATCTTCTCAGACTCCTGATTATCTACCGTACGAAGGAAGCGTACCTGCTTGAGCTTGAGGATGATATCCATCATACCCTCCATCACACCCGGGATAGCGGCAAACTCATTGTTCACTCCGGCTACCTTTACGGTCGTAATTGCATAACCCTCCAATGATGAGAGCAAAACGCGTCGCAAAGCGTTGCCGACAGTCATACCGAAACCAGGCTCCAACGGACGGAACTCAAACTTTCCGAACGATGCAGTAGCTTCGAGCATAATAACCTTTTCAGGTTTCTGGAATGCTAATATTGCCATAATTTATTGAATTTGTTTAATTACTACTTCGAGTACAGCTCGACGATCAGCTGCTCCTTAATGTTCTCTGGAATCTCCTCACGCTCTGGCTTCTGGAGGAACTTGCCACTCATTGTAGCGCCATCCCACTCCAACCAAGCGTAGCGGCTTCTAGTAGAACCTGCAACTGATGCAGTGATTACCTCAAGGCTCTTTGACTTCTCGCGTACTGATACTACATCACCAACCTTCAATGTGTATGAAGGGATGTTCACTACCGAACCGTTTACACAGATGTGACGGTGTGAAACCAACTGGCGTGCAGCAGCACGCGTAGGAGCGATACCCAAACGGTAAACAACATTGTCCAAACGGCACTCGAGCAGCTTCAACAAGTTCTCACCTGTGATACCACCCATACGAGCTGCAGCCTCGTAAGTACGAGCAAACTGCTTCTCCAAAATACCGTATGTGTACTTTGCCTTCTGCTTCTCTGAAAGCTGCTCGCCATACTCTGAGTTCTTCTTACGCTTGCGAGCAAGACCGTGCTGTCCTGGAGGATAGTTGCGCTTCTCAAGCACCTTATCCGCACCATAGATAGCTTCGCCGAACTTACGGGCGATCTTTGACTTTGGTCCTATATATCTTGCCATTGTTTTTACTTTTTAATAATAAAAAATAGTTTTCAATTAAGGTTTTGTTGTCTCTTTAACCCCGCATTATACGCGACGACGGTTAGGAGCACGGCAGCCATTGTGTGGCAGTGGAGTAACATCGATGATCTCCATTACCTCGATACCTGCACCGTGGATAGTACGAACTGCACTCTCACGACCCTGACCAGGACCCTTTACATAAACCTTAACCTTGCGCAAGCCCATATCGTAAGCAACCTTTGCACAATCTGCGGCTGCAGTCTGCGCTGCATAGGGAGTATTCTTCTTTGAGCCACGGAAACCCATCTTACCAGCTGATGACCAGCTGATAACCTCACCAACCTCGTTAGTGATGGTGATGATAACATTGTTGAAGGTCGAGTGTACGAAAGCCATACCAACGGCACCAACCTTAACAACCTTCTTCTTAACTGTTCCTGTTTTCTTTGCCATAATAACTTCCTATTTATTACTTTGTTGCCTTTTTCTTGTTTGCTACTGTCTTCTTGCGACCCTTGCGTGTACGAGCGTTGTTCTTTGTGCTCTGACCACGAACAGGAAGACCAAGACGGTGACGGATGCCGCGGTAGCAACCGATATCCATCAATCGCTTGATGTTGAGCTGTACGATAGAACGGCACTCGCCCTCTACCTTCAAGCCCATCTCGGCAATTGTTGAACGGATTGCGCCGACCTGATCGTCAGTCCAGTCGCTTACTTTTACATCCTCGCTGATGCCTGCTGCTGCGAGGATCTTGCTCGCCGTGCTACGACCGATACCGTAAATATAGGTAAGACCGATCACGCCGCGCTTGTTCTTTGGTAAATCTACACCAACTATACGTGCCATAAATTCTTTACTTTAATTAATCGTTTGAATATTACCCTTGGCGCATTTTGAACTTAGGATTCTTCTTGCAGATCACATACAACTTACCCTTACGGCGTACGATCTTGCA
>JAFYOF010000159.1 GCA_017560305.1 Alistipes sp.
GGTAGGCGTGAGGGTAAACCATAATGTCTCGGATTGCAGCAGCCACTCTGTGGTGAAGGGTGTTGCGGGCGGCAAGGCGCAGGGCGAGTTTGAGGGTATGGTCTATGTGGCGACCGATGCCCAGCGCACCGATGCCGTGCAAACCTCGCGCAATATCGTCATTGGCGACGAGGCTCGCATCCAGACAAAGCCACAGTTGGAGATTTATGCCGACGATGTGAAGTGTTCTCACGGTGCTACCGTAGGACAGCTCGACAGCGAGGCTATTTTGTATATGCGTCAGCGAGGACTCTCTCTGCAGCAGGCAAAGCGCTTGCAGATTGAGGGCTTCGTGAGTGATATTGTACTCCGCTCGTCGGAGTTTGGTGAGGCCTTGGCGCAGGAACTCACCGCAAAACTTGAGACCCTGTAAAGATGTTTGATGTAGAGACCATACGCAAAGATTTTCCCATCCTTTCACGCTCGGTGAACGGCAAGCCGCTCGTCTATCTGGACAGCGGCGCTACGGCGCAAAAGCCCGAATGTGTGATTGAGATGGTAAATCGTATGCATCGTGAGCAGAATGCCAACATCCATCGTGGCGTGCATCATCTCTCGGAGGAGGCTACCTCGATGTATGAGGCGGCGCGCGAGAGCGTGAGGGCGTTCATCGGTGCGGCGGCGCGCGAGGAGGTTATCTTCACGGCGGGTGCTACGGCATCAATCAATACGGTGGCGTATGCGTGGAGCGAGAAGTTCCTTCGTGAGGGCGATAACATCATCGTCAGCGAGATGGAGCACCACTCCAACATTGTGCCCTGGCAGATGATGGCGCAGCGCAAGGGTGCTGAGTTGCGTGTCTTGCCATTCGACGACGAGGGTCGCCTGATGGTGGAGAAGTTGGATGAGTTGCTCGATGAGAGAAGCAAGTTGGTTGCCGTTACGCAGGCATCCAATACTCTCGGTACTCGTCCCGATTTGAAATATATCATCGAAAAGGCTCACTTTGCGGGCGCAGTCGTGATGGTCGATGGCTGTCAGGGTGTTGTCCACGGCGGTGTGGATGTCGCGGCGCTTGATTGCGATTTTTACGCTTTCTCGGGTCACAAACTCTATGCCCCTACGGGAATCGGTGTCTTGTATGGCAAGCAGGCGTTGCTTGAGCAGATGCCTCCCTTCTTGTGTGGTGGCGATATGGTCGACAGGGTGTCGTTTGAGCGCACAACCTATGCTCCTCTGCCGTTGAAATATGAGGCGGGTACATCCAACTATATCGGCGCTATCGGCTTGGGCGAGGCGGTGCGATACCTTCAGGGCTTGGATATGCAGGCCGTGGAGCAGTATGAGCACGAATTGACCGCTTACGCCGAGCAGTTGCTTTCACAGGTGGATGGTCTTCGCATCTATGGCACTACCGAGGGCAAGTGTTCGATTGTTTCGTTTAATGTCGAGGGTGTGCACCCCTATGATATGGGAATGATTCTCGACAAGTTGGGCATTGCTGTGCGTACGGGTCAGCATTGTGCCGAGCCTGTGATGCAGCACTATGGCGTTACGGGTATGTGTCGTGCGTCGATTGCGATGTACAACACGCGTTCCGAAATTGAGGCGTTGCATCGTGGCGTTGAGCGAGCGGTGCGAATGCTCAGATAGCAAACAAAAAACCAAACTAAAAGAGAAGATTATGTTTATAGTTCTTGAGGGCGTGGATGGCTCTGGTAAGTCTACTCAGATTGCCAATCTGCGAAAGATGTTTGCCGAGCGAGGCGTTGAGTGTGAGTATTTGCACTTTCCTCGTTTCGACGCTCCCTATTTTGGCGATATGATTGCCCGCTTCCTGCGAGGTGAGCTTGGTTCGATTGATCAGGTTGACCCATATATTGTGGCTCTGCTCTATGCTGGTGACCGCCGTGATGCGGCAACGCTCATCAACGGCTGGCTCGCTGAGGGCAAGGTGGTGCTGGTTGACCGCTATGTATATTCAAATGTGGGTTACCAGTGTGCCAAGTTGCACGATGCCGAGAAGCGTGATGAGTTGCGCAAGTGGATTTTGAGCCTCGAGTACGACTATTTCGCTATTCCAAAGCCCGATGTGTCGCTCTTTTTGGATGTTCCTTTTGCCTTTACCGAGCGCAAGCTCAAGGAGCAGCGTGAGGGTGATGACCGCGCTTATCTGAATGGCAAGCAGGATATCCACGAGCAGTCGATGGACTTGCAGCGCGCTGTGCGTCAGGTCTATATCGACGCTGCCGAGTGCGACGAGGATATGTATATCGTCAACTGCACCGACAACGAGGAGATGGCATCACCCGAGGAGATTTTCTCTCGTATTATGAAGGTCGTAGAGCCTAAAATTAACCCTCACAAGTAATGAGCAAAAAGAGTAAAAAGATATTAAAGCGCATCTCCAACCTCTGTTGCTTCATTGTCGGAATCTCTTTCGTCTTTGCGGGCTTCGTGAAGGTTGTTGATCCGTGGGGAACTGCGCTCAAGGTGAATGAGTACCTCTCCATCTACGGCTTGGAGTGGCTCTCGCCAGCGGCAATGATATTCTCCATCTGGTTGTGCGGTGCCGAGATGATGATGGGACTGATGCTGCTCTTCAGGGTGCGCATCCGCCTGGTCTCTATCTTTGCGCTGCTGTCGATGTCGTTCTTCACGATACTCACCTTCCTGAGTGCCACCTGGATTCCCGTTGAGGATTGCGGTTGCTTTGGCGACGCCGTGCGATTGACTCCGTGGGAGACCTTCTTCAAGAATCTGGTGCTCCTGCCGATGGTTATAGTGATATGGTATCGCTACCGCCCTGACAAGATTTTTGTCTTTAAACCCGTTGAGTTGGCTCTCGCAAGTCTCTTTTTCACCATAACGATGGGTCTTGGAGCATATTGCTACTACCACAAGCCGCTCATCGACTTCCTGCCATACAAGGAGGGCGCCAACCTCTATGAGATGATTCAGTCGCAGCACGATACTGGCGGCGCTGATCAGGAGCAGGAGGAGTGTGTGCTCATCTACCGCAACCGCCGCACGGGTAAGTTGCGTGAGTTCTCAATCGACGACGCCGAGTGGCAGAATGACAAGAAGTGGGAGTGGGTTGAGACGCGCGTCAAGAACGAGACTTCGCCAATCCAGACCCTTGTCAGCGAGTTCTCTATCTCCGACGCCGAGGGTAATGCGACCGAGGAGGTGCTCACACATAAGGGCAAGGTATATATGCTTTGTGTCACCACTTTCGATGACCTGCCACGCCGTTGTGCCGAGCGCCTGCGTGGAGTGGTTGAGTTGGCAAAGAGCGAGGATGCGCTTGTCATTTGCCTCACGCCACAGCCTTTGAAGTATGTCACCTGGCAGCGCTTCGATGAGTCCGACCCAGTGCGTTGCTACAATATCGACGCAACGGTGATGAAGACGATGCTCCGTGCCGAGAATGGTCTGGTGGTGCTGAGTGATGGCGTCATTGAGCATAAATATAATTGTCGCAGCATCGATTTTGTAGAGTAAAGCGACATAGACATATTGTTTGGTACAGAAATTGACTTTCAGTGATGGAAGTCAATTTCTTTTGTTTATGTGTAGAGCGATTTTCTCTTTTCTTCTCCTCTGCCTTGCCTCGTGTGGTGGTCATCACGCCGGGGAGGGTGATACGCCCCGCAGTGTGAAGGTGGCTAAGGCGCAGTCGGTGAGTTATGTCGACCGCGACTTTGCGGGTATGTCCACCGCCGATGATGCCACGATGCTGGCGTTCAAGCTGTCGGGTCAAGTGTTGAGTGTTGATGTGGGCAAGGGTGACTTTGTCCGCCGAGGCGAATTGCTGGCGCAGCTTGACCCGCGCGATGTGGAGTTGCAGGTGGCATCCGACCGTTCGCAGTATGAGCGTGCCACCTCACAATATGAGCGTATGCGCCGCCTGCTTGACCGCAATGCCGTGTCGCAGCAGGAGTATGAGGCTGCCGAAGCGGCATACATTCAGGCGCAGTCAACCTATGAAAACTCGCGCGACCTTCTGTCGGAGACCAAGTTGCGAGCACCGTTTGATGGCGTCATCGAGCGCACCTATGTAGATGCCTACCAGCGTGTGGAGTCGGGGCAGACCATCCTGCGTCTGGTCAATCCTAAAAGCACCACGGTGGAGTTCACCATCTCCGAGAAGAGTATGTCGGTGCTCTCCGATACCACCTCGCGCTACTATGTCTGCTTTGAGAATTACCCCGACCGCTTGTTTACGGCTCGCCTTGACAGTTACGCCAAGACCGCTTCCGATGCTTCGGGCTTCCCCGTGTCGCTGAAACTCGATAAGGGCGAAGTGGTGGGTTATCATATCTCGCCCGGTATGACCTGCCAGGTGATGATTCGCACCTACGATGCTGCCTCCAATGAGGTTGCCGTGCCCCTGACTGCTATCTATGCCCCTGCCGAGGGTGGCACTTTTGTCTGGCGAGTGGTGGATGGCAGGGTGGTGCTCACCCCAGTGGAGTTGGGCGAATTGCTTGGGCGTGATATGGTGAGCATTCGCCGTGGCGTGCAGGCGGGTGAAGATGTGGTCTCGGCGGGCGTCTATCGTCTGCGTGAGGGTGAACGGGTGAGAATCTTAAATCGTTAGGTATGTCTGTGACTGATTACTCTTTGCGCCACCGCAGTGTTGTGTGGTTTGTGCTTGCGCTCTGCATCGTGGGTGGTGTGTGGGCGTTTGTGAAGATGGGCAAGAAGGAGGACTCCACCTTTGTGATGAAGACCGCCGTGGTGAGTTGTGCCTATGAGGGTGCAACGCCCTTTGAGGTGGAGCAGCTCATCACCGAGCCTATCGCGCGCGAGTTGCAATCTATGCGCAAGGTGAAGAAAATCACCTCCGAGTCCTACTATGGACTCTCGCGTATTATGGTCGAACTGGAGTCGGGTACGCCCGCCCGCGAGATACCGCAGTTGTGGAACGAGTTGCGCCGCAAGGTGACCGACATCACGCCGATGTTGCCTTCGGGTGCGGGTGCTGTGGTTGTTGAGGATGACTTCGGTGATGTCTATGGACTCTACTATGGTCTTGTCGCCGACGATGGCTTCTCGTGGGGTGAGATACGCGACTGGGCGCAGCGCATCAAGCGTCAGGTGGTTACGGTCGAGGGTGTGCAGAAGGTGGCGCTGATGGGCGAGCAGCAGCCCGTGGTAAATATCTACCTCTCGCGGTCGGCGCTCACCAATTTCTCCATCACGCCCGATATGATTCAAAACATTATCTCCCAACAGAATACGGTTGTCAGTACGGGTAATATTCAGGCGGGCGATGAGCAGGTGATAGTGCTCGAAACGGGAGTCTATAAGACCATTGATGATATAGCCAATCAGTTGCTTATGGCGCCCGATGGTCGTCAGTTCCGTTTGGGCGATGTGGCACGCATCGAGCAGTCGTATGCCACGCCTCCAAAGACGCTTATGAGGGTGGATGGCAAGCGTGCCGTGGGCGTTGGAATCTCCTCTGAGGCTGAGACCGATGTGGTCAGGCTGGGTGCAGATGTGCGCTCGGTGCTGGAGCGCCTGCAGGCGGATATGCCCGTGGGTGTGGAGATTGTTTCGCTCTATCCCGAGGATGAGATTGCGCGTGAGGCGAACTTCAGTTTTATGCTCAATCTGCTTGAGTCGGTGGCGATAGTCATCCTGCTCATTATGCTGGCTATGGGTCTGCGTAGCGGCGTGGTGATTGGCTCGTCGCTTATCTTCACCATCGGCGGTACGATGCTCTGTATGTACCTGATGGGCGAGGGTATCAACCGCACCTCGCTGGCGGGCTTTATCATCGCTATGGGAATGCTGGTCGACAACGCCATAGTTGTGACCGACAACGCGCAGAAGTCACTTGCGGGCGGAAAGGATGTGGTTCACTCGTTCCTCTTGGGTGCGAAGCGCCCTCGGTGGGGGTTGCTGGGCGCTACGGTGATTGCTATCTTTTCGTTTCTACCCTTGTACCTTGCCCCTTCTTCGGTTGCCGAGATTGTGAAGCCTCTGTTTGTGGTTATCACGCTTTCGCTGCTGATTAGTTGGCTGCTGTCGCTTACCCAAGTGCCGATGTTTGGTGTGCGGTTGATGTCGCAGGGGGTGACTGCCGACAACGAGCGCTTTGCGTGGTTTGGCCGTATGCTCTCGCGTGCACTTGATAGCCGAGGGTGGGTTGTTACGGGTGCTGTGGCGATGTTCGTTGGCGCAATACTCATTATGGGAGCAATGCCGCAGAACTTCTTCCCGCAACTCGATAAGCCCTATTTTCGTGCCGATGTGATTCTGCCCGAGGGCTACGATATTGAGTCTACGCAACGCAACTTGGATAGTATGAGCCGTTGGCTGCGCGAGCAACCCGAGGTGGTAAGGGTCTCCTCTACGGCGGGCTCAACCCCTCTGCGCTACTATCTTGCCAGCGGTAGCGTCGCCCTGCGCCCCAACTTCGGTAATCTGCTTGTTGAGGTATGGAATAAACGCCAGAGCGAGGCTGTGCGTCAGCGCTTTGCGGAATATGTTGATGAAGAGTATCCCGATGTGTGGTTGCGCTCGTCGCTCTTCAAACTCTCACCCGTGCCCGATGCTACGATTGAGATTGGTTTTGTGGGCGAGAATGTTGACACTCTGCTTGCCCTTGCCCATAGGGTCGAAGGGCTGATGTGGGAGATGGAGGGTGTTAGGAATGTGCGCAACAGTTGGGGTAATCGTGTGCCCACCTGGCTGCCTGTCTACTCGCAAATCAAGGGTCAGCGCATAGGCGTGGGGCGCAGTCGTATGGCGCAGTGGATAACGCTCGCCACCGATGGCTATCCGCTTGGCGAGTTCCGCCGTGGCGATGAGGTGCTGCCAATCCTTTTGAAGGATGACGATGCAACGGAGTACAACCTCTCCTATCTGCGCTCCATCCCGCTCTTTTCCCAGAGTGGCAATGTATACTCCATTGAGCAGGCGAGCAGCCGTTTCGACCTTGACTATCGTGCGGGTGTGGTGAAGCGCTACAATCGTCAGCGGGTTGTCAAGGCGCAGTGCGACCCCGAGGAGGGCGAGAATGCTATCCGTGTGCTGGATGTTCTGTTGAAGCGAGTGCGCGAGGAGGTGAGTGTGCCGAGCGGCTATGAGATGAAAATCTTTGGCGAGCAGGAGTCGCAGGAGGAGTCCAACCGAGCCCTCGCGAAGAATCTGCCGCTTGCGCTGGTGTTGATTTTCATCGTGCTTGTGATGCTCTTTGACAACTATCGTGACCCGATAATCATCCTGCTGATGACACCTCTGATTTTCATCGGCGTGGTGCTGGGGCTGCTCGTTACGGGCAATCAGTTTGACTTCTTCTCGCTGCTGGGTCTGCTCGGACTGGTGGGAATGAATGTCAAGAATGGAGTGATTCTTCTGGATGCCATCCGTGAGTTGCGGGCGGGTGGGGTAGCGCCTCGTGAGGCGGTGGTGCGTGCTGCCGAGAGCAGGCTTCAGCCCGTGGTGCTCGCCTCGGTGACAACCATTCTGGCGCTTGTGCCGTTGCTCTTCGACTCGCTGTTTTCGAGTATGGCGGCAACGATTATGGGCGGTCTGCTTGTGGCGACGCTGCTGACGATGGTTGTTCTGCCCGTGGTTTATGCTATGGTGCATAAGGTGAAAAGTAAAGAGTAGAAAGATATGAAAAGAGCCATTTTGATACTGTTTTCGCTTGCGATGAGCGCGGTGGTCGCCAAGGCGCAAATCTCCATTGATGAGTACCGCGAGCAGGTGCTCAGTCGTAGCCTTGATTTGATGGATAGTCGTCTGGAGTCTGATAAGTTACTCTCTGCGAGTGAGAAGGAGCGCACGGGCTTCCTGCCTTCGCTCTCGGCGGATGGAAGTTTTTCGACCGATTTTCGCCGTAGTGGCGATGCTGACCTGTGGGGCTTTCGTGTTGAGCCTCGCATCGAGCAGACCATCTATGCGGGTGGTCGGGTGCGTGCCACCTATCGCCAGTCGCTCATCAATTATGAGGCGGCGTTGCAGCGTGAGGAGCAGATGGCGCTCGATGTGCGCTTCTCGGCAGATGATGCCTACTGGATGCTCTCGGCGATGCAACTCTACAAGGCTGCCACCGACGAGTATGTCTCGCTCATCCGCTCGCTCTATGATGTGGTACAGGAGCGCTACCGCGAGGGCTATGTAGCCAAGGGCGATTTGTTGCAGGTCGAGGCGCGCCTGAGCGATGCAGAATACTCGCTCATCGTCTCGCAGAACAACTATGAGCGGGCGCTCCACCGCTTCAATAATCTGCGCCGTGAGGCAGATACGCTCGGCGTGGTGCTCACCTCGTCGATTGTAGACCCTCTGACGCAACCTCTGCGCTCCTCGGTTGATTACATTGTTGAGCGCCGCCCCGATGTGCAGGAGGCGCGCCGTGCTATTCTCTCGGCGGAGTATGGTGTGAAGATTACGCAGGCGGCCTACAATCCCTCGGTCTCGGCGGGCGTGAGCGGCTCGTGGCAGACCTATTCGCCAAATGCCTCGGGCAAGACCTACCTTGATGGCGGCTTGGTGGTGGGTGTGAAAGTGCCTATATTTCATTGGCGTGAGCGCCGCTCGGCGGTTGCCTCATCGCAAAGGGATGTCGAGCGGAGCGAGGTGCGCCTGGAGCAACTCTATGAGCAGATTTCGCGCGAGGAGGCGGATGGTTGGAGCGCCTTGGTGAGCAGCTTCTCGCAGATGCAGTCATCGCTGAAGAATGTAGACATCGCCAGCGAAAACCTCGCCATCTCCAACTTCTCCTATCAGGAGGGTCAGGCGACCGTGCTCGATGTTCTGCAGGCGCAGTTGAGCTGGATTCAAATCTACACCAACGCCATCACCGCCCGATATAACTATGCTGTTGCGTGGTCGGCGTACAGGCGCATAACCGCCGCTGAATAAAAAATGAGGTTGCCCTGCGGAGCAACCTCGTTCTTTAATAATGTATCCTCTAGGTCTACATCGTAGCCTTTGACTCTACCTCGGCGTCGGCATTCACCTTCTTAATCAAGCCCTGCAATACATTACCCGGACCCAACTCTGTGAACTTCTCGATGCCATCGGCAATCATATTGCGTGAAATCTGCGTCCAGCGCACTGGGGCTGTGAGCTGTGCAATCACATTAGCCTTAATCTGCTCGGCGTCGGTCTGTGGCTGAGCATCCACATTCTGATAGATAGGGCACTCTGGAGCGTGGAACTCAACCTCGGCAATAGCCTGCTCCAACTCGGCACGAGCCGCCTCCATCAGCGGAGAGTGGAATGCACCACCCACGGGCAGACGCAATGCACGACGCGCACCCGCCTCCTTGAGCTTTGCGCAAGCGGCATCCACCGCCTCATCAGCGCCCGAGATAACCAGCTGACCTGGGCAGTTGTAGTTTGCTGCCACCACTACGCCATCAACCTCCTGACATACCTTCTCGACAACCTCATCCTCCAAGGCAAGGATTGCCGCCATACCACCTGGCTGATTCTCGCAGCACTTCTGCATCGCCATAGCGCGCTTTGCCACCAGAAGCAATCCATCCTCAAACGAGAGCGCGCCAGCAACCACCAGCGCCGAGAACTCACCCAGCGAGTGACCTGCCACAGCGTCAGGCTTCACGCCCAGCACCTTCGCCAGAATCACCGAGTGAAGGAATACGGCTGGCTGTGTAACCTTGGTCTGCTTCAAGTCGTCGGCAGAGCCCTCAAACATAATGTCGGTAATACGAAAACCGAGAATCTCATTGGCCTGCTCGAAGAGCGCCTTTGCCTCGGCGTTGTTTTCGTACAACTCCTTTCCCATACCAGAGAACTGTGCGCCCTGACCAGGGAAAACATAAGCGTGTTTCATAGTCTTTAAAGTTTAAATGAGCTCGCGACAAACTCTTAATTTTCTGTGGCAAAGATAAATCGGAATGCGCAAAATTCCAAATTTAGGCCATTTCGGCGGAAAAGTAGGGCGGTTTGGGGTATTGTCTATCAAATAAACACATCTTTACCTTTAAAGAAAAAATCTTTATTTATATAAAAGATAAAACCACTTTTAAGCCCTCCTGACCCTTATATTTTAACAACACGGAAAGCTGGAATTTCGATTCTTGCTGAAAATAGCAACGCAAAAGTGGTAATTTTTATAAATATCGTAAAATAATTAAAAAATCTATTGCTTTTTTGTGTAAAAGTATCTATATTTGTGAAAGTGATAATAATAATCCTCAAAAATGTAATATGTCATCATTAGCAGAATTTTTCAACATTGAGCCCAATCCGCAGCTCAAGGGTATTACGCACAAGAACAACATCATCAAGCGCAATATCATTGCCTATATGGCAGTCAATGGCGAATCCACTCTCTCGGAGCTGACCAAGGAGTTGCACATCAGCGTTCCTACAATCACCAAACTGGTGCAGGAACTCATCGAGGATAATATCGTCAACGACTTGGGTAAGGTGGAGACTCCGGGCGGTCGTCGTCCAAATGTCTTCGGTCTGGCTAACTCGGCAATCTACTTCGCAGGCGTGAATGTGGCGCGTGATAATATGACATTCGTCATCACCGACCTGCAGAATAATATCATCAAGGAGGTGATTGACTCATCCTTCGAGTTGCAGAACCGCCCTCAGTGCTTGGAGAAGATTTGCTCTAATATTGAGAATTTCATTAACGAGTGTGGCATCGACCGCGGCAAGATTCTCGGTTTGGGAGTCTCTATCGTGGGTCGCGTGAATCCAGAGACAGGTCGCAGTTACGCCTACTTCACATCCAATGACGAGTCGTTGCGTGACATCATCCAGAATCGTGTGAAGATTCGCGTCTTGCTGGAGAATGACACCCGTGCGCGTTGCTATGCGGAGTACAACTGCAGTAAGTCGAAGGCCGACAGCGATGTGATTTACCTCCATCTGGGTCGTGGTGTAGCTATCGGTATCGTGATTGATGGCAAACTATACTACGGCAAGAATGGCTTTGCGGGCGAGTTCGGTCACATCCCATTCTTCGACAACGAGACCATCTGCGCCTGCGGTAAGAAGGGTTGCTTGGAGACCGAGGTGTCGGGTATCGCTATCGAGGAGAAGATTGTGAAGCTGATTAAGAGCGGCGTGAACACCATCCTGCGTAATAAGTATGACCGTGGCGAGCGCATCCATATTGACGATATCATCGCAGCGGCGCAGAACGATGACAACCTCTCAATCGAACTTATCGAGGAGGTGGGCGAGAAGTTGGGTAAGGCGGTTGCTTTCCTTATCAATACATTCAACCCTGAGACCGTTATCGTGGGTGGTAACCTCGCAGCGGCGGGCGACTATATTATGTTGCCACTGAAGTCATCTACAAACAAGTATTCGCTCAACCTTGTGTATAAGGACACCAAGTTCCGCCAGTCGAAGATGTCGGAGAACGCAAATGCGTGGGGTGTGGCGATGCTTATCCACAACAAGATTATCGGTTTGTAAACCCCAAGCGAGATGAACATCGAAGGTCGTATATGTCGATTGAGGGCGTTGGAGCCCGCCGATCTCGACGCGATGTATGGCTGGGAGAATGATACCACAGTGTGGCGAGTGAGCGGAACTTCGGCTCCGTTCTCTCGCTATATGCTTTCCCGACTTATCGAGGAGCAGCAGTTTGATATCTACGCCACCCGCCAGTTGCGTCTGGTCGTGGAGTCCTGCTCGGGCGAGGTGGTCGGCGCGGTTGATTTGTTCGAGTTCGACCCGCAAAATCTTCGTGCAGGCGTGGGTATTGTCATTGATGCGAAGCATCGCCGCAAGGGCTACGCATTGGATGCTCTCTCTACGGTTGAGTGGTACGCCCGAGAGGTGTTGCACCTGAGGCAGTTATGGTGCAGCGTCACAGAAGATAACACCGCCAGTCAACAACTCTTCCTGCGTGCTGGCTACACCGAGTGCGGCCGCCGCAAGGAGTGGATATTAACGCCAGATGGCGCTCTTGATGAATTGTTGTTTCAAAAAATGCTGTAAAGGGTAAGATGAAACGGGTCATTATATTGCTGTTGTTTGCGATGTTGTTCACATCGTGCGACCCCGGATGGGCGTTGAATCCTAAAAATGAAGGGCGTGCATATATCATCAATAGAGCAGAAACCGATATTACATTCAAGTCCTACTCTTTTAGTGGAAGACTACATTATCAATACGATATTTCGGTTGGTGATACGGTTTGTGTCTCAGGCTCGTCGTGGGATGAGAGGTCAAACTACTGGCAGAAGTTGGTTAAGGCGGGCTGGGAGCCTTTTCTGGATGTTATTGCTTATTCAGATTATCAGTACGAGTCAGGAGAGTTACAATATCTTTTCCCGACAATCTCTATTCTCACATCCCCGACAGACAGCCTTTTGTGGACATTGGATGTGAACAATATCGAGGAAACATCAATCTTTAATGAGTCGAATTGGATAAAAGAGGAGTCAAGTGACGACTATCACAAATTCTATTCTTGGTATTATGTTTTCGAGTGAAGTATAGTCTAAATTAGAATTGACCCAAATAATATTCCGAATAATATTGGAGATATAAGCGATGGCTTTGCTGTCATTATAAAAAATGGGTTGCCCTGGTGGGTAACCCATTTACTTTTGTTGTTGTGTGCGTTTAGAAGTGGAATACGCAGCTCAAGCCCCAGTTGCCGAAGCCCTTGCCCCAAGCGTCGTGCAAGAACAATACTGTTGGGCGGTAGTCAACTGCCAATGAGATAGGAGCACCAGCGAAGCGGTAGCCCACAGCAGCGTTACCTGATACGCCAACATTGATGTCGCCAGACTCGCCGTTGTTGTAGAGGCCTACAGAACCACCAACACCCAACTGCAAGAACCAGTTGTCAGAGCCACCCCAGTTCAAAATCTCCCAGTTGTGAACTACTGTACCGAAGAAGCTGCCGTCGAAATCGAACATACCAGCATTCACCTTCAATACATTGCCTGAGTTCAAGAAGCGCTCATACTGCAACTCTGTACCTGCACCAGCACGGAGACCCAATGCGTTCTTCTGAGCAAATGATGCTACGGCGAACAAACAGAAAATAGTCGCCAAAATAAGTTTCTTCATAGCTTGTAAGTGTTAAATTAATACTTGTAATGCGTCACAAATATAACGAAATAGAGTGATTATTCCAAATTCAGATGAGTTGTTTTATATTTTAAATTATCTGAATGGGTCACTCGGCGGTTGTGCTTAATTGTTTTGCTGGCTACTCTCGCTCAATGATTTTTGCGCCCATGTCGGGGTATTCGTTGTAGAATCGCTCAATGTATGCCTTCTCCTCGGCGGTGCATCCGACCATGAGTTTCATCTCGGCGTCGCCTTTGTCTAAATCGACAGTGCAGATTACGGCATCCAGTTTCTGGGCAGGGTCAGAGCCGAGCCATACATCAAGACCTTCACCATCGGTTGAGGTGGTGCCATCTAAGTATCCGTAGTTCAGTGCATAAATTATCTCGGGAAAGCGCGGGTGGGTAGAGCCTTTCGGGCGGTCGATGACTATGCGTGAACGCTCAAGCAGTGAGTCCAGTCGCTGCCAAAATATGTAATCTCTATTCATTGGCTGCCAATTTCTTAGGTTGATTTACTTCTGGTGTTACATTATCTTCAGCGAGTTCCTCAGCACCCTCCTCACTCAACTCGATGAGTTTGTCAGATTGCTTTTTTGTGGTTGGCAATCCCAACTTGCGGAGACGCTCACCCACGCGGACGATGTTGTTGTTGCCTGTGTGAAGGCGTTTGTAGGCGTTGTCGTATGCCTCTTTCGCTTTGCCGATGTTTGTGCCGACGGCTTCGAGGTCGACAGTGAAGGCTAACAATTGTTCGTAGAGGCGCACGCTCTCGTCGAGAATCTTTTTGTGGTTTTTGTTCTGCTCCTCACGACGCCACAAATCATCCACAATCTTCAGCAGAGCGAAGAGGTTGGTGGGTGATGAGATGATGACTTTTTTGTCGTAGGCGTCGCTCCAGATGGTGTTGTCCTCCTTGAGTGCATCGAGGAATGCTGGCTCGTTTGGAACGAACATAATCACGAAATCGGGCGACTGCAGAAGCTGCTGATAACTCTTTGTGCCCAACTCCTTGACATGCTGGCGAACAGATGTGATATGTGCTGCCATAGCCACCTTGCGCTCCGCCTCATCGTTGGCAGAGACATAGTTTACATAGGCCGTAAGCGAAACCTTTGAGTCGATGATGATTTTCTTGTTGTTGGGCAGATGCAGAACAACATCGGGGCGGAGGTTTTTGCCATCCTCGTCCTTGATGTTGTACTGCGTGTCGTAGTGGATGCCCTGAATGAGGTTTGAACTGTCAAGAATGGTCTCCAGAATCATCTCGCCCCAGTCGCCCTGTACCTTTGAGTTGCCCCTCAGTGCGTTGGTGAGGTTGGTGGTTTCGGTGGTAATCTGCTGGTTGAGGCTCATCAGTATCTGCAACTCCTTCTTTAGTGAGCCGCTCTCCTTTGTCTGCTCGGTGAAGATGGTCTCCACGCGGGTGCGAAAATCGGTGATGTTGTCCTTGAAGGGTTTTAGTATGAGATCGATAGACTCGCGGTTGTCCTCCTTGAATTGGCGGCTCTGCTCGCTCAGGACATCTGTCGCAAGGTTGCGGAACTGCTCACGCAGGGTCTTTTCAAACTCCTCCTGTGAGCGGGCTTTCTCTGTTGCGGAACGGCGCTCGGCATCAAGCTCGGCCTCTACTTTGGCGCGTGCGAGCTGCTCCTTTTGGCAGATAGAGCGCTCCTGTTCAATGGCTTGCTGGAGCGAGTGGAGTTGTGATGAGTGCTCTGCCTGGCTCTTTGCGATAGCCTCATTGGCGGCAGAGATGGTGTTTTGGAGATTGCTAACCGCTTCTTCGTGGCGGCGGCGCTGGCTCAAAAGCAGGGTCAGCAGAACGGCACATCCCAAAGTAAGGAGTGCGATGATAATGTAATAAGTTGTAATCATAGATAAATTGTTTTTACAAAGGTAGTGAATTTTGGAAAATAATGCTAAATTTGCGATAACTAACTTAAACGAAAATCTAAATTATATGTGCAAGAAAAGATTCTCTCTTTTTGTTGCGATGATGTTGCTTTGCGCTGTGTCGGTTTTTGCGCAGACATCGCAACGAATCGCAGTGCCCGCATCGGTTGAGAAGTGGATTGCGACAACCTTCGCAAAGGGTAAGACGCCTCCGTTCTCGTTTGATTATGATGGTGTGGCTTCGCAGACATTTATTCGCAAGTGGCGTCATACGCTGGAGTGCATCAGCAAGACCGATGATAAGGTGGAGTATGTGGCTACCTATACGGATAAGGCTACGGGCTTGAAGGTGGAGTGCTGCATCAAGGGCTTCCCGAAGTTTGGCGCAGTAGAGTGGGTGCTCAACTTTGAGAATGAGGGCTCGGTAAATACTCCGCAGATAAGCAAGGTGAATGCGGTTGATTACTCGATGTTGTCGGTTGCTGGTGGCGATTATGAGGTGCTTCACGCATTGGGAAGTAATCACGATAGAGCCGATTTTCGCCCTATGATGAAGGCGGTTACGGCAGATGCTCCGCTCTATATGTCACCTATGCACGGCCGCTCATCGGATACCTCGGCATTCCCATTCTTTAATGTGATTTCGCCTGATAACAAGGGTGTTGTGGTGGCAATTGGCTGGACTGGTACCTGGTTTGCCGATTTGCAGAACACGGCTGCGAAAACACTGCGTCTGGCGGCGGGTATGAAGACGATGGATTTGCATCTTTACCCAGGCGAGAAGATTCGCACGCCGCTTGTGTCGCTGCTCTTCTGGCAGGGTGAGGATTATATGACAGGAAATAACCTCTTCCGCCGTTTTATGCTTGCACATCACACAAATAAGCCAACCGAGGATTTGGGAAGTTATACCCCTATCTGCGGCGGTTTGGACTGGGGTGACCCTGCGCCTTGCAATGAGTATGGCTGTTTGACCGAGGAGTATGCTGTGGCGTTGATTAAACGATATAAGATGTTTGGTTTGAAGCCAGATGCGATATGGCTGGACGCAGGCTGGTATGAGGGTGCTGGCGGTCCTGATGGTGTATGGTGGAATAGTGTGGGTAGTTGGTATGCTGACAAGGAGCGTTTCCCACGCGGTTTGAAGCCGTTGTCGGATGCGGCGCACTCAATCGGTGCGAAGTTTATGGTGTGGTTTGAGCCTGAGAGAGTCTATGATGGAACTCGTTTGGCGAAGGAGCATCCAGAGTGGTTGAGAAAGTTGGGCCCTGGAAACAATGTCCTTGACCTTGGTAACAAGGAGGCGCTGGCGTGGGTCTGCAAGCATATTGGCGACTTTATCGAGGAGAATGGAATTGATTACTATCGTCAGGATTTCAACACTCCAATCAACTTCTATTGGTCGAACTTTGACGAGGAGGGTCGCATTGGTATGAATGAGATTCGCCACATCGAGGGTTTGTATGCCTTCTGGGATTATCTGCTGGAGCGCTTCCCGGGTTTGATGATTGATAACTGCGCGTCGGGTGGTCGTCGCTTGGATCTTGAGACTATGAGTCGCAGTATTCCGTTGTGGAGAACTGATTATCAGTATGGAGAGATAAATGGTTACCAGTGTCATACCTATGGTTTGAACTTCTTCCTGCCGCTGCACGGCACGGGAACTTACGGCACGGATAACTATTCGGTTCGTTCAAGTTTGAGCTCTGCGACGGTGTGTAACTGGGAGATTACAAGTCAGCGAGTGACAATTCCTGCTATGCAGCGTACCTTGAACGAAATCAAGGAGTTGCGACCATATTATCTGGAGGATTACTATCCTTTGACTGGCTTGCAGGATCACACTCCTGATACGATTTGGCTTGCGTATCAGTTGGACCGCCCATCGGATAATACGGGTATCGTGCTGGCGTTCCGCCGCAAGGATAATCAGCAGTCGGAGATTGAGGTGAAACTGCGTGGTTTGGAGGCTGATGCGACCTACAAGGTGACAAATGTGGATACTGGTGAGGTGGTTAGCCGAAAGGGTGCGGAGTTGATGGAGAAGGTTATCCTGAAGCTCGATAAGCCTTATTCGTCGCTGTTGCTAAAGTACTCTAAGGAGTAAAAATTCGATAAGTTGAGTGGGGTTGTCGCTGCTGCGGCGACCCCGCTTTTCTGTTTTTGAGCGAGCGAGTGTGGGTTTTGTGGGGAAAAAGTTGCGGGGAAAGAAAATTATGCTTAATTTTGAAAAAATGATTTGACCTTGAAATTATTAACCAACTTAAAACGATAAAATGAAAAACAGAAAATTGCGAATGGGTATGATTGGCGGCGGTAGCGATGCGTTTATCGGCGCTATTCATCGTCGTGCTGCCTTGATGGAGAACGGTATTGACCTTGTGTGTGGATGCTTCTCGATTAATCCTGAAATCTCGTTGAGCTCGGGTCGTGAGTACTTTGTGCCCGACAACCGCATCTACTTCACCTGGGAGGAGATGCTCGAGAAGGAGGCTGCGTTGCCAGAGGGCGAGAGAATGGATTTTGTCACAATCGTGACTCCTAACCGCTTCCATTATGCACCTGCGGCGAGAGCCTTGGAGTTGGGTTTCAATGTGGTGCTGGATAAGCCGATGACATTCACATTGGAGGAGGCTTTGTCGTTGCGTGAGAAGGTGCAGCAGACAGGTCTTACACTTGCTCTGACCCATGTTTACAGTGGCTATCCTGCAGTGAAGGAGATGAAGCGCAGAATTGCAGCGGGCGTGATTGGTAAGGTGCGTCGTGTCTTTGTGGAGTATACGCAGGGCTGGCTCACAAAGCGAATCGAGTTGCAGGGTGGCAACAATGCCGTGTGGCGTAACGACCCAAAGCAGGCTGGTAAGGGCGGTTGCGTGGGCGATATCGGAACGCACGCCTGGCATTTGGTGGAGTATGTGACTGGAGCAAAGGTGACGGAGGTTTGTGCTGATTTGCAGCGTGTGGCGGAGGGTCGTCCTGTGGATGACGATGCGTGCGCATTTATGCATACAGATCAGGGCTTTACGGCTCTGTTGCAGGCTACGCAGATTGCAACTGGTGAGGCGAATAATATCCGCCTGCGTGTCTATGGTACAGAGGGCGGAATGGAGTGGCGTCAGATGGAGCCAAACATCCTGATTGCCAAGTGGCACGACCGACCTGAGGAGCATATCCGTATGGGTAATGGTGGCGACTTCCTGACCGACTTCACGAAGTGGAATACCCGTACACCAGCGGGTCACCCAGAGGGCTTTATTGAGTCGTTTGCAAACATCTATCGCAACTTTGCGCTGACTGTTCGTGCGCGTCACGCTGGCGAGACTCCTACCGAGGAGATGCTCGACTTCCCAAATGTTGAGGATGGTGTTCGCGGTATGCAGTTCGTGGAGACGATGGTGCAGGCGGGATACGACAGCGAGCAGAAGTGGCATAAATGGGTGGAGAAATAGTCTAAAAAACACTCTTTTTATCCAAATCTTTGATATGGGGCAACTGATGAAAGGTCGGTTGCTTCTTTTTTTTCTTTAGAAAAAGGGGCTTTTGTTTTGAAAATGGTGAAAAATTTATTATTTTTGACCGAATTTATAGATAAACAAGAATAGTAATCGATAATTATGTCTAAATCAGGAAGTAAGAAAAAGATTTTCCTTGCCATTCTGGCGGGTCTGGTCATTGGCTTTTCGTTGATGATTGCGTTTAACTACATGTGGGTAAACAGCTCGAAGAACGAGTCTTGTATGGCTTGCCACTTTCACCCAGAGTCAGATGCAAGCTGGAAGCAGTCAGTTCACTACAATAACAACAGCGGCGTGATGACCGAGTGTTCGGCGTGCCACCTCCCTCCAAAGGGCTCTTTCGACTATGTGAAGGCGAAGGTGAAGGCTGGTACGAAGGATTTGTGGTCGTATATGACCAAGAACACCGAGGATGTGGATTGGGATAGCAAGGGCGAGTTGGAGTACGCACAGAAGATTGTCTACAATGAGTCTTGCAAGGCGTGTCACATCAACATCTTCCCTTCTGGTATGAGTGACGAGGGTATCACAGCCCACCTCTACTACGACGATAACGAGGAAAAACTCAATCTGCAGTGTATCAGCTGCCACCTCGATGTGGGTCATTACAACCCTAACTACAAGCACTCGGCTTTGACCGAGGCGCCAGTTAGTGACGATAACAAGGCGGTTTATGAGGCTGCTACAACTGTGACAAAGTTTGAGAATTTTGAGGAGACAATTCCTGGTACTACCGCTTCAATCCGTATGGTGGCAGTTCCTGGCGGTAGCTTCAAGATGGGTAGCTCGGAGAAGGAGCCATTCCACAAGGCTGATGAGGCTCCACAGCGCAATGTGACCGTGTCGTCATTCTTTATGGGCGAGTTGGAGGTTACTTGGGATCAGTATTGGGCATTCTACAAGGAGACAATGTCGGAGGGTCGTACATCACCTGAGACAATATACGCAAACAACCAGCGCGAGGATTGTGACGCAGTGAGTGGTCCAACGCCTCCATTTGGTTTCCCTGACCAGGGTTGGGGTATGGGTGAGCGTCCAGCAATCACAATGACACACTATGCAGCGCAGACATTCTGCCAGTGGCTCTCGCTCAAGACTGGCAAGAAGTATCGCTTGCCAACCGAGGCGGAGTGGGAGTATGCGGCTCGTGGTGGCACAGAGACTCCATACTACTTTGAGGGTAACCCAAAGAAGTTCTCTGATGAGGGATTCTGGAGTGGTTTGTTTGGTGCTGATACAACCGTTATCAACTCTTATGTGATTTATGCTCACAACAGCAAGAACCGTACACAAGAGCCATCGAAGGTGAAGGCAAACCCATTCGGTTTGAAGAATATGTTGGGTAATGTGATGGAGTACTGCTCTGACTACTACGCAGAGGATGCTTACTCAAAGATGCAGGATGGCGCAGTAAACCCAACAGGTCCGGCTTCGGGCGAGGAGCGCGTGGTGCGTGGTGGTTACTATGTGAACGATGCTGCCGACTTGCGTAGCGCGGCGCGTGGCAAGACACAGCACGATGCTTGGCTCAAGACCGACCCACAGAACCCAAAGAGTATCTGGTGGTACTCTGACATCAAGGGTGTAGGTTTCCGCGTAGTGTGCGAGGTGCCAGAGGGCGTTGAGGCAAACTAATTGGCTGCGATGGAATGTGCCAGAGGGCAAAAATGAGAACTTAAAACAAATAATATATTTACAAACTACTAAAATAAAACTACTATGAGCAAGAACAAAATGAGCAGAAAGGACTTCTTGTCTTTGTCTGCAATTGCAGGTGTTTCAACTTTGGTTGGTTCATCAACTTTGATGACATCTTGTGGCGAGAAGGGTCCAGTTTACACTCCTCTCAAGCAGCCAGGTGAGTACTATGTACCAGTTTTGAACGATAAGGCTGACGATGGTAAGGAACTTAAGGTTGGTCTCGTAGGTTGCGGTGGCCGTGGTTCAGGCGCTATCTACAACCTTTTGAATGCTGCTAACGGCATCAAGGTGGTTGCTTTGGGTGATACTTTCGCAGACCGTCTCAACGGCATCAAGGATCGTTTGGCAAAGGATGGTCAGGTTGTGGCTGACGACAAGTGCTTCGTTGGTTTCGACGCTTACAAGAAGGTTATCGACTCTGGTATCGATATGGTAATTCTCACTACTCCTCCAGCATTCCGTCCTATGCATTTCCAGTATGCAGTAGAGAAGGGTGTTCACTCGTTCCTGGAGAAGCCAATCGCAGTAGACCCTAAGGGTTATCGTACAATTATGGCTGCTGCAAAGCAGGCAAAGGCTAAGAACTTGAGCGTTGTTTGCGGTACACAGCGTCACCACCAGCGTCCTTATGTTGAGGCATTCCAGAAGATTCAGGAGGGCTTGATCGGTGAGATCACTGGCGGTAATGTATACTGGAACCAGTCAATGCTCTGGTATCGTAACCGCGACAAGGCGTGGACAGATACTGAGTGGATGATTCGCGACTGGGTGAACTGGAAGTGGTTGTCAGGTGACCATATCGTTGAGCAGCATGTTCACAATATTGATGTATTCTTGTGGATGTCAGGCTTGAAGCCAGTGAAGGCTACTGCATTCGGTGGTCGTCATCGCCGTATCACAGGTGACCAGTACGATATGTTCAGCGTAGACTTCGAGATGGAGAACGGTATCCACCTCCACTCTATGTGCCGCCAGATCAACGGTTGCTCTAACAACATCGGTGAGTACATTCAGGGTACAAAGGGCTCTTGGAACAGCTACAACCACGAGATTAAGGACTTGGCTGGCAATGTAATCTGGAAGTATGATGAGGAGGCTGCAAAGGCTCAGTACCAGCAGTTCGACCCATATACTTTGGAGCATGTTGATTGGGTTAACCACATCCGCAAGGGCACAATGCACGACGAGGCAACAGAGTGTGCTATCTCTTGCTTGGCTGGTGTAATGGGTCGTGAGTCGGCTTACACTGGTGCAACAGTTACTTGGGATGAGATGAGCCAGTCTCCAATCGACTATATGTCAGAGTTCAAGCACGAGCTCGGCAAGCAGGATATGGAGAAGTGTGTAGTTCCTACACCAGGTAAGTAATCCATCGCTTGAAGTGAATATTAAGGGTGGGGCGGACGCAAGTTTCACCCACCCTTTTATAATAATAAGATATGAGTAATCAACCCAAGACAGAGTTTATTGACATCGCCCTGATGGATGCGGTGGCCGAGAAGGCTACGCAGTCGCCACGCCGAAGGATGAACTATAACTTTCATCGTTCAACCGATGAGCCGATAAACCGCCTGCTCAATGTGATGCACCGAGGTAGTTATCTACCAGTGCACCGTCATCTTGACCCTGCCCGCTCGGAGAGCATCATTGTGGTGAGGGGAAAGGTCGGTTTGACAATCTATGACGATGCTGGTGCTGAGGTGGAGAGCAGAATCGTTGGCGCGGGATGCGACACGGTGGGCGTCGATATCGAGGCGGGTGTATGGCACGGATTGGTGGTGCTGGAGGATGATACTGTGCTCTTTGAGGTGAAGCAGGGTCCGTTTGCCCCCATCACGCCAGAGAACATAGCGTCGTGGACACCAGCAGTTGAGGATGTGGCGGCGGTAGAAAAATTTGTTGCGGAGTTGGAAGAAAAATTTGAAAAATAGATTTGCTATGAATAGAAAAGAGTTTTTGCAGACATCATTGATGGGTGCAGCGGCTGTGGCTGCTACAACAGGTGCAGGTAGCCTTTTGACATCTTGCACACCAAAGAACAACACTCCATTGCGTATCTCATTCCAGGAGGGTACAGCTCCAGGTAGAACATTGGAGGAGAAGTTCGACTATATGGAGAAGTTGGGTATTGTGGGTTATGAGCCAGGCGGTCGTGGTTTGACTAACCGCGTGAACGATTTCCATCAGGCGTTGAAGGGTCGTAACATCAAGATTTCTGCTATCTGCGCAGGTTTTGATGGCTTCCTCTTGGCTGAGGACCCAGCTGTGAAGGCTTCATTTGACTCAACAATGCGTGACATCATTGCTGCTGCGGGTGAGATTGGCTCAACAGGTGTGATTATGGTGCCTGTGTTCAACCACCAGAAGCCTTGCTTGCCACACACATTGGAGACTCGTGAGTACCTTTGCGAGCAGATGCACGAGCTCGGTGAGTACGCATTGAAGCACAACACAACAGTTATCCTTGAGCCATTGAACCGCCGTGAGGCGCACTATATGCGTCAGGTGGCTGATGCAGCTGCTATCGCACGCGACTCGAAGAGCGCAGGTGTGAAGTGTATGGGTGACTTCTGGCATATGTCAGAGGAGACATCTGACTACGCAGCTTTGATGGCAGCAGGTCCAGAGTTCTTGCAGCATGTTCACATCGCAAGCCGTGGCACACGCCAGATGCCAGGTGAGAATGGCGAGTTGGATAACTACATCAACGGTTTCCGTGCATTGAAGGAGATGAACTACGCTCACTATGTAAGCTTCGAGTGCGGTTGCGCAGGCGAGCGTGAGGTGGTGCTTCCAGCGGCGGTGCAGTTGATGCGTGAGCAGTGGGAGAAGGCTTAAAAAGGATGGCAAATGTGGCTGTTTTGGTGTCACGCTCGTCGTGAGAATGCTCATTTACGCCGAGTAAACTCCGCTTCTCACTTCTCGCAGTCCTAAAAATAGCTCACATTATCCACTTTTTGGGATTGAAACCTTGCTCAAAAATTGAGTGAAAATTAAAAACAAAAATTCTATATGACCTTAAAATGGGGTTATAAGCGAGCGTTTCTGCGTTGCGCCCTGCTCTTTGTGGTGGGCGCAGCGTTGCAGCTTGCGCTCGGTGATTTCGATAATAAGTTCCTGCGCTATCCGTGGGGACTTATTTTCGCTATCAACTATCTTTATCTGCTGCTGCTTGTGTATGTGCAGTCGGCAAAATGGAGTTGGCTGAAGCAGCTTTATGATGGCTATGCGAGCGTATCGTCGCTGGCGTCGCTCATCGTGCTGACAATTATATTTGGCTTCACGCGTCAGGACCCTGCGACGCAGGGCGTAGTGGGTGCGTTGGGCTTTTCGCGAATGACATCTTCTTGGATTTTTATCATCTTTCTTACCTACTTTGTGACCACGCTGGGCATCACAACGATGCGTGACCTGCACCATTGGCGCAAGATGCGTATGGCTACGCTGCTGTCGCACACCGCGGTGTTCGTTGCGTTGGCGGCGGCAATGTTTGGCTCGGCGGACAAGGAGAGGGTGACCGTAAATCTTGCTCTTGACAGGATGACCTACGAGGGTGTGACAAGGGATGGCGAGCCTTATGAGTTGCCTTTCGCATTGACCCTCAAGGAGTTTAAGATGGAGGAGTATCCCGCTAAACTATATCTGCTTGATACAAAGAACGAAACATCATCCGAGGAGTTTCTCTTGGTTGAAAGAGAGGGCGCAACGGCGAACATCGGAGGATGGGATTTGAGGGTGAAGCAGAGTCTGGAGATGGGTGCGCGTATGCCCGATAGTGAGGAGTTTCGCGAGATGAAGCACATCGGTGCTGTGCCCGCCGTGAAGGTCGAGGCGGAGAATGCGGCGACGGGCGAACGATATGAGGGCTGGGTGAGTTGCGGTTCGCATATCTTTGAACCAGCGTACCTTTGGTTAGGCGACCGCTATGCGGTGGCGATGCCACGCCGTGAGGCGAAGCACTACCTGTCGCGTCTGGAGATTATGGATGGCGAGGGCGAGTCGTGGCGCGAGAATATCGAGGTGAATAAGCCCGCTCGAATAGGCTCGTGGAGAATATATCAGGTGGGTTATGACACGCAGCGCGGACGCTGGAGTTCATCGAGCGTGGTGGAGTGTGTGCGTGATGGCTGGTGGAGTGTGGTGCGTGTGGCGCTATGGTTAATCCTTGCGGCGAGTCTGGTGATGTTCCTCACCGCTGGCGGCAGACGATTGGTAACAAAGCATAAGGAGGAGAAGCGATGAGTTGGGAGCATTTGATATGGTTTGCGGCTGCGGCTGCGATGTGTTGGGTGAC
>JAFYOF010000160.1 GCA_017560305.1 Alistipes sp.
CTCACCGTAAGGCATAACTATGGAGCCGACCTTCTTTCGTCATATCGTGTAGATAGCAATGATGAGGGAATCATCATCCATAAGAACCTCCGATTTGGCTCGGCTGATGGCGTACTTATCAAAGGCGATAAGGAGCATATCTCACTATCATCTGATGTGGTCTACGAGAAAGATGGCGTTCAAACTTTCGTTCTTCATCAGACCTCATTTAGTCATCGTGCTTCCACCAGCAAATATGCTCCGCAGAACATATACAGCGAAACATTCTTTGTCAGTACCAATGCCGATTTTGTAGTGGCGAATGTTCCTATCGAGGCAGTTGGGCATATAGGAATTGATGGATCTTACACCCGTTTGACCGATGGAGTCCTATACTTAACAGAGGCTCTACGCTTGCAGGCTGTGAGCGATGGCATCAAGCACTATGGCAACAGCTACTTTGGCGGGACTCTCTCCTCGGAGTTCTTCTCGGCAGGCTTTGCCGGCAGCGGCTGGGCGATACAGGCAAACCGTACCACAGGCAATGTAACAGCCACCTTTGATGAGGTTGTTGCTCGCAAGAAGTTTAGAGCCTACGAGTTTGAGGTAAAGAAACTCTCGGCAACCAATGGCTCGCTCTGGATTAGCGATAGTTGTTCGGGCGACAGCGTAGAGAAAATAGCATAACAATGGCAGTATATAACTACTCGAAATATAAGATTCGCATAGACTCCGACTCGCAGAAGACTCAAGGTCTGCAGGTCGGAGATGTTGTGCGCCGTCAGTATGTAGAGCGAAACCAAAGCATCTACTCGCTGATGGTTGTTGTGGAGACGGGTGTTGATGCCATTGATGGTAAGGAGTCGCCATACTTTATCGGTGTTCTGCTCGATGGCGATGAGCCCAAGAGTGGCGAGCTGCTCGACTTTGTTCGCATCACAAGCCTTACAAACAATGACCGCAGCGGAGCTATGTACCTCACCGCCTCGGATAGTGATGCTCCCTATATGGATATCATTGACGGTATGGCAACTGAACGCTCCCTATGCTATCCGACTATGGCAGGTGGAACAATTGATATTCCTGATAAGGCAAAGTATGCAGTCTATGGCGATACCGAAACAGAATATCGAAGCGAGGACAGCGATGCAACCCGCATCATTCGTATTGTAGGCAATGGCTCATACGGCATCAAGCAGACTTTGGAGGAGTCTGTGGCACACCCCGAAAGGCTGTTGGTATCATTCAAGGTAAGAGCATCGCAGAACACCAATGCTGCTATATCGTTTGGCTATACCAATGGCGAGAAGATAGATGCCGAAGAGAGTATCCCGTTATCGACTGAATGGGAGTACAAACTATGGGTGCTCACGGTTGAATATCCTAAACAGTATAGCCGTAGTCTGACGATAGAACTTGCCAATGGCGGGGAATGGTGCGAGATAGCAGATCTTAATATCATTCGACTATCATCAGTGGCAGTCTTTACAGATGCAACAAAGGCGCGTGTGGGTAAGGTGTCGGGCGTTATTGACCCAGTGTTTGGAGTATTGGAAGGCTATGGAGCATACTTTCAAAACCTCTATGCCACACGCAATGTCAATATCGCAGGAACACTTACCGCAGGTGATGAGAACGGCTTCGGAGCAACATTCTATGTGGGTAAGATCCACAAGAATGTACTTGTGGATAGCCTCTCTTCTGGCTTTGCAGGTGCTAATGAGGTTATAGCATCTTCGCCAGTCGGCATTGGCAAATGTGTCCGCCTAACGGGTGATAGTTACATCCACGCCCAGAGTCCAGATTGGCGTAAAGAACGCATCGGCAACTACTACTGCTTCTCTGTGTGGATTTATGCTGAGGAGGTTGGTTCTGTTCGATTCTATCAAGATGAACACCTGATTGGCGATATTGTCATAGACCAGGCAGAGCGATGGCTGCGACATAAGGTATCATTCCCGGTACGCCAATCCGATGCCCCGAATATGAGCATTGGTATATCGTCAGAAGTGCCACTTATCGTAACTGCTCCACAACTGGAAGCAGGCAAGCAGCCGACCCCATATCAGGCAACAGATGGCACACTTAACTATACCGAGGAGTATGGCGCTTGGTTTAACCGGGGCGGCGTGGGTGGCACGATGCAAAATCCTTTGCTTAGGTTTAACGATGACGGCTCTATATCCTCTCGCGATGGCTCTTTTGTTATCAATCAAGATGGCACGGGACACTTTGCATCGGGGCGTTTCAAGTGGTCGAAAGATACCATTGAGCTGCGTGATGTAACCATCCGCTGGGAAGACCTTGATGAGGAGGCACAAGAACTATTGAAACCTCGCTCGGTATCGCTTACAGGAGGCACAACATTTCACTATACGAATACTCTTACGGGCGAGTGCGATCCTCAAAGCATTGCTATTATAGCGACAGAGTACAACTTTGAGCCTGATACCCGTCGCTGGGAGTACCTCGCAGCAGATAGCGTTTGGAAGGATGCGGGGAACAACTCTTCGCTATTCGAGTTGCCTGCCAACTATCACGGTTGGGAAGGTCGTGATGTGCTGACTCTACGCTATACGGCGACGGTAAATGGCGAAGAATATACAGCAACTCACACCATCTTTAAACTTTATGATGGCGAACCTACCTATTCTGTTTATGTAGAATCGAAGAACGGCACGACATTCCGTAACGGCATAGTCTCAACAACGCTTGTGGCGAGGGTTTACCGAGGTGGCGAGGAGATTACACACCTTATCCCCGATGGCAACTTCCTATGGCGAAGGACAAGCAAGGATGCAGAGTCGGACGAGATATGGAATTCGGCAAACCACTACGGCAAGGAGTTGGAGATTACCGAAGAGGATGTATGGTATAAAGCTGTCTTCGATTGTGAAGTAGAAATATCAACAACATTAGAATAACGAACTATGGCAGTAAAAGTAGCAAGAGGTCAGGTAACCATCATCGACCAAAACGATGCCGTTACCCTGCAAGCATTCATCGGCTCATCGCAGCCCCTAACACAGGTCTATAACAAGGACACAAACGCTTATGCTCCCTCGTGGGCAGCATCGCCGTATCTAATTCTTACGCCTTCTCTCTTTGTGAGTGGCAAGGGCTCTACCGACCAGATTACATCGGTGGGCAACGCTACATCACTCACAGCAGGTGTAAAGAGTGGCTCGGCAAAGTGGTATAAGAACGGCACGGCAATCACTTCGGGCCAGGATAGTTGTACGATTGGTGCAGCATCGGCAAAGTATGCCCTTACCATCAAGGCAAACCATATGACCGTATCGGCACCACAGGTGCGCTATACCTTTGAGGCAACTTACATCGATGCAAACGGCTTGGAGATTCCTTTCCGAGCCGAGATTCAGTTTACCCAGCACCTGAACGCCGGTGCTATGATTGCTGCCGTGGCATACGCTCCAGACGGTATTGTATTCAAGAATGATGAGGTGGCAACGCTCAAAGCACACTGTGACCTGTGGCGTGGTGCAACTATTGATACCGACAATGTTACCTATGCTTGGGGTATCAAAGACTCGGCTGTATTTGCAAACACGACATTGAGTGCAGCTGCAAACTCTGGAGCAACTACAATCACCGTAGCATCTATTGCCAATATGGAGGCTGGCGGTAAGATTACTATCGGCTCTGCTCAATACACTATCTCCTCTGTCAATACCTCGACAAAGGTCGTTACATTGACCTCTGGATTGAGTGCTGCTGCATCTTCGGGCGCAACGGTA
>JAFYOF010000161.1 GCA_017560305.1 Alistipes sp.
CTCGCGTGCCGCGAAAGTGTTGCACAACTCAACAATCTGCTCGCGCAGACGGTCAAAACCTATCTTTTGCTCAAAATTAGATGGGTAAATCATCACTACTGGTTTTGAGCCTCCTTGATTGCCTGCAACTCTGCCTTTGCCTTCGCCTTCTCGACCTTCTTGTAAGGATCGCTACCGAAAACAGAGACATTGATATAGCGTTTTGGGTTTGCCTTCAAATCCTCGAGCAACACTGAAAGGTTGTCGCTTGCCTGAGTAAGGTTGTTGTAGAGCTCATCGTCACGCAACATCTTGCCCACGCTGCCATTCTCGTTGTTCACTGACTCAAGCACAGAGTTAAGCTGAGCCACAGCGCCCTCAACCTCGGCGATGAGGTTTGATGCAGCGAGGTCAGACGAGAACTTGCTCATATTGGCGATGATAGCCTCCACCTCGTCGGTGTTGTCGCCCAGACTCTTCGAGAACTTGCTCAGCGATGAGAGCGCCTCCTCGAGGTGTGTGCGCTCCTTGGCAAGCATTGCGTTCACATTGCTTGTCACGCCATCGACATTCGACACGATGCTTGTGATGCTCTCGGTGTTCTGCGCCATCAACGAGTTGATACCCTCCAGGGTCTGGGTGAGGTTATCCATAATGGTTGTGACCTTCTCCAGAAGACCCTCCATCTCATTGGTTGCCATCTCCATCAAATCGGCACTCTGGTCCGACTCGATTGTACCGCCATCGGGGATAATCTCCGACGATGAGCCAAAGACAATCTCCACTGCCTTGCCGCCCATAAGACCGTTGTTGTAAATCTTCACCTTTGAGTCTGCGGGCAACTTATAACGCTCGTCAACCAACATCGTGAGCTCAACACCCTTGCTTGGGTCCTCGTTGAGCGCAACATTGGTCACAGTACCAACCTTCACACCATACAAAACAACCTGCGATGCTGGCATCAGACCGCCAACCTGCTCGTAATAAGCGTAATAGGTGTTGGTCTTACCAAATACATCAATTCCCTTCAAAAAGCTAATGACACCCCAACCAATCAGGAGCATAGTCACTGCAAACAATCCTACTTTTACTTCCTTTTTCATATTCATCATTTGTTTTTCTTATTTTACAATCTCTCCGTCACGATAATGAACGACAAAAGCGTCGGCGAAAGTACGCCTCAATGTAACCAAATTTCGTTGCGCTTCGGCTCTTGTCGAATATTCTCCGTAACAATACTTATACTTCAGCGCTCCTGCACCGATATAACACTTCACCTTCTGGCGGTAGGACTTGAACGCCGCATCCGAGGTGGAAATCTTCTTGTTTGACGCCAGCACCTGAATGGTGTAACCCTCTGCCTGAATGGGCTTTGGTGCGGGTTTCATCTGCTCAGGCTTTGGCTGCTCAGGCTTATGAACAGGCTTTGCAGGCTCCGCTGGTTTTGGTTGCTCAGGCTTGGGCTGCTCGGGCTTTGGAGCGGGCTTCACTGGCTCGGCTGGCTTTACCGGTTTTGTCGGCTCGACTGGTTTTACTGGCTTTTCTGGCTCGACCGGTTTTGGAGCAGGGGCTGGCTGCGCTGGTTTTTGTGGCGCAACATCAGCAAGACCATCGCCCGACATACGATTGATGTGACTCACATACTCCTTCACCGCATCGCACAACATCCTTGCAAGTTCATTCTGACCCTTCTCGGAATTCATATACGCCAACTCACGAGCATTCGACATAAAACCAATCTCGGTCAAGACACTCGGCATATCAGTAGCATACAACACCTTGAGCAACTGACGATTGACGCGACGGGCATTTCTTCCGCCCTTGGCATAGTGCGACTGCATAATGCGGGCCATCATCTCGCTGTACTCGCCATAGGTGAACTGCAGATTCTGGATATATGCTCGCACCATCGCCGCCGTATTCTCGTCGGACATATCGATGAGCTCATCCTTATTGTTGTTGTAAAGTGCGCTTTCGTTGTAGCGGGTCTCCTTCTCGCTCTCACCCATAATGATGGTCTCCACACCATAGACCGAGGTGGCCTTTGGCGCAGCATTGGCGTGGATTGAGATGAAGAAATCACCTCCAGCTCGGTTGGCTATGTTGGCACGCGCCGTGAGGTCATCGTTGAGCGTCTTGCCCAGCGCAACATCGGTTTTGCGGGTGTAGACAACCTTCACCGCTGGCAACTCCTTCTCGATAAGAGCACCCAACTTCAGTGCCACCTTCAGATTGAGGTCCTTCTCCTTCACCTTGCCGTAGACCGCACCAGGGAAAGCACCGCCGTGACCAGCGTCAATAACAATCACTCTCACACCTACTCCACCCCCTTGGGCATAAAGCGACTCACCCACAAAAAGCAAGAGCAGGAAAAAGATTGACAACCAAACTATTTTATGTTTCATAAAAACTCCTAAATATTAGCGATAATCCATAAAAAAACGCTATATTTGTCGGTTAAAACACCGCTTCCAAATACTCCGTTTACAGAGGTTTGGCTGTTTTTGCCGACGCGTCGGCAAAGGTACTAAAAATTATTGACATTTTGGGCAAATTTAGAGTTAAATATATCCTTTCTGTAGCAATGTTATTGCTCGCCGTGCAGATAATCTATGCTTCTGCACTTCACGAGCGCGCGTTACTGCGTACACTTTCGGCTACACAACTGTTGCAGGACACCCTCTCGGAGCGCCGCCAAACACGCCGCCAGTTGCGCCGTGACACGACATCGCACTTAACCGAGCAGAACACCGAGACAACAACCGCACCCGTAGAGGAGAACACCCCCGCCGCTTCATTCAGCGTTGACAGCATCATCGCCGCCATGACCGACACGGTGGCACACCGCCAGCGCACCAACGGCAAGGGCTCGGGTCTGGGTCAGGTAATCACGGGTAAGGCGAGCGACTCGCTGCACTACGACCTGCGCAACAACAAAGTATATCTCTACCGACAGGGTACGGTAGCCTACGACGATATGTCGCTCAAGGCCGACTTTATGAACATCGACCTCGACAGCAAGGAGGTTTATGCCTACGGACGCCGTGATACCATCAACAATCAGGTGACCGTTACGCGCCCCGAGTTCACACAGGGAGGCAGCACGCTCAATATGGACACCATCAGATACAACATGGAGACCCAGCGCGCCAAAATCAAGAACATCGCCACACAGCAGGGTGATGGCTGGCTTGTGGGTCAGGCGGTGAAGAAGATGGAGGACAACACCATCAACATCGCCGATGGTATGTACACCACCTGCGACCGCACCGACCACCCCCACTTCTACTACTGGATGTCGAAGGCGAAGTTGCAGACTGGCAAGAACGGCAAGGTGATTATGGGACCTGGTCACTTGGTGATTGAGGATGTCCACATCCCATTCCTCGGTCTGCCCGAGGGCTTCTTCCCATTGAGTTCGGGACCAAAGTCGGGTATCCTGATGCCATCCTATGGTGAGGAGGCTCGCCGCGGATTCTATATGCGTGATCTGGGTTACTACTTCACTCTTAGCCAGCATATGGACCTCACCCTCACGGGCGGTTTCTACACCCTGGGCTCGTGGGAGGCGCAGGCTACATCGCGCTACCTGAAGCGATACAAATATTCGGGTAACTTCAACCTCAGCTACGCCAATGTGCGCACTGGCGACAAGGGCGACCCCGACTTCCTCAAGCAGAACACCTACCGCATCCAGTGGACACACAGCCAGGACCCAAAGGCAAACCCGGGCTCGACATTCTCGGCTTCGGTAAACCTTTCATCAAGCGGTTATAGTCGCTACTCGGCAACCACGCTGAACGATATGCTTGCTACGCAGACCAACTCTTCAATCTCCTACTCGAAGAACTGGGCGGGCACACCATTCTCGTTCTCGATGAATATGGCCGTGTCACAGAACTCGCAGACGCAGGCAATCTCGGCGACGCTGCCTAATGTATCGTTCAATGTCTCGAAGTTCTTCCCGCTGAAGCGCAAGGTGAAGCTGGGCAAGGACCGCTGGTATGAGAAGATTTCGATGAGCCTCTCGACAAAGATGACCAACTCGGTGTCGGCAAAGGAGAGCGAGATATTCACCCGCGAGACATTCAACAGTATGCGCAACGGTATTCAGCACTCAATCCCAGTGCAGGCTTCGTTCACGCTGCTCAACCACCTCAACATCACGCCGAATATGAACTACACCGAGCGCTGGTACTTCAAGAAGGTGGAGAAGGAGTGGGACCCAACAACCAACACCATCAAGACCCTCGACCCAGAGTATGGCTTCTACCGCCTCTACAACTACAATGCGGGCGTCTCGATGTCTACAACGCTCTATGGTATGTGGCAGGTGAAGGAGAAGTACAAGGCGTCGAAGCTGCAGGCCATCCGCCACACCATCAACCCACAGGTGAACATCTCCTACGCGCCAAACTTCGGTAATCAGAAGTATGGTTATTTCCAGACTATCCAGAGCGACTCTACGGGTCGTACGCAGACATACTCGCCATTCTCGGAGAACGCCTACGGAACGCCTTCGTCGGGACAGAATATGTCGATGTCGTTCTCGCTCTCACAGAGCCTTGAGCTGAAGGTACTGAGCAAGCGCGACACAACAGGTGTGAAGAAGGTGAAGGTGATTGATGACCTCTCGCTGAGCGGCTCGTACAACTTCCTCGCCGACTCAATGAAGCTCTCGACAATCGGCATCTCGTTGCGCTCGTCGCTCTCGAAGAAGTTCGGTATCAACCTGCGTGCAACGCTCGACCCTTACGAGGTGACACCACAGGGTAAGCGCTACGACAAACTCACCTGGAGCAGAGGTAATCTTGGTCGCATTATGAATACGGGCTGGAGCTTCGGCTACTCGTTCAAGTCACGCGACCAAGGCAGCAAGCCAGCCATCAACGACATCAACAGCGTTCCGCCAGAGTATATGAATCCATTCTATGACCCTTACGGTCAGTTGGACCCTACCCTGCGCCGCCGTTATATGTCGCAGGCGTACTATGACTTCTCGCTGCCGTGGAACTTCGGTTTCAACTATAGCGTGAACTATAATGTGGGCTATGTAAACAACGGCACGACGGGTATCCAGCGAAAGATTACGCAGACGCTCGGCTTCAATGGCAGTATCACCATCACCGAGAAGATGGGTGCCACATTGTCGGGCGGTTACGATATCTCGGCGGGTAAACTCACCGCCACATCAATCAACTTCACGCGTGACCTGCACTGCTGGCAGATGTCATTCTCGTGGATTCCATTCGGACACTACAAGAGCTGGAACTTCCACATCGGCGTGAAGGCTGGTTCGCTTCAGGATTTGAAGTATGAGAAGAGTCAGTCAATGTACGATAACCTCTACTAACCGACAATGAGACACCTGCGCCACATAATCCTCTGCATCACGCTCACCCTGCTCTGCGCGCCCCGCATCGTGGCACAGGAGCAACGGGATGTGTTGCGCATACTCGCCATCGGCAACAGTTTTTCGGACGATGGTATGGAGTACCTGCCCGCCCTGCTTGACAACCTTGGGGTCGAGGATGTGGAGTTGGCAAGACTCTATGTCGGAGGCTGCTCGCTGGAGCGCCACCTGAACTACTACCTCAAGGATGAAGCGCCCTATGTGTTCAACCACTCCGAGGCGGGCAAGAACCGCTGGGTGCAACACAAGGAGCACTACTCGCTGCGCCGAGCGCTCGCTGAAGGTGAGTGGGATATCATCACCCTGCAACAGAACTCGGGCTCGTCGGGAATATACGAATCGTTTGAGCCACACCTTGGCAAACTGATAGACATCATCCGCGAGGCACAACCCAACGCCCGCATTGCGTGGCATATGACTTGGTCATACAGCGCCGAGAGCAAGCACGGAGAGTTCCCCCGCTACGAAAGCGACTCTGACAAGATGCTTCAGGCGATACACTCCGCAACGCAGCAGGCCGTGGAGGCACACCCCGAGATAGAGATTGTCATCCCCTGCGGCACGGCGGTGCAGTCACTGCGAAAGTCGGTGGTGAACAACTCGCCCAAGGACCTCACACGCGATGGCTACCATATGGGCTTCGGTGCTGGCCGCTATGCCTTGGCGTGCACCTGGTATGAGGAGTTGATTAAACCCCACACCCGACTCTCGATGGCGGGCAACACGCTTCGCATCAATCGTGGCGAGGTGGCGGTGACACCCATCGTGGGCGCATATTGCCAGAAGGCGGCGGTGAAGGCTGTGAAAAACAACTTCAAGCCACAGGCCGTGAAGCGCGCTGGCGGCTATCTGCGCAAGGCTCAGCGACGCAAAACAAGCAAGATAATTTAGTAAAAAGATATATACCTATATATAATGTCCAGTTTCCTACAAGTAGAAAATATTAGCAAGTCGTACGGCGACAAGGTGCTTTTCAGCAATATCAGTTTCAACATCAACGAAGGTGATAAGATTGCTCTCATCGCACCCAACGGCACGGGAAAGAGTTCTCTGCTGAAGATTCTTGCAGGATTGGACTCGTCGGACAGAGGTGGTGAGATTAAGTTTATGAAGGATATCAAGGTAGCCTTCCTCGACCAGAGTTGCGACTTCAACCCCACCAACACACTCTTCGACGAGGTCTACTCGCGTATGGGCAACACCTACGATGTCATCAAGCGCTATCAGGATGCCATCGACTCGGGCGACGAGCGACGCATCGAGCAGGCTATGGCGGCGATGGATGCCGTGGATGGCTGGAGCGCCGAGCAGAGGGTGAAGCAGGTGCTCTCATCGATGAAACTCTCACGACTTGACCAGCCTATGGGCGAGTTGTCGGGTGGCGAGGCGAAGCGCGCAGCCATTGCGCTGATGCTGTTGCAGGAGGCCGACTTTCTGGTGATGGACGAGCCTACCAACCACCTCGACATTGACATCATCGAGTATCTTGAGACACACCTCCAGAAGTCACGCTGCACGCTGCTGATGGTGACTCACGACCGATACTTTCTGGACAGAGTATGCAACACTATATTCGAGTTGGACCGAGGCGAGTTGTTCTCTTACAGAGGCAACTACTCAACCTTCCTCGAGAAGCGCGAGGAGCGCTACACCAATATGCAGGCCAACATCGACAAGGCCCGCAACCTTTTGCGCCGTGAGCTGGAGTGGATACGCAGCACACCACAGGCGCGCACGGGCAAGGCACGCTACCGCGTGAATGCCTTCTACGACCTGAAGGACCGAGCATCGGTTTCGCTTGCACGCTCTGAGATGGCAATCGATGTGGCGACATCACGCCTCGGCGGCAAGATTATTGATTGCGAGGATGTTACACTCAACTTCGGCGAGCGCAGAATGCTCGATAAGTTCTCCTATAAGTTCTCACGCTTCGAGCGTGTGGGCATCGTGGGCAAGAACGGCGTGGGCAAGAGTACCTTCCTCAACCTGATGACAGGCGCACTCCTTCCCGACAGCGGCACAATCGAGCGAGGCGAGACACTCCGCATCGGCTACTACCGCCAGAGCGGCATCAACTTCAAGCCCGGTCAGACCGTCTTTGACATCGTTCACGACATCGCCGAGACAGTCACCACTGCCGATGGACACACCATATCGGCAACCTCGATGCTCAACCGCTTCCTCTTCCCGCCCGAGACACTCAACAAGCGCGTGGAGATTTTGAGCGGTGGCGAGCAGCGCCGACTCTATCTGCTCACAGTGCTGATGCGTAACCCCAACTTCCTGATTCTCGATGAGCCGACAAACGACCTCGACATCCTC
>JAFYOF010000162.1 GCA_017560305.1 Alistipes sp.
ACTAGTTTTATATCATCTGTCGTAAAATCCTCTATTAAGGATGATGAAGCTAAGCGTGGTGTTACTATAACTGCAATAATGGTTGATTTGGCAATAGATTTCTTTTGCAAAAAGTAAAAACAAACAATATGGATAAGCCCAAGAATCGCATAAAAGAGGTGCTTGAAGAGCGCGGCATCAAACAAACTTGGCTCGCTGAACGACTTGGCAAGAGTTTCTGCATAGTGAATTCCTATGTCTGCAACCGCCGCCAACCCAGCCTCGAAGTCCTCTTTGAGATTGCCAAGATATTGAACGTCGATCCGAAAGAATTAATTGATAGCAAAGAGCAGTAACCTATGGCAAAGAAACAACCCAAAATAAAGAGCATTGAAGAGACCTTGTGGGAATCAGCGAACAAGCTCCGTGGCTCGGTTGAGCCATCGGAGTATAAGCATGTTGTGCTGAGTCTGATATTTCTCAAATATGCAAATGACCGATTCGATGAGCGTCGTAATGAACTTATCGCAGAGGGTAAGGAATCATTCGTGGATCAGGCTGTGTTCTACAATGCTAAGAATGTCTTCTATATCGTGGAGCAAAGCCGTTGGAACTTCATTATGGAGAATGCCAAGCAGAACGATATTGCCATTAAGATTGACAAAGCTCTGTCAGCTATCGAGGATAGCAACCCCTCTCTCAAAGGTGCACTCCCAAGCAATTACTACTCTGGTTTAGGTCTTGACCGTGCTAAACTTGCAGCTTTGCTCGATGAGATAAACAAGATTGATACACTCAAAGACCCTGAAAATGACCTCATTGGTCGTGTCTATGAGTACTTTCTGGCAAAGTTTGCCATTGCCGAGGGCAAGGGCAAAGGTGAATATTATACCCCTAAGAGCATTGTAAATCTTATTGCCGAGATTATCGAGCCATACAGAGGCAAGATCTATGATCCTTGTTGCGGTTCGGGAGGTATGTTTGTGCAGAGTATGAAGTTTATCGAAGCTCACCACGGTAATAAACGCGATATCTCTGTCTATGGTCAGGAGTACACGAATACGACTTATAAACTTGCAAAGATGAATCTCGCTATTCGCGGTATTGCAAGTAATCTTGGCGAGTTGGCTGCCGATACATTCCACGATGACCAGCATAAAGACTTGAAAGCAGACTTTATTATGGCAAATCCACCATTTAATCAGAAGTCGTGGCGTGAGGATAATGAGTTAAAAGCCGATCCTCGCTGGTACGGTTATGATGTGCCTCCAACAAGCAATGCCAACTATGGTTGGATTCTCAATATCGTGTCAAAGCTGTCGAGCAACGGTGTTGCAGGTTTCTTGTTAGCTAATGGAGCATTGAGTGGAGATGGTATCGAACTCAATATCCGCCGTCAGTTGCTGCAAAACCATCTTGTAGAGGCCATTATTATCCTACCTCGCAATATGTTCTACTCTACTGATATTAGCGTTACCCTCTGGATTTTGGCAGGTAATCGTAAGGCCCGCACAGTTGAGCAGAATGGCAAAATGGTCAAGTATCGTTATCGCGAGAACGAGGTGCTATTTGTTGATTTGCGCCAGTGGGGAGAACCTTTTGAGAAGAAGTATATTCAGTTCTCGCCCGAGCAGATTGCCGACATCGCTCGCAATATCCATAATTGGCAACGTGAGGGTTATGAGACTACCTATCAGAATATTCCCGAGTACTGCTATTCAGCATCGCTAGATGAGATTGAGCGCAAGGGGTGGAGCCTTGTGCCAAGTAAGTATATCGAATTTAAGAACCGTGACGAAGGTATTGATTTCGATGCCCGTATGCGCGAACTTCAATCCGAGATGCGAGAGCTTATGACACAAGAGGAGAAGTCAAAAAAGGAGATGGAAGAGTTGTTTGAAAAATTAGGTTACAATATCAAATAGGCAAATATGGAAATATTATTAGATCTTGACATATGTGAAGGACTCCCTTGTGACGAGATTTGGGAAGTGTCTGATAACGACAGAAAATCAATAGAGGGAAGGGCAGGATTAAACGGCATCTGTGAGGCTAAATATGTTAATATTGGTCCTGGTGCTGATTTGATAGTGTTATTGCTAATAGTTGACATCGGTCTAAGAATACTAAAGTTAGGAGCCGAGATTAATGATGGAATAGATGGGTGGATTGGTTTAGGTAAAAAATTATCTAAATTGTTTCAGCAAAAAAAGATTGTGTCAATTGATGCTGATGGAGCTGCCTCAATAGCGATAGAACTTATCTCCCAAAAAGAGAAAATAGTAAAACTTGAAAAGATACATGAAACAACTATAAATCTTGTTGATGTATCATTTATGCTTCCTCAGAATATTAGTTTGAGTACGAAGCCTCATAATTATTATATTCAAGCATATAGAATTAACGACGAGGAAGTATATGTAGTGGGAGTTACTTCGACAGGAAATGCTGATATTATCAAGCACTTCGGATTTAATCCTTATGGTATTAGGGATATTAAGCTGTAGTGTGTATTTGAAAACAACTTATAGAATGAGAACTAATTGCTATAAGCGTTTAGGAGATTATATCCGTGAGGTGGATGTGCGTAATAGAGATTTATCTGTTACGACATTGCTTGGTGTGAGCATATCAAAGGGGTTCATCCCTTCGATTGCAAATACTATTGGTACTGATATGTCTACATATAAAATAGTTCGCAAAGGGCAATTCGCTTATGGTCCTGTAACATCTCGAAATGGTGATAAGGTCTCTATTGCATTGCTTGCCAACGAGGATAATGCTATAATATCACAAGCATATACCGTTTTCGAGGTTAAAGATGCAAATGACTTACTCCCTGAATACCTTATGATGTGGTTCCGTCGCTCAGAGTTCGATCGCTATGCCCGTTTTCATTCACACGGTAGTGCTCGTGAGATTTTTGATTGGTCGGAGATGTGCGATGTGGTGTTGCCTATCCCATCTATTGAGCGACAGAGGGAGATAGTTGCGGAGTATGAGACTTTGAGTAAGCGTATTCGCCTAAATGAGCAGATGGTTTCCACGCTCGAAGCCACCGCCCAAACCCTCTACCGCAAAATGTTTGTTGATGGCATCGACAAAGAAAACCTCCCCACCGGCTGGAGAATGGGAACATTAGACGATATAATTGAAATTAGAAATGGCAAGGCAATTATACCATCTGATGGCAATATCCCTATTTACGGAGGTAATGGTATTGTTGGATATACAAGTGAGTCTAATGCAAAAGATGTTGTAATTATTGGTCGTGTAGGAATTAACTGTGGTTCTTTATTCCTTCATCATGGAGAATGTTTTGTTAATGATAATGCGATGATGACCACATCAAAAAGTGGACATATTGGATATATATATTTGACATTACAGCAAATAGACTTGAATGGTCAGAGTGAAGGATCTGGTCAACCACTGCTTACACAATCTATAATAAATAATCAGCCATGTATTATTCCAAGTTTGAATTATATTAAAGACTTTGAATTACAAGTACAGATAATATATAATAACAGACAGCTATTAGAAAAGGAAAACGAAAAACTAACCGAATTACAGTCTTTGCTCTTGGCTAAGATGGGACAATAAAAATAAATAAGATTATGGGAGTAAAATATATAGCACCTGCGGCCGATAAAATGTCCTTCACTTGTCCTCATTGTGGAGTTATATCTATAATGCATTTTCATTGTATTAGTTATTTTGATAGGAAGATGATCGGATTTCAGGATGTTCAATGTGGTGGAAATAGCTGGATACAAGTAGCCACTTGTCATAACTGTTGTAAACATATAGTATGGATAGATAATATATATGCATATCCTGATATTGTTGCAGAAGAACCAAATCCAGATATGCCTGAAGGAGTAATGCAGTTATATAATGAGGCTGGTATAATTTATAACAAATCGCCACGAGCTGCTTGCGCATTACTTCGTCTTGCTATTGATAGACTTTGTAATGAATTAGGGGAAACAGACCGCGATATAAATAAAAACATTGGCGAGTTAGTCAAAAAGGGGTTGCCTGCATCTGTACAGCAGGCATTAGATGTCGTTCGTGTTGTAGGCAATAAAGCTGTGCATCCTGGTCAAATTGCATTCGATGTTGATAATGTTGGAACTGCAACAATGCTTATGCGACTTCTAAATATCATTGTTAGTCGAATGATATCTGAGCCCAAAGAGATCGCAGGGTTATATGATCAACTTCCTGAATCAGTAAAACAATCTATCACAAAAAGAGGCGAGTGATTATGGGACTTTACGAAGGCATAAAGGATGTTGCAAAAGTTGTGCAACAAGCCGACAATATAGAATTATATAGACAATTGGTAGATTTGAGCGCCCAAGCATTGGATATGCAAAGCGAGATCAATCGCTTAACAGCTGAGAATACTGAATTGCGGAAGAAACAAGATCTTGAAGCTGCAATAGTAAGGCATAACGGTTTGTATGTGACGATAGAAGGCAATGACGACATTTTCTATTGCTCGCATTGTTGGGATAGCGAGCGAAAGCTAATACAGATGTTTACGGAGAATGGGAAATATAGATGTCCTCATTGCAATATTGAAGGGGTATATGACCAACAAGCCTATAGAGAATATATGGATAGGCAGAGATCCAGATGTCAAGTAACCCGCAAGAATATTTGGTAGAGTCGATACCAATAAATGAAAACAACCCGAATCACAGTCTTTGTTTTTAGCTAAGATAGGACAATAAAAATAAATGAAGTATGAAACTTACAAAGTTTGCTTTTGGAATTAGATTCTGCAAAGGATTTCATGTTGAAGATCAACTTGGAGCTATCGTTGATGAGATTTTATATTCTAAAGACTCCAAATTCAACGAAAAATTATTTCCTGAATTACAACGTGCAAATGGTGCTAGGCGGCTAATCAACACCAACCAAAATTGCCATTTAACAATTAGTTCAACTGATATCATACTCGAGTATCAAGTTAAATATGATTTCAAAAAAGAATTTGAAGAATTTTTAACTGAATTCGAAGATAGAATTTTAAAGAAAGTATTTAAAGCATATAAGATTAATAACATTTTGAGATTTGGTTTTATAGTAGGTGCTGAATTAAGTGAGGAGGACGAACTACTGAAATCCATATATCAAGTTATACATACTAATTATGAAGAGGTTCCCAATGATTCCATATCGCTTCGATTTAATATTGTACAGAAAAAGCCATTAAAGATTGGTAAAGAGGTGACACAAGATTTTGATAATACAATTATCACATATGATAAAGAGAAAAAAGACTCTAAACTTATTTTTGCAGTTGATTATCAAAAATTTTTCAATCCTTCACTAGATTCGATTGATGATGCTCCAATCAATTATGCGTCATTCTGCAAGAAATGTTACGAATCATTTAAAAAGAAATATGGCACCAAACAATAACAAAAATAGATCCGGACGGATACGTAATCAGTATAAAGGTCCATTTCCTCCCAATAAAAATTTGGAGTTTGATAGTGTTCGAAAGAATATGAGGACTACAACTGATGGTCCGACAGCAGATATGAGGTCATTCAATGACTCGACAATATCACAATCTGCGAAGGATAATCAGTTTCGAGGTAAGAGAAGACCTAGACCATTTAAGAAAAAGGCTACGGATTGGTTAACAGAGCATTGGGTTGGATGTTTAATAGGCGCGATTGTTACGGCCTTGACTGGTGGTGTTGGTATTATTGTTTTTAATCATGGTAATCAAATCATTTCTATAAATAAGGACATAGAATATATGAAAGATTATGATGTTGAATGCAAGAACGATATAAATGAATTAGAGAAGGATGTAATAGAAAACACAACCAACATTAAATTAATTCAACAAACATTGGAATCTTTCAAAGAAAACCCAAATAAATCACGTAAATAAATTATGACACACTTCAACGAACATACCCTTGAGATGGCTATAATGGAGCTATTTGAGCAAGAGGGTTATATCTATACGAATGGTGAGCAGATACACAAAGAGTTAAGCGATGTTTTGCTTCGTGATGACTTACATATGTATTTGCAGAGTCGTTATGCCGAGCAAGGAATAACTTCGTTGGAGGTGGAGAGTGTAATTGCTCGACTAACTGCCAATATGGGTGGTTCGTTGTACGAGAATAATGTGCACACCTATCGTCTGATTACCGAAGGATTCTCGATAAAACGCGAGGATGCCTCACAGGCAGATCTCTTTATAGAGCCAATAGATTTCAGCACTGAGGCGAACAATATCATTCGCATAGTAAATCAGTTGGAGATAAAAGGTACAGAGAAGCGTATCCCTGATGGTATCGTATATATCAACGGTCTGCCATTGGTCGTATTGGAATTCAAGAGTGCAGTAAAGGAGGACACAACTATTAAAGATGCCTTCGCGCAACTTACGGTGCGTTACCGCAGGGATATACCAGAACTTTTCAAATATAATGCATTTATTGTTATAAGTGATGGCGTAAATAGCAAATATGGTTCACTGTTTACTCCTTATGAGTTCTTCTATGCGTGGCGAAAGATAGAAGCCGATGACAAAGCCGTAGATGGAGTAAACTCGTTATTAACAATGGTGCAGGGGTTATTTCGCAAAGAAAGGTTACTCAGCGTAATCAAAGACTTCGTATTTCTACCCGACTCGTCGAAGGAGGAGCAAAAGATAGTGTGTCGTTATCCGCAGTTCTTTGCGACACACAAGTTGTTCAACAACATACGCCAACACTCAAAGCTAAATACCAATGGTGATGGTAAGGGAGGTACATATTTTGGTGCAACAGGTTGCGGTAAGAGCTTCACGATGCTATTCCTTACGCGAATGTTGATGCGTAGTCGTGAGTTCGCAAGCCCAACAATCATACTTATTACAGACCGCACCGACCTCGACACCCAACTTTCAGAACAGTTTAGTACAGCTAAAAAGTTTATTGGTGATGACTGCGTAGTTGAGGTAGAGAGCCGTGCTAAATTGCGAGAGTATTTGGCAGGGCGAACAAGTGGTGGTGTATTTCTTACGACGATACATAAGTTTACCGAAGACACACAACTACTGTCAAAACGAGCGAATATCATCTGCATCTCAGACGAGGCCCATCGCTCGCAAACGAACCTATCGTTACAAGTGCGCCAAACAGAGAGTGGTGTAAAGCGTAGTTATGGTTTTGCGAAATATCTGCACGACTCGTTGCCAAATGCAACTTATGTAGGCTTTACAGGCACACCTATTGATGCAACTATTGATGTGTTTGGAGATGTAGTGGATGCCTATACAATGACGGAATCTGTAGCTGATGATATTACTCGTCGCATAGTATATGAAGGCCGTGCAGCAAAGGTTTTGCTTGATAGTGCCAAACTGCAAGAGATTGAGAAATATTATCAACAATGCGCCGAAGAGAGTACGAATGAGTATCAGATTGAGGAGAGTAAAAAGGCCGTTACCCAAATGGAACGCATTCTTGGCGATTCTGACCGTTTGCAAGCGGTTGCTGAAGACTTTGTTTCCCACTATGAGGCACGAATCGCCGAAGGTAGCACTGTTGAAGGTAAGGCAATGTTTGTATGCTCAAATCGTACCATTGCGTACAACCTATACAAAAAGATTATTGCGTTGCGTCCAGAGTGGGCAAAGCTACCTATATGCAACACGATGTCATTACCTCAATATAGTATGGTGGCTGAGCCATTGGCCACATATGGTAATGCGCCACTGCCTATTGAGCGTATAAAGTTAGTAATGACTCGCAACAAGGATGATGAGCAAGAACTATACAACCTTCTTGGCACAGATGAGGATAGAAAGAGACTCGATATTCAGTTTAAGAATCCGAAATCAAACTTCAAGATTGCCATTGTTGTTGATATGTGGATTACGGGTTTTGATGTTCCTTGCCTCGACACGATGTATATCGACAAGCCTTTGCAGCAGCATACGCTTGTACAAACTATATCACGAGTAAATCGAGTATATCCAGGCAAAGACAAAGGTTTAGTCGTGGATTATATTGGCATAAAGAACAATATGAATACCGCATTAAAGCGATATGCAACAGGTGAGACGGATGCCGATTCTGTTGAAACGATTGAGCAATCTATTGCAATGGTAAAAGATGAGCTCGATATACTTCGTCGTATGTTCGCAAAGTTTGACCATAAGAAATTCTCTACAGGAACTCCATTAGAACAGTTGGACTGCTTAAACAAAGGTGCTGAATTTGCGCAAGCAACTAAAGAGACTGAAAACCTCTTTGTGGGGCACACGAAGAAGTTGAAATCGGCTTTTAATATGTGCTGTAATAGCGAACAAATATCTGCCGTGGAGCGAGAAGATATTTACTTCTTCTGTGGAGTGCGCTCGATCATATATAAACTTACTAAGGGAGAAACGCCAGATGCCGCACAAATGAATCAGCGTGTGAGTAAGATGATTGAAGAGGCAATCCTGTCGGAAAGTGTTGAGGAGATTATTCAAATTGGTAATGATAAAGAGAATCTAGATCTACTCAGCGAAGAGTATATGGAGCGATTGGCGAAGTTGAAGATGCCAAATACCAAAGTGAAGCTTATGGAGCACCTTCTTAAAATGGTTATTACTGAGTTTAAGAAGGTTAATAAAATGAAGGGGACTGACTTCACAAAACGACTTAATGCTCTTGTGGATAGGTATAATGACCGTAGCGATGATGCCATCTTTGCAGATGAAGTCCTTACCGAAGTTGCTAATCAAATGGCTGAGTTGCTCAAAGAGATTAACAAAGAGAAGAAGTCTTTTAATGAATTAGGAATAACCTACGAAGAAAAAGCTTTCTACGATATTTTGATCGCTGTTGCTAAGCAATTCGGTTTTGACTATCCAGAAGATAAGGCAAAGATGTTGGCTGGTGAAATCAAAAAGATTGTTGATGACAAATCCAAATATACAGATTGGGCAAAGAGGGACGATATTAAGGCTGAACTCAAAATGGACTTAATCCTCATCTTGGCAGAATATGGATATCCTCCTGTGACTAATGATGAAGTATTCAAGGAAATCTTTGAGCAAGCAGAAAATTTCAAGAAATATAATTAATTGTAATAAGATGAGTAATCTATTATATAAATACCTGGATGTAAACGGAGCTATAATGATGTTACATTATAGCAATCTAATGTATGCCAATGCTACAATGTTTAATGATCCTTTTGATTGCCATCCTAGTTTAATAGATTTCTCCAATGTGCCAGTAGAAGCTCGTAGGGGTTGGCCAGCTGATGTCATTGAGGATATAGAATCTAATCGACATATCAATTATAGAAACGATCTATGGATATGTAGTCTGTCTAAAGTATACAACTCAATACTGATGTGGAGTTATTATAATAAACACGAAGGAGTATGTATAGGTCTGAATATGGATAAGGTCGCTAAGTGTATTGATGTTAGATACGGCATGATGGTAACACCATATGGCAGAGATGTTCAATATAGAGA
>JAFYOF010000163.1 GCA_017560305.1 Alistipes sp.
AATAAAGATTTATACAACTACGATATAATCGTCATCGGCGCGGGTCACGCGGGATGTGAGGCTGCTGCTGCGGCGGCACGCCTTGGCTCACGCACGCTGCTGCTGACGATGGATATGCAGAAGATGGCGGCAATGTCGTGCAACCCAGCTGTGGGTGGCGTTGCCAAAGGTCAGATAGTCAGAGAGATAGACGCTCTTGGCGGCAGAATGGGAGTCATCACCGACCGCTCGACCATCCAGTTCCGTATGCTCAACCGCTCGAAGGGAGCGGCTATGTGGAGCCCACGCGCGCAGTGCGACAAGGAGCTCTTCAGCCGCCTGTGGAGAAAGGAGCTGGAGAACGAAAATAACCTCTATATCTGGCAGGATGCTGCCACTGACCTTGTGGTGGACACCGAGGGCGGAAAACCCCGCGTAAAGGGCGTAAAAACGCGTATGGGCGTGGAGTTTCGTGCCGAGGCAATCATCCTCACGGCGGGCACATTCCTCACGGGATTGATGCACTGCGGCGAGCAGAGCGCCGAGGGCGGTAGGGCAGCAGATGCGGCATCGAAGGGCATCACAGAGTCACTCGTCGCGCTCGGTTTTGAGGCGGGACGAATGAAAACGGGCACGCCCGCGAGAATTGACGCCCGCTCGATTGACTTCAGCGTGATGGAGGAGCAGGCGGGTGATGCAGAGCCTTCGAAATTCTCGTTTTCCATTGATACTCAAGCGGTTAAGGAGCAGAAGCCTTGTTATTTGGTCTATACATCGGTCGAGGTTCACGACCATCTTCGCACTGGATTTGACCGCTCGCCACTCTTCAACGGCACTATTCACGGCATAGGTCCTCGCTACTGCCCGAGCATCGAGGATAAACTACGCACCTTCGCCGAGAAGGAGCAGCACCAGTTGTTCCTTGAGCCCGAGGGCTGGGATACCAACGAGTACTACATCAACGGCTTTTCATCATCACTGCCGCAGGAGATTCAGTTGGCGGCACTGCGTAAGATACGCGGTCTGGAGTGTGTGCACATCTACCGCCCAGGCTACGCCATCGAGTACGATTACTTCCCACCGACACAGTTACGCCACTCGCTGGAGACCAAGTTGGTGGAAAACCTCTACTTCGCGGGTCAGGTGAACGGCACGACGGGATATGAAGAGGCTGCGGCGCAGGGACTCATGGCGGGCATAAACGCACACCGCAAGTTGCAGGGTAGTGAGCCTATCGTGCTCAAGCGCGACGAGGCATACATCGGCGTGTTGATTGACGACCTTGTGACGAAGGGTGTCGATGAGCCATATCGTATGTTCACATCGCGTGCCGAGTACAGAATCTTGCTCCGTCAGGATAATGCCGACTTGCGATTGACTCCACTTGGTCACGAAATTGGACTCGTTACGGAAAAAAATTGGGAAAATTTCGTCGAAAAAAAATCACTCGTAGAATCGCTTATTTCTTTCGCGCACGACCACAGTGTCAGAATATCGGAAATTGAGAGCGTTTCAAAATCGAAGAATTTGGAGGCTCCAACGCAGGGAAAGAAACTTTATGCGCTCATAGCACGCAACGAATTTTCATTTGCGGAGTTGATTGAGGCGTTGCCAAGAGTGAAAAAATTTATCGAGGCGAACAACATCACCGCCGAAGTAATCGAGCAGGCGGAGATTCAAATCAAGTATCGCGGCTACATCGAGCGCGAAAAATTGCTCGCCGAGAAGTTGCACCGACTGGAAAATATCACTATCCCCGAGGGTTTCGACTTTATGCAGATGAACGCGCTGACCATCGAGGCTCGCCAAAAACTAACGAAAATCCGTCCGCAGACCATCGGTCAGGCATCAAGAATACCAGGCGTGAGCCCAGCGGATATCAATGTTTTGCTGATTAAATTTGGTCGATAAAATAATTTTGAATTATGAATTCTTAATTTTGAATTACAGAAGTGTTCCCCGTGGAACACTTTTTTTATGTGTATAAGTAAGGAAAATATCAGGTGTTTACACCTGAATCTTCGGTGGCGTAACGCGCTATGCGCGTCACCCCCGCCCGCCACCGAAGATAATTTACACCTATATAATAAAAAAAGGAGAAGTTTTCACTTCTCCTAAACTAACTAAAAATTGTATAATAAGAGGGTTTTCAAGGCTTACGATGTCCGAGAAACCGCAGTTTACAAAGCGTAAATGAGGATTTCGAGGACGAGTGTAACGCAGAAAACACCTTATTAGACGATTTTTATCGAATTACTCTACAATAGTCACCCATCCAAACTTATCCTCCGCGCGACCATACTGAATATCCTGAAGGGCGTTGTAGAGTGAAAGACAGGTCTTACCTACTGTTTCGCCGTCGCCGTAAGTAATCTTCTCGTCGGTGTCGAGGTCATAGATGTAGCCGATAGGGGAGATAACAGCCGCTGTTCCGCAAGCGCCAGCCTCCTCGAAAGAGGCCAACTCTGACACTGGGATAGGGCGCTCCTCAACCTCAAGACCCATATCTGCCGCGAGAGTACGGAGGCTCTTGTTGGTGATTGAAGGCAAGATTGAAGGCGATTTTGGCGTGATATACTTACCATCCTTAATACCGAAGAAGTTGGCTGCGCCGCACTCCTCGATATAATTATGCTCAACTGCATCGAGATACATCACATTTGAGTAACCTAAAGTGTGCGCTTTCTCACCCGAAAGGATGCTTGAGCCGTAGTTACCGCCCACCTTTGTGTCACCTGTTCCCCGTGGAGCAGCACGGTCCTGCATACGGTCAATGATAACCTTGATAGGCTTCATACCACCCTTGAAGTAGGCTCCTACTGGTGAGCAGAAGACAATCAGCATAGCCTCTGGCGAAGCCTTCACGCCAAGACCTACCGAACTACCGATAAGCACTGGGCGGAGGTACAACGAAGCACCCGACTCATAAGATGGTACATAGTCGATATTGCGCTTCACCACCTCATAGCAAGCCTCGGTGAACATCTCAATGGTTGGCTCTGGGAGACACAACTTGCGTGCAGAAGCCTGCATACGCTTTGCATTCTCTTCCGCGCGGAACAGACGCACCTTGCCATCAACACCACGGAAGGCCTTCAAGCCCTCGAAGCACTCCAGACCATAGTGGAGGCAGGTGGTTGACATATGCATCTTGATATACTCGTCGTCGGTGTACTCCAACTCGCTCCAAGCGCCATTCTTATAATAAGCGCGAGCGTTGATGTCGGTCTTATAATAGTTGAATGTCAATGCACTCCAATCAATATTCTTCATAATTCAAAGTTTAGAATTTTCTAAAAAATATTCGTCTTTCCGAATCGCCAGTCTTTGATAGAAATTCCTTTTATGGAATATTAAGAGTTCAAGGTTTGTGTAAGATTATATCATAAATAAAAATTCCTCCAATGGACTAATATAATCAAACATTTCTATCCCTACCATTCCCCCGACAAGGGCAACAACTTCTCTGAACTCACCATTGGATTGAGATATCTTTTTTCTCTTAAATAAGAGATATTTTTAAGTAAAAATTATATAATTACGAATTCAAAATTTTCTTTTCTCTCTAAATAAGAGATATTTTTGAGGAAATTTCGCTTCAAGTTACGCAGGCAATAGTGGACCTATTGACAAGTAACGAGAAGCAAAATTTACCAAAAAGAATCTTATTAACCTACGATTGCGCCGTTATTGGTCTTGTTACCAGGTGCGAGCAACTCAAGCTTACCCGAAGCATCCTCAGCCATAAGAATCATACCCTTCGACTCGATGCCCTTCAACTCGCGTGGTGCAAGGTTTACAAGCACCAATACCTGACGGCCGATGAGCTCCTCAGGAGTGAAGTGCTCGGCGATACCCGACACGATTGTGCGCTTGTCGATACCTGTGTCAACTGTGAGCTTCAGGAGTTTCTTTGTCTTGGCAACCTTCTCGGCAGCGAGGATGGTAGATACGCGGATATCCATCTTCTGGAAGTCATCGAACGAAATCTCCTCCTTCTGCTCGGTCACATGCTCGGCAGCCGCTGCGGCAGCATTTGCAGCCTTGATGTCTGCAAGACGCTTGAGCTGTGCCTCTATTACATCGTCCTCGATCTTCTCGAACAAAAGCTCAGGCTTACCAATAGTGTGCTCGGCTGCGATAAGCTCCATTGAGCCCAGCTGCTCCCAACCCAACTTATTGATATTCAACATCTTATTAATCTTCTCAGCAGAGAATGGCATAAATGGCTCGATTGCAATAGCCACATTTGCAGTAATCTGCAAAGCGATATTAAGGATAGTCTTCACGCGCTCAGGGTCGGTCTTGACAACCTTCCAAGGCTCGGTGTCGGCGAGATACTTGTTACCGATGCGGGCGAAGTTCATCGCATCCTTCAACGCCTCACGGAAGCGGTAAGACTCGATATTTGCCTCCAGAGAAGCCTTAATTCCGCTTAACTCCTCGATAGTGGCACGATCATACTCCGTAAGCTCACCAGCGGCAGGAACGGCGCCAGAATAGTATTTCTGGGTGAGTACCAAAGCGCGGTTTACGAAGTTACCGAGGATGGCAACCAACTCGTTGTTGTTGCGTGCCTGATAGTCCTTCCAGGTGAAGTCGTTATCCTTGGTCTCAGGGGCGTTTGCGCACAATACATAACGCAATACATCCTCCTTGCCTGGGAACTCATCGAGGTACTCGTGTAACCATACTGCCCAGTTCTTTGATGTAGAGATCTTGTCGCCCTCAAGGTTAAGGAACTCGTTTGCAGGGACATTCTCTGGCAGGATATAGTCGCCGTGAGCCTTCAACATCGATGGGAACACGATGCAGTGGAAGACGATATTATCCTTACCGATGAAGTGTACCATCTTGGTCTCCTCATCCTTCCAATACTTCTCCCAGTCGGGTGTAAGGTCCTTAGTAGCAGAGATATAGCCGATTGGCGCATCAAACCACACATAGAGTACCTTGCCCTCCTCTCCCTCGACTGGCACAGGGATACCCCAATCCAAATCGCGGCTTACGGCACGAGGCTGAAGACCTGTATCGAGCCAGCTCTTGCACTGACCATACACATTTGACTTCCACTCCTTGTGACCCTCCAAAATCCACTCACGGAGGAACGCATCATACTGATCCAAAGGCAGATACCAGTGCTTTGTAGCCTTCTTTACTGGCACTGCACCCGAGAGCTTTGACTTTGGGTTGATAAGCTCGTCTGGCGAGAGCGTTGAGCCACACTTCTCGCACTGGTCACCATAAGCACCCTCGCTCTGGCAGCGTGGACAGGTACCCACGATATAGCGGTCAGCGAGGAATGTCTTTGACTCCTCGTCGTAGAACTGCTCTGATGTCTGCTCGATGAACTTACCCTCGTCGTAGAGCTTGCGGAAGAATGCCGACGCAGTCTCGCGATGGGTAGGTGATGATGTGCGTGAGTAGATGTCAAACGACATACCCAGACGCTGGAACGCATCCTTGATGATTGCGTGGTAGCGGTCTACCACCTGCTGAGGGGTGATACCCTCGTTACGCGCCTTGATAGTGATGGGCACACCGTGCTCGTCGCTACCGCACACTGAGATTACATCGTTACCCTTCAAACGCTGGTAACGCGCATATATATCCGATGGCACATAAACACCCGCCAGGTGACCGATATGAACAGGTCCGTTGGCATAAGGGAGTGCCGAAGTGATAAGATAACGCTTAAACTTCTTCTCTGACATAGTAGTTATATTTTTAATTGTTTCTCTATCTTTACTTTACGCTGGATTTTCATCCTTACCTATACAATATAGGCAATTTATCTCCCAAAATTAGAAATTTTTCTTTTTATAAACAAATAAAAACATACTTAGGAAGATAAGAAAAAGAGGTTGACAACTTTAATCGTTTTCAACCTCTCTAAATTAACTTAAAACGCAAACTCCTTATCTACATAATTGAGCAAATGAAGAAGATGTGGCGGAAGTACAATATCGTGTTTCTCACCCAAATAGAACATTTTGTAGATCTTTATCCAAGTCTCGGTGTCAGTCCACTCAAACGGGAGAATATTGTGCTTACGGAGGAAATCAAAAACATAGTCACGCGTACCATCCTCACCTGCCTGCTGCGGGTGACGCATAAGGTGAAGATACTGCATCTGCAGGCGCACCAAATCAACACGATGCTTCATCTCATCACTCTCATTCTCAACCGCTTTGCGTGCCTTATCAACCAACTCGGTAGCCTCAGAGATAAACTCCTCACTGTAGATTGGGTGGTGCTCCGAGAAGTAGATATTCATATAATCATCCTTAATCTGGGCGTGGCAAAGATCGAAATATTGTTGCACATACTCTGCCGCCACACCGTAGTAATTGGCAATAAACTCCTCTACCAAAGCCTTGGTATCAAGCTCTGGGTTCCACAAAAGTTTTGCTATTACCCAGGTCTTTAATTCCGCAAAGGCACTACCAGTCGAGTTATATACACTTTGCTCTAAAATACCTACAGCCCTATGCTCCTTATATGTCTTGATATTGTCAGCCAACACATAAAAATTTGGGAATGGCGCAAGGTACTGACGGAAATTGACTACATAGTCCCAGATATAGAGTTTTGGTGCAATCTTGCTCCACGCCTGTAAATCGTGCATAAATGGTTTATTATGCTCGCACTCCGAAAGTGGATGTGCAAAGCAACACTCAATGCTGCAAAGGCGAATAACCACATTGTCGCGTGGCACGATATTCTTTGGCACGCCACGCGTGTAGGTGTAAGCAAATGTAGAGATGTATTTCTCTGGATGATAGACCTTTATATAATCAGCCACCTGATTTACAAACCACAGCAACAATCCCGACTGACCACCATACTCAGCTGCCTTTGCCTGACACTTCTCGCACTGGCAATAGAACTGATTATCATTCTGCGAGAGGCTGTAAACCCAGTAATCAGGATTTTCCTCAATCGCCCGCTTCATAGCCTGCTTGCAGAGTTCCAGCACCTCGGGGTTCGTTAAACACAACTGCGAATTAGTCTGTCGCTCACCATCACGCAGCGAGAAATACTCCGGGTGCTCTGCAAAATATACACCCTCGGGGACAAACCAGCCAAATGTGTGTGCGCCCCAGTAACCATTCAATCCTCCATACTTATTATGCACCACGCCCCAGCGTGAATTGAGCTTGTTATGTGCCTGAAAATCATCAACCTGTGCTTCATTATAATCGGTAAAGCGGATACCTATATATGGTGATTCAGAGTGATTTAAATTCTTTAGTGTGTAACTTTCAAGCTCTGGAACATAAGTACATTTAGGGGTGTACCAGCGTACTCCAAGCTCATTCTCCAAAAACGCATACACGCCATACATCGTTCCTCTTTGCTTGCCGCCCCAGATCCACAGGTCGTCACCCACGGTGCGATAGGTGAATGACTCATCACCATCCTTCGGGCGCTCAATACCCGTTTTTACGCCATATTTTTCGCTATATCCCACATAGATAACCCTGCGGTGGTCGGCAGCGCTATCGTCGCTCAGAAGCTCTAATTTCGCTCCACTTATCTGCTCGAGGTAACTCTGCAACTCCTCGGCGGCAGTCTGCTCCGAAGGCGAGGCATCCTTTGTCAGCACGATTGCGTAACGGCTCTTGCCATTACTGAATAGTTTGCCTGCTACGGCGGTGCCAGTGCTCAACCACACCACCAGGGCGGCGAGCGCAACTTTTGCCAGTTTCATCATCTTGTAATTTTAGGTGTTTTAGGGGTTGTTTTGTTTCAGTGTTCACGCATCATTCGGCGGGGATGGCTGGAGCTACCCCTCCTATTTGCTTATGCAAATATAACACCTCGAGGGGGTGGTTTGCAACTTTTCGGCGGGGAATTTTCGTGGGAGTTATCGACACTTAGTTTTTATTAGATTTTACTTTTTATTTAAAATAAATTAAAAATAAAGAATAATATAAAAGGCTGTTAATAGTGTTCATAAGTTTTTTTAAAAATAATTCTCCACAGCTTTCAACACCCAGTCAACAATCTATTTACAATAACCATTTACCTATGAGTTACAACCACTTACTCTATTTTCAGTGCGTGTAACTCGCTGATGATGGTCGTCTGTTGAAAGTCATTATCAACATATCAATACCAACTTTTTATCATAAATCTGGGTTGAAAAAACAGTTAATAAATAGTTTTAAAAATTATAATAGTTTTTTCCTTAAAAATTTGCATAACATATACCCTATTTGGGTTATAGCGACTTACGCTTTTGCAAGGGTTTTGGGCGAAAAAATTTCTTAAAATTAATCAACACTTTTCATCCCATTTATCAACATATTTTACCCCATTTTTGGCGGGTTATCAACAATAAAAAGCGGGTTGTTAATAGTGAAAAAGTTTATGTGTATAATAGAAAATCGTGTTTGTTCACAGTTTCCCTGTGTAGTAGTTTAAAAGAATCGTCATTTAGAGCAAGGTTTTGATGCGTCATTGCGAGAAGCATAGCGACGCGGCAATCTCAAAACAAATATGTGGTAGTCTACCTTTGTTAATGGTTCGGTCGCAAGGGTGATTGTTGTAGAAACCAGTAATGCCGATTCCCCATCGTCGGTCTTTCTCCTCTGGGTGGATGAAGATTTGATAGCATTACAAAAAAAATGAGAGCCCCAAGGAGACTCTCGCGGAAAATTTGCTTCCAAGTATATATAAACCCTCTCGGGTGAATTTGCTTTTAATCTCAGGTAAAAAAAAACGAGGTCTCGGAGGTATTCGACTTTAAACGAGCACCGTTTATTGTCTTAGTGACCTCGTGCGCCACAGAAACGCCCTTCTTCGGTCACAACCTTCCGATATCCTCTACCAACCTAAAACTACTAACCTAAATGAACCTTAAAACTTCGAGTGCAAAGGTAAGGGCAATTTTGCATCCGTGCAAGAGTTTTTAAGAATTTTTTATAATTTAATAATAAAATTTAACATTGCGTTAACATTTCGCCCCTTTCAGACCCTTTTTCTACTCATTTTGTGCTATTTACACGCCCAGCCCCGACTACTTTCACTTATCCTGAATTCTCCCAAAAACCTCATATTTCACCCCAAAAACCACGAAAAAAAGATGAAAAATCCATTTTCCATCTCTCAAATAAGTATATCATCCCCGCATCACTCCCCCACCTAACAAACCATCAAAAAAAGAAAAGAGCTCTCTTTGTGGGAGAACTCTTCCTGGAAACCTAACTTCCTATATATATAAGCCCTCTCGGGCGAATGTACTTTCGTAAAACTTTGGGTAGGTATAAAAAAAAACCGAGGTCTCGGAGGTATTCGACTTTAAGCGAGCACCGCCTATTGTCTTAGTGACCTCGCGCGCCACAGAAACGCTCTTCTTCGGTCACAACCTTCCGATATCCTCTACCAACCTAAAACTACTAACCTAAATGAACCTTAAAACTTCGAGTGCAAAGGTAAGGGCATTTTGTCATCCGTGCAAATGTTTTTAAAAATTTTTCACAATTTACTAATTAAATTTAACATTGCGTTAATATTGGACCCCTTTTCAGTTCCTTTTTCTGCTTATTTTGTGCATTTTAGACCAGTTTCGCCGCCCAGATTACGCCGTTGCAAAATCATCCCTAACTCCTTATTTATAGCCTATTATAAGTTTAGTTTATCCATTTTCGCAGTTTTATTATTTCCTGAAATAGAAAATTCCCCACACATCCCAGCGCGAATGAATTTATCTTCGGTGGCAGGCGCACCCGTAACGGGTGTTTTTGCATTGATTTTGTCGCGCGTGATTTATCTTTGGTGGCAGTTGTTACGCCTGTTTTACATTTTCTTTGATAAGGAATGAATTTATCTAAAGTGGGTAGCGGGGGTGGCACAAAGTGCCATACCCACTTTAGAGACGCCTCGTGGCGAGGCGTGTTTTATTGCGTAAAAATAGGTGGTAAAAAGAATTTAAATTCTTTATTTCAAATGTTACAAGATATGAAAATGGGGAATGAAGGATTTAAGAATCAAAACTCCTACAAATTCTCAATCAGCTCCTCGACATCCTCCGCGCGGGTTGCCCAGCTTGTCGCCAACCTTACAACCAGCCTTCCATCCGCCAGACGCTCCCACTCGGTGAAGGTCGTTGCTTGGCGCAGACGCCCCTCCTGCTCGGCGGTGAGCACCACAAACACCTGATTAGTAGGCGAATTGAAGTATAACTCATACCCCTTCTCCACAAACGCCTCCTTCAATCTCGCCGCCAGCGCAACCGCATTTTTGGCAATCTTCAGATAGAGATCATCGGTAAAGAGAGTGAGGAACTGAATGCCCAGCATACGCCCCTTGGCGAGCAGCGCACCCTGCTGCTTCACGATGGTGAAAAAGTGCGGAACAAGCCCCTTGCGCATCACCACCGCCTCGCCAAACATAGCGCCACACTTCGTGCCGCCGATGTAAAAAGCATCGCAGTAATGCGCCAAATCGGCAAGCGTGATGTCGCAATCCGATGCCAGCGCATAGCCCAATCGAGCACCATCCGCGAAGAGTTTTAGGTTCCATTTTCGGCATACTTCGCTCATCAGGCGCAACTCCTCAAGCGAGTATATTGTTCCATATTCGGTTGGTAATGAGATATATACCATTCCAGGAAAGACCATATGTTCGAAACTCTCATCCGCGTAAAATGCCTTCATATACTCCTCCACCTGCTGGGCGGAAATCTTACCCTCACGGTGCGGCAGCGTGATGACCTTGTGACCACCCGCCTCAATCGCACCGCTCTCGTGCACGGCTATGTGACCTGTCTGCGCCGCCAGCACGCCCTCGTGAGGTCGCAGAATGGCACGAATCACTGTTGAGTTGGTCTGTGTTCCGCCCACCAGAAAATGTACCTCGGCATCGGGTGCAGAGCACGCACGGCGCACCGCCTCACGCGCCTGAACTGAATAGTCATCAAGTCCGTAACCAGTTGATTTTTGCATATTTGTCTGCACCAGCTTCTCTAAAATCGCTGGGTGCATACCCTCCATATAATCGCTGTCAAAATGCTGCATAGTGGTTTTGTTATAGGTTTTCCAACCTCAAAAATAAGGAAAATATCGATAGAAACGAGGTAATTATATAAAAAACGGAATTATATACTATAGTGTAGTAAAGAAAAATTAATACCGTCATTCCACATTTTCGCATCCACCAACCATTGCAGTAGTTTTTAAGAGTCTATGCGGAAATGATTGGAATCTACCTTTGTTAATAATTCGGTCGTAAGAGCGATTATTTAGGAAACTATAAGGTAGATCCCCATCGTCGGACTTTGTCCTCCGGGGGATGACGATTTGATAATAATACTAAAGTATATAATTCCGTAAAAAAAAGAGGCCACCTGATGCAGCCTCTGTGGTTGGGATGTGCCCCGAAATTCAATCTGATTGACGGAAGATATCCTGCAGGTAGCAATCGAGGTAAAAAAGCTCGGCATCGTCACAAATCACGAAATTGCTCATAAGATGCTCTTCGTCCGCAAGTAAATCATTGTTGAAAATTTTGTCAGCTTGTTCCATAGGCGATTTGTTTTGATTACTAAACGCTCCCCGCCGCGCAATTATTGTGTGGTGCGGAAATAATTTTCAAGAAATTTTTATGAGATTGCCACGCTCGTTTTATTCTCATTTTATTCGCCCACAATGCGGATATAATTCTGGTTAATCTTTGGCGGCGTAGCGCGCTTTATGCGCGCCACCCCCCCGCGCCGCCAAAGATAAATCACGCGCGACAAAGTCAATGCAAAAACACCCGTTACGGGTGCGTAACGCCTGCCGAAGATTGAGGCTAAAACCTATATAATATATCCCCAAAAAATAAGCGAGAGCGCCTCGCACCCTCGCCTAATCTAAAATCTCAAAAAACGCGCCAGAACGCATTCAGAACCCTACTTCTGCTTGTCTCGCTGCGCCTTCAGCTCACGCTCGTAGAGTGCCTTCGCCTCAATCATCGTGCAGCCGCTCACCTGTGCGCCGAGGTCGTTGTTGTAGCGGTCGCCAGGCGATGCCCAGTGACCATTGTAGAGGTAATCACGGCTTGTGCCCTGCTCGTTCAAAACGGTTGCGTTGTTATTGAAGAACGCCACAAAACGCTCCTTGTGCGATTTCGACAAATCCTCCTCCAGCACCAGCTTCACGAAGTAACGCACAAAGACAGCCTTGAACAATGCGCCATCGCCACGCGCACCCTCATCCTTGAGGATGTTGTTCTTCTTGTCGATGAGGTTTGTGATGCAGTATGTCGCTGCGAGGTTGGCCATATCGAGGTACTTCTTCTCGCCCGTGATGTTGTAGAGTTCGTGCGCCATACCCATATAAGTACCCTGATTGTAGGTGAAGAACCAGTCCTTTCTTTCGCCTGTATCGTGGTTGACGATGTGGTCGTAGACAGCGCCCGTGCCGGCATTCACCAGCTTCTCGGTCTGCCAATCATAAATCTTCTTCGCCCAGTCGAGGTCGGTCTGCTTCTTGCCGTTTAACTGGTACATACGCGCCGCGATGATGCCCGCAGGACCATTCGAGCAGGCGTTCTTGCTTGCTGGCTGGCTCTGCTTCCACGCGATGCCGCCACCCGAGTAGGTATCGTTCCAGTTAGCCTTGATTCTGTCCCACAACGACTGCGCCGTGTTGATGAATTTCTTGTCACCAGTCTGCTCATAGAGGCGTATCATAGTGAGGCAAATCCACTCCATATCATCCACAAAATCATTGAAATAGCTGCCTCCGCTCTTCTGCTTCACGCCCTCATACCAGGCGTCGAAATAGCCCTTCCAGGTCTTGTTTTCGGTGCGGATATATGCGTCGATGATGACATCCATAGCGTGTGCCTGTGGCCAGTAGCACCAGTCCTGCGCCGAGGTGTCGGCCTTGCCGGCGTAGGTGTTGAAGAACTTTTTATCCTTGTTCCAGAACTCGTTCACCAGCGCGAGGGTGCTGCTGCTCGCCTCCTTCTGCCAGTGGGCGCAAATCTCATCCTCCTTCGATGTGTCGGGCACCTCTGGCACCGGGTCAATTATTGGCTCGTCGTCGCTTGAGTTGCAACACACCATACTCAACGAGAGCAACGCCAAAACAGTAAAAAATGTGATTTTTCTCATAGTCATTAGGTTTAGTAGAGCAAATTTAATCTTTTTTCCCGTAATAAGAAAACCAGCAAGAAAAAAAGATCACCCGCAACACACCCGTAACGCACCCGTAGCGCACCCGTAACGGGTGTTTTTGCAATGACTTTGCTATCAAAGAGTTTATCTTCGGTGCACCCGTAGCGGGTGTTTTACATTTATCTTGTCGCGCGATATTTATCTTCGGTGGCAGGCGTAACGCCTGTTTTGCATTTATCTTATCGCGCGTGATTTATCTAAAGTGGGTAGCGAGGGGTGGCGCTTTGCGCCATACCCACTTTAGATACGCCTCCCAAGGAGGCGCATTACTCTATGAGTCATTGCGAGAGCCTTCAGGCTCGTGGCAATCTCTAATTATAACTACTAATTATAACTCCTTCTAACTCAACACAATATCATTCTCCTTAATCATCTTGCGCAGGTTGATGAGTGCGTAACGCATTCTGCCCAGCGCAGTGTTGATGCTCACGCCAGTTGAGTCGGCAATCTCCTGGAAGCTCAGGCCCGAGTAGTAACGCAACATCACCACCTCACGCTGCTCCTCTGGCAGGAAATCGACCATACGGCGCACATCTGCGGCAATCTGCTCCGCCACCATCTTATCCTCCACCGACTTCTCGGCAAAGCGCAGTGTGCCAAGCACATTGTAACCCGCCTCCGACTCATTCACGCTCTTTGAACTCTTCTGCGCACGGAAGTAATCCAACGCCTTGTTGTGAGCAATGCGCAGCACCCACGAGAGGAACTTTCCCGCCTCGGCGTAACGACCTTCGTCAATCACTCGCACCACCTTGATGAGAGTCTCCTGAAGGATGTCATCAGCCACATCGCTGTCCTTGACCATCATACGGATGTAGTCGCGAACACGATTCGAATATCTGTCTAAAAGTTGTGATATAGCACCACGATCA
>JAFYOF010000164.1 GCA_017560305.1 Alistipes sp.
ACCGTCAGAAGTCTTGTTTTGGGAGGTTATTTTGCCACTCTTTATAATCCAATCGGCGATATTCGCATTCTCCGCAAGCAGGAGGTTGGTTGCCACGCTCTCGAACGATGCACCAAACGGGTTCCACTTCGATGTGTCGGTAGGCAAGGCTGCAAATGTTCCTGCGTCTATACGGGCTACATAGTAAGAGCCGTTGTACTTTACAGCGTCCACCCTGTACTTGTTTCCATAGTAATTCGTTGCACCCGTAGTATCATATTCGCCTCTGAACACGAGCGCAGGACTTTCTCCTTGCTTACCGTCCGCGCCGTCTTTCGGAGTGAAGCGCACAGGTGTACTCCACTTCTGCAGAAGCGTCTGACCGTCGCCCGAGATTTTCGCCATAGTCGTCCACAGGTATTCAAGTTCGCCAACTGACGGCTGTTGTGTACTCCACCCGTCGGGAACGAGAACCGAGGTGTCAATAGCAGGCGGTGTGGTAGTTGAGCCATTTTTGGCGTAGCGATACTCGTAGTAGTCGCCCACATCACCCTTGTTGCCCTTGATTTTCGCCCACTTGTAGCGGAACACATCGGGGCTATCCAATGGCTCGTAGTCCACATAAGTACCTATCCATTCGCCTGCAACCTCGCCTATGTTGTCGTCCGAGAAGCGGAAGCCTCCGTTGCTCATACGGCGCAATGACTTGAAGCCTGCCATACGCAGACCTGTTCGGTTCGAGAATGTCTGACCTCCGTCGTTGCTGTACTTGATATGCAGGTAGGAGGTCTTGCCGTCTGCTCCTGCAACTCCCTGCGCACCCTGTTCTCCGTCCTCTCCGATACGGAACACTCCGTAGCACTTTGTTTCCTTGCCGTCCGAATACACGACTTTTGTGAGACTCCACAGGTACATTCCGACTTCAACGACAGGGATAGAGTTATAAACGAATGCAGAGTCGGCAGGTTGCACTCCTGTCGCCTCGACCGCATATTGAACGGTTGAACTCTTGATTGTTATGCTCGTACCGTCCTTGCCGTTTGTTCCGTCAGTACCGTAGTACGAAACCGAATATGCTGTCGTAGAATTACCGTCCGTGTAGGTTACAATCGTTCTCGTCCACAAGAACTGCCCCTTTTGCAACGCAGGTGGCGTAGGTAGCCAAGTGCCTGTTGGCACGCTTGTTCCGTTGTTAGACGCTTGATAGGCAATATCGTTCTTTGATACCGCAACGCTTGTTCCGTCCTTACCGTCTTTTCCGTCAGCTCCGTCTTGACCGTCTTCGCCCTTGACACCTGCTGCCTGCACCTGCCAATATGTGGCGTTTGTCGGTTCAACGCCCTTGCTCGGTGTAGCATAGACATAACGATAGGTTGAAGTGATACCATTGAAAGAGAACGCAACCTCGTCGCCGTTGTAGTATGTGTATGAGGCGTTGTATAAACCGCGATATACACCGACAGGGCTTTCGTCTCCACCTTGGTTCTGCACGATCGTTCCTTTGAGGCGCAGTTTACCGTCGCCTGCCGAGTTGAAGTCAAACACATCGCCGAGTTTCATGGCGTTGGCAAGCATATCAAAATAACTCTTGCCGTCTCCCGAAACAACCCTGTCAGTAGTTACACGACCTGGCAGCACCTCCGAGAAACCGTACATCGTTGCGAAACTTCTCTCCCCGTCGTACTCTGTATTGAGAATACCCACGAGGAAATGGTAATACGAAGCCTCTGCCTCCATTTGGATAGCCTGTTCAGAGAGTCGGAACTCTGCGCTGTTGTTGTTCTTATTGGCACGAATATACAGGTAATAGCCCTTGGAGCCGTCGAGCAGGGCTGCGCTCGTAAACTCCGACACCGCCCAAAACTTGTATTCGCTAACAGCGTGAGACGAACTCAACGAGTTAATACCAAGCGTCAAATGCTGCATAATTCCCGATTGAGCGTGTAACTGCTTTGTCGCTGCGTCGTATGTAACGGAGTGCTGAACCGCGCTCGGGTTGGTGGTGTTGTTCACGAAGCGAAATTGCAGGCTTTCGTCGCCCACAAGCATTGACATCGTCTGCACAGCAATCGGGCTGACCGAAGCTGTGAAGTTGTTAAGCATTGCCTCCTCCAACATAGAGATAGTTTCCTTTGCGTCGCGGAAACGGCGTTTGGTGTACTGAACCGACGAGCGGAAATTGCTATCCGCAACAATCTCCTGCGCTTCAAGTTGCTTGATAGTCGAGTCGAAACCTGCGCTGACAGGAGTGTTTGACAATTCAATCTCGGGGCTATGGGGATTGTTGATGTAGTCCTTGATACCCGTAATACGGACAAGAACGCCCTCCCTTTGGAAGCGTTCGTCGCTGAACAGGACATACCCTCCGAGAATAATCCTGCCTCCTATGTTGTTCCAATCTTTCTTTGCCCACAGCCCGTCAAGTTCGCCCGTGAAAGTGAATTGCAGTTCCTCGTGTTCGTACAGGTAACGCACAGCCTCTCGGAACATATCCCAAGAAGCACCCGAGCGGTCGCTGTCGTTGCGAATATACGAGTCGGGAAGCGTACATTTGAACACAGCATACTTGTTGCCTGCCTGTGGCGCAAATGTTTTGTTCGGCATTGTAACGCCGTCAATCTCCTGCGGTACGATCTCGAAGCGACGCGCAGCCTTTCCGTTCTTTGCCTCGTGGTAATACTTGACATCGAACTCCCTACCTGCGAGCATACCCGTTTGGAAGATTATGCTCATTGTTTCGCCTGCTATGAGACAATCCTCATAGTTGAGTTCCTGCGGAATGGAAGCGTCCACAATATCGTAGAAGTTATTTGTCTCGTCCACGACAACAACGCTTGAAACCTCTCCAACCCTCTTTGGGTAGATGTCGCTACAATCAAGGCTATCCTCGGTCAAAGAGGACAATTCCTTGTCGGCTCTACGGATAGACAAACCCTCTGCGTCCACAATGTAATAACGGGCGTTGTCGGCATTGAAACCGCTCTGCCCGAGGAAATACTTGCCGTCGTAGCCTATCTGCTGTCCTTTGGGGAGGAGGAGTTCAGCGTTGCCGTACTTGCTTGCGTCAATGTTCTCCGTGCCACCCTGCACATACAGGATTTCAACAGGAGGGGTGTCTCCGCCGTTCTGACGAGCCACGCCCGACTTGAAGCCGTTACCTCGTCCGTAGGACAGGGGCAGGGGGTTGTCTTTGTTGAATTGAACCTTGCAGAGTGAAACCTGTTTGCCCTTGAAGAAGAACTCCGTTTCGCACTCCGAAGCCATAAGGGATAGAGCCTCGTAGCAGTATATGTGGTCGTAGGAGATAAGTCTTTCCGCACCCTCAATACACTCGCCAACCGTCCAACCCTTGTCTCGACGGTTCATATTATCAACGAACATCTGCAAGTGTTCGCGAGGTGTCGCCGTGAGCGAAAATTTCAACCTGCCGTCCACCGTGTTACGGAACTTCCATATCTTGGCTTTGGCTTCGGGCGACTCGAACATCACCGTGTACTCAAAGTAACGGCTGTGCTTCATCTTCAAGTTCTCGGGGCGTTCGAGCGTATAACGCTCTCCCTCAAATTCGCAGTACGCCCCAACGGGTATCTCGATATGTTCTGCGAGGGAGAAATGCAGGGTTAAATTATGGTCTCCCATAATACGCCTGTTGCGGAAGCTGTTATCGTTTACTGCTACCGACAAAATTTGTGTTCCGCTGCTATTGTATATAATCATTGTCGTTTCGTATCAAGTTATTTTATTCAAAAATGCCGTTTCTGCGGCGTTCTCCGTTTCGGTGGGTACTTACTTGGGTTGAAACACGAAAGCCCCGAGAACAGCCCGAAAATCACGCTGCGCCTTATGTGAACTGATATATCTTTCCGTTACCACATTTGACAGCCTTGATTACGGTTACAAATGGGAAGTCCTCCTCATTGACCTGCGACAGGACGCTTTTGAGCGTCGTTGAGTTCGTGAAGAACTTTCCCTCCGTGCCGTCCTCGGTGTGCTTGAAATGTATGAGGCAACGCCCCTCCCCGTGTTTTGTTTTCACATCGGGGAGGAAGCCAAGCACTTCGATTTCGCTGTTGAGAATGTCAGTAATGGAGACCTGCTGACAATTGAAAATTGTGCGGTCGTCCACCTGTATTCCGAGTTCGCTGAACCGTCTTGCCATAACGCGATTGTTTTAGCGAATACCCAATTCTGCGCAGTCTGCGTCCACCTGCGCCTTGATTGCAGAACGCCTCTCCAAGAACGCCTTGTACGCAGAAATGGTGCGGTCTGCCTCCTCTGACGAAAGCAAGCCAAGCACCGCTGCGTTGTACTCGTTAATGAGTTTCTGCTCGTGGTCGCTACCTGCAATGGCTGAAATTACAGCCTGTGTAATCTTGTTGGAAGTAACCGTTCCCCAAACAAGAACCTCCTCGCACTTGTACTGAACTCGGTTTGAGCCTGCCTCCTGCTCGCCCTCGTTCGCCTGTTCTGCGACCTGTACCTCTTCAATGTTCCAACGGTAGATGTAACTGCCGTCGCCTACTGCCTCGAAAATCGAGGGCTTGTTGTCATAAAATGCTACCATAATACTCGGGTTTAATAATTGTTTTCAATAGATGTTTGCTGTTGCTGTGCTTCGCCCAACCAAGCCACGAAGCCACCTCCTGCTTGTAGTTCTTCAAGTCGGGGAGAGGCGAACGCCTGTTCAGTTTGGCAACCGCACGGCAGAAGTTCTTTTTGATACATTTGCGTATGCACTTTTGGTCGTGGTAAAACACGAACCCTACATAATCAAGTCCGCGACCGCTTCGGTCTTGCCTGTTCTTGGCTATCGGGAATACTTGGTGGTTGCTTTTCACCGTCAGCAGGAGTTCCTCGCGCAGGTAGCGTTCCACCTTACGGAACAGATCGTGAAGATACTCCTTGTCCCCGTGCAGGAACACAATATCGTCAGCATAGCGAAAATAATACTTGACCCTCAATACCTCTTTGACCCAATGGTCGAAATAAGTCAGATACAGGTTTGCGAGATACTGCGACAGGTAGTTCCCGATTGGTATGCCGTCCGCGCTGTCAATGATTTCGTCCAACAGCCAAAGCAATCTCTCGTCCTTGATTTTCCTGCGGACGACCTCTTTCAGGCGTTCGTGGTTGATATTCGGGTAGAACTTCTTGATGTCGAGTTTCAAGCAGTACCTTGTTCCCTCCTTGTCTTTGAGAGCATTATCGACGCGCTTCATACAACCGTGTATTCCTCGACGCTTTATGCAACTGAATGTGTCAGCCGTAAAGGTGGAAACCCATATCGGCTCCAACACATTCATTATGGCGTGATGAACAATGCGGTCGGGATAATACGGCAGGCGATATATCTGCCGTTCCTTTGGCTCGAAGATAGTGAACACCTCGTATGGAGAGGTCTTGTAGGTCTTGGTAAGCAGAGCCTCGTGCAACGCCTCAATGTTCGCCTCACGATTGCGGTCGTGTACGCGAACACCATAGGTTTTGAGTTTCCCCCGACGAGCCTTTTCGTCAGCCTGTCGGAGGTTCTCAATACTGATTATCTTGTCGTATAAATTGTCTATACGCTTCATTGTTTTCTCTGCTTTTCTTAATAGGGGTCTTCGGTAGCCCATACAACAGGCATTCCTACCAACTCCGTTCGGGTTTTATGATGTCTTTTGCCAAGAGGCAAGGTCGTTGCTCCCATATAATTTTTGAGTAATTAAAAATTCAAGCATAGGTGAGACCCGATATTCGCATTCGTATTCGAGGGGGTGTTATTCGAATTCGCATAGCCGAAGCCTGCATTCGCACCGTTATTCGCATTACCGCTGAACAGGACACCGCAAGAGCAACCAACCCTTTATATGTTAAACTTCTCAACGCCCTCTACGAGGGGACGCTTACTCGCCCATAAGGGGCGAGCGCATACGGGCTACACGCTCTGCGGAATAAAGCAGAGGCGAGACCCGAAATGCGCAGACGCAGCCGAGGGGGCGTCATCCGAAGCCGCACAGCCGAAGCCCGCAAGCGCACCGCTAAACGCAGCACCGCCGAACAGGACACCGCGAAGTGCTGTTGCTGTCGGAATGTTGGTGTAGTGGTAGTCCGCCCAATAGGTGGTTGAACCGCCTCCAACGGTAGCAGGCATAATGTCTCCAAATTCGCCGAATACGAGTTCCTTGACATATCCGTTGTCTCTTGCCTCCAAACCTCGCATTGTGTAACCGTCGTAATTGCTATCGTTGTACGCAGCAGGATCGTCGGCAACATAAACCTTTGAGGTGTTATCGCCTCCGTTCTCTGCAGTCGGGTTGATTTGGATATTGATACCGTCAGTCCACTTCCAAATGTGTCCGAAAGGGTTCTCAATACCGCGATAACGGTTGGCATATACGGTTGCCAAGATTGAGCCGTCCTCCTGCTTTACATCGTACGCAACCTCTCCCGAGCCGTTGCCGAGTTCGTTTGTGTGTCCGCAAGGAACAAATGGATAGTACGAGTTGTAAGCACTCCAAGCCGAGTCGGACATTGTGGTAACACCGTTACCCAAACCTCCCTGTGCGTATCCGTTAGAGTCTTTTGCACCGTTGAAAGCGAGCTGACAATTGCTGTTTGCATACTCCACTACATACAGCCAAAATATAGCCTTGTACGCATTGTAGTCTTGGCAGTTCCACTCCTTTGTGGTGGTCTTGCGCTTACGGGCATAGGCGCGGAAGTTGGTTCTACTGATAACGGTTGCAGGACGACCAAGCAGGCTGCGGTATGTTCCGTCCCAAGCGGTATTGTTGTTTCCGCCTCGGTAGTCTGCATCGGAACTCATTACCGAGCAGAGTTTCGTTGTGCTGCGCTGCAAGGTAGCCTCATACGCGGAAATGTACATCTTCTTGACGAGGTGATAGCCAGGCAGAGGGTACTCTGAAATCTTGCAACGACGGGTCGTTCCTACGGTCTCGAACTTGCGATAGTGCTGTGGTATCTCAACCATTACCTGTCCGCGAGTTCCGTCCAATGTGTGGGCGTTCCAATTGGTAGGATTGAGGTACTCGACCACCTCGCCGTTGTCGTTGAGCAAACAACCGCGCAGGCGGTTCTGAATAGGCAGGCTCTTGTGCAGGGCTGTGTTGCCGATACGGGTCTTCGCGGTAGAAGATACTGCGGTACTCCACTCCACGCCGTAGGCGCATTGCTCCTCCAAGTACGGGAGCAGACCTGCGAGTTTTGCCTGTTTACTCTCTCCGTCCGTATCAAGAACCTCGACAATGAGGTCAAGAGGGTTTACTGCCCCGATCTCGGGGAGTTCGTTCAATCGCTTTCCGTTCTCGAAAGCCTCGATGATTTGAAGCACTTTTGCTTCCTGTTCTGATGTTAGTGCCATAATACTATTGTTTTATGTGAGTTTGAAATTGCCGTTTTGAAGTAGGCGCAGACCGCCGTCGCTGACGAAGCGGAGAGCAGGTCTCTTGCCTTTGAGCCTGTAAGAAGTGAATACGAGTGTCAGCGTAAACTCCCACCATATTTTGCCCGTATAGTAGAACTTGACCGTCTTACAAGTCTTGTAGTAGCAGGGGTATTTTCTGCCTCGAACCTCGACAAACAGGCTGCGTTCGTTCGGTCTTGTGAGGTCGTACAGGAGAGCGTCGTAATTCCGCCAAAACTCCTCCATAGTCTCCGCCCTCATAAGGCAGTTAACCTGCACCTCCTTACTCTTGAAAGTAACACGAGAATTGTCGTATATCGCCCCTGCTCGCGTCTTGATATTACGAAGCAGGTTCGGCTTGACATCGGGCGACTTGTCTATCGACGCGAGAGTGCCTTGCAGAACCCTCACGCCGTAGTCGGTCAAGAGGCGGTCGTCGAGGGTGTAGTCGCCGTAAGCAGAAACCGTGCTTACAGGTGGTTGGTACGAATACCCCTCCATAGGGAAGTCGTCAGCGAAACGGAAGCCGACGAACCCGAGTTGCAGCGACCATTGCAGGTTCGGTTGCTTCACGAGTCGAAGCCTAAATTTGCGGTTCATTCGTCCGTGGTAGAATGTATGGTACGCCATATCGGAGAGCAGGTCAGCCAAAGCCCCCAAGCCCTCCGCGCCACGCATAGCAACGAAATTGATTGTCAGTTCACGGGTGTTCAGCACAGGAGCCGACAAGTCAGCTTCGATACCGTCTTCCTCCTGCCAATCGTTGGTCGTTACTTCTTTCAACGGAGGGTACGACACGAGTTCGTTGTAACCGCCCTCGACGACAGCCACACCGAACTCCGTATAAATATCCTTACCGTCTATGTAAAGCCTGCCCGTCATCATAATACTATCGCATTGTCGGAAGTGTTACGAATGATGTTACAGCCTTGCTCAACTTCCGTCGACACCACAGCCCATTTTGAGGCGTTCACGACAGCCTTTGAGCCGTGCAGGAGATAGACCTCGTGACGAGCGAGAGTGTCGCAGTTGATAGTCGCAGAAGTGCGCCCAATGAGGATAACTCTCTTGGGGTTATTGAGCGTAATAGCACCTGCGTCGATGTAGATACCGAAACGCTCCACATTGTACTTCTTGAACTGACGGAATGTTGCCATATTGGGGAAATGGTGTTTCATACAAAACTCCAATCCCTGCACCGACGAGAACAGGCGGACGATGTCGTCCAATGTTCTCTCGTTTCCTGTGAACAGGTCACAAGCGTTAAGCAAGCGAGCCTGCGCGTAGATTTGTTTTATCAATGCTTCCATATTATCGTAGTTTTATGCCTTTGAGGGCAATATCGTTCATAGTGTCCTTTACTTCTCCGAGGTCGTCCTCGATGTTCCTCATTCGAGCCTCCATAGCGTCAGTATTGCTCTCGATATTCAGTACAGAGTTCAATATGAGCGTAGCGGTCTGCACGAGTTGCTTGGTGCTTTCACAAATTGAGTAGGTATGGCTCTGAACGGCGGTCATTCGTCCGTTGAGTTCGTCCACGCTTTCCTGCGAGGCTGTTGCAATACCTTTCTCTGACGCTTCACGGGCTGCGGTAGTGCCTCCGATGATATTCTTGATTTCTTCGGGGAGAGCGTCCCAAATCTGCGCGAAGTCGCCTCCAACCTCATTGAGGTCTTGTGCGAAGCCCGAGAGACTTTGGGTAACAGCGTCAATGCCTTGGAACTCTCCGTCCTTGAACCACTTTTCCTTGTACTTGTTGAATATCTCTCCGAGGGGTTCTTCGAGGAACTTCTGAATGAGCATTCGCTTCATTATATCGCCAACTATGTCGTTCACTTTCTCTCCCCAAGCCTCGGCTGCGTCTTCTCCTGCCTCGAACGCCTCAAAGAAAGCCTCACCGAGTTGTTCTGCAATATCAGTAGCCGAACCGCCGATGATGTCCTCGACCATATCGTTGATGAGTTGAATTGCCTCTGCACCGAGTTCCTCAATCTTCTGTTCCCACTCCTCGATTTGACCGTGGTCGGTATCTTTTTTGTCTTGCTCCTTGTAAATCTGCTCCTGTATGAGCATTTGCTGTTCCGCGATCTTCTGCAACTGCTCCTTTGACGAGGCATACCTCTCTGCGCCGAGAGCCTTATCGGCTGTGTAGGCAACATTACCATAGGCTGCTGCGAGTTCCTCGGTGGTCTTTATCAGAGCCTCGGTGTCGTTGATAGCACCGCCAAACAAAAGGGCAAAAGCAGCGTCGGTTCGACCTGCCTCAATACGCTGTAAGGCGAGTTCCAAAGTAACCTCGGACATTGTTTTACGAAGCAGTTCGAGCGAGTTGATAGAGTTCTCGCGCAACTTCATAATGTCAGCATTGTCGAGTTCCCATTGAAGTTGGTCGATACGCCCCTGCAACGCCTCTATTTCCTCCTGTTTCTGCTCGTCGTTGTTGAACAGGCTTGCTATGGCTGTCGCAATCTGCAACGCTGCGGATATAACAGCCAAAATCACGGACGCTTTCTCAATAGTTGAAATCGCGGTCGCTCCTGCTGCTGCGGTGGCGGTCATACCCGTAGCCGACATTTGTACGAGTTGCACAATGCCGTTAATCATTGACAGGGTGGAACCCATAATGTTTCCTGTTACCGAGATAATCTCGCCTGCAACTCCTCCTACGGCTTCACCGATTTCATCGAAAGCACTAATGCAATCCTCCAATGCTTCGCGGAGTTCGTTCCACTCCTTGATACTGCGTTTGTTCGGGTTTACATTATTCTCGGCGTTCTTTTTGGAAACCTTGTCTTTCAAGGTGGAAACCTTGGCACGAGCCTGTGCGAGTTTCGGGTCGTTGGGATTGCTCTTTTCGAGTTCTGCCAACTCCGCCTCCGCCTGTGTCAGAACGGCTTTGAGTTGCTCGAGAGTAAGGTTGGCAACCTCGTTCATCCACGCTTGGAAAGTCTCCTCACGCATAGCGAATTGTTGGTCAACGGCTTTGAGTGCTTCCTCTTCCTGTCGGTTGAGTTCATCGATATTGCCCTGCGAAACACCCTGTTTCAGAACCTTGCTCCCGTCTGCGTTTGTCTTGTACGAGCCGTCCTCATTGAGTTCGTAGAACTGCTTGCGTTGGTCTTCGTACTGCTTCGCGATCTCGGTGCGCTGCGCCTCGTATGTGGCGTATTTGTCAAGCAGGTTTTTGAGCAGTTTGCCGTTCTCCTGCGCCTTGTAATCGTTCGCCATATCCTCGTACATTTTCAGCACCGCAAGTTGGTCTGCAGACAGGTCTGCCTCCGTAACCGAAGAACGGTCGAAAACCAACCCTTTCTTCTTGTAGTCGGGGTTGGCGTTCTGCCATTCGAGTTCCTTTGCATCGGCAAGTTCAGAGACCCAATCCGCTTTGCGCTGTTTGTTCTCCTCGATAAGGCGACGGTAATTGAGGTCAATCTGACGGGACTGCTTCTCGTAACTATCTTCCAAAGCGTCGATTTCAGCCTGTTCAATCTCGAATTGAGACTGTGCTACGGCACGGGTTACAGCGTCGGTGTATTCGCCAATCTTGCGAGTACGGTCTGCTGCTGCGACAGCCTCCGCATTCTCCTGTTCTCCTGCTTTCTTTCCTTTGCTCACGGAGTATGCGTCAATCTTCTCTTGGGCGAGGGCTATGTTAGCGCGTATCTTCTCCGCCTCTTTGGTTTTGAGCTGCGCTTCGGTCATAGCGTCAAGCATTCCCTGCTGCTGCTTTTTGTAGTCCTCCCAATAGGTCTTATCCTTGACAACCTCTGCAGGCTTACGGGAAGCAATTTCAGCCTTGATAGCCTCGTACCGCCTTGTGTCGGAAGCGGTGAGCGTCTCTGCCTCCTCGTTCAGTTTTCGCAGGTTCTCCAACTCCTCGTCGGTCATATCTTTGAGAGAGGAGACAAAACGGGTGTAGTTGTTTTCGTCCACCACCTTTTGCTGCTTGGCAACCATTTGCTCCCAATACTGAATTTTCTCTTTGAGGAACGACTCCTTTGACTGCCAAAAACTCCAATCCTCGGTCAGATTGTTTACATTATTCGATGTGCCTGCGGTAGCCCAACTCCAACCCTTTTCGGTAGCGGTCTGCAATTTCTTGTAGTCGCTCAACATTGTTCGGTAATCCCAAAGGGTATCGTCCTCCTCCTTCATGCGCTTCTTCGCCTGCTCCTCGTTCAGTTCGCGCTGCAAGCCAATAAGGTCTCGAATATGACCTTTCTCGTCAATGTACTTGGCGAAAATATCGGGGTACAAGCCTTTCAGTTCGTTCATCGCGACAATACGGTCAACTCTTGCGGTTGTCTCGCTTCTGATTGTCTCAACAAGGCTGTTGATATGGTTCTGCTCCTCCGAATACTTCTGATTGAGCCTGTCAACGGCAGCATTGTGGTCGTCGGTCGCTTTTTTGGCTTGGTTCTCCACATCGAAGTATTTGTACAATCCGTAGGCGAGTGCTGCCACGGCTGCTGCTGCAAGCACATACGGGTTCTTCAAGATAGTAGCGTTGAGCAACTTCTGCGCTTTCTCCACGAGGAGCAGGGCGTTGTAGTGAGCCAACTCGGCTATCGTCCAACCTTTCGTAACGCTCGTATGTACCGACTTGGCGACGGTGAGAGCTATGAGAGCAGCCTTGTACACGCCGTACACAGCAATGAGTTCAGCGATGATACGACCGATCTCCTCGTAGTTCTCAACAAGAACCTGTGCTGCCTGTATGCTACCTACAATCAAGCCCTGTGATTTCTCGCCTATGTTGTTGAGCATATCCTCGAACGCGCCCTCCAAATTGGAGATAGAACCCTCTATGCCTTGGCTCATAGTACCAAGCATACCGTGGAATTTTCCTCCCTCGGAAGTAGCGTCCATAAACGCTTTGGTAATCATATCGGCGGAGATTGCTCCGTCCTCCATTTCCTTTTTGAGTTTACCGATAGACTTGCCTGTTTGCTCACTAATGACCGACAACGGGTTGAAACCTGCGTTAATCATCTGCAAAAGGTCTTGTCCCATCAGTTTGCCCGTAGAACGCATTTGGGCGAACGCGAGGACGAGCGAATTGAACTTGTCTGCGTTACCCATAGAGACATCGCCAATAGCGCGCAGGATCGGCATAACATCTTCGGCTGCGGTATTGAACGAAAGGAGGGTCTGCGCACCCTTTGCGAGTTCCTGCATACCCATTGGAGTTGTTACGGCGAAGTCCTTGATTTGAGCGAACAGGTTGCCTCCTGCGGTCTTTCCTGCAAGCACCTCGAACGACTTTTGCAGGCTCTCAATCTCGCCTCGAACCTCGACAACTTTTTTTACGAAGTTGGTAGCCTGTGTAACGCCAAACACGCCGACAATTGTCTTGCCGACGCTGTCGAAAGCCTGTTTCATTTTCTCGCTCTCGTCCTTGGTGGAGTTGCCTATGGACTCCAATATCCTGCGCGTTTCCTCCGCGTCTTGTCGTAGTCGGGAGTTGTCAAGCCCGACCGTGAAATTTAGTCTTCCGTTATTGGTGTTCATTGCTTATGTTATTAGTCAAAACTCTCAAAAATCTTACGAACCTTTTCCCTGTTCCTCGGGTCGTCAACCTTTACGATGTCCTGTTCTTTCTTGCCGTCCTTATCTTTTGGCTTGTAGCGAGGAATTACCGCGCCGTATAGCACCACATTGGAGTAGGACATATCGTACAGCACATAGTCGAACGCGAGGTTGTAGGTTTTGGCTATTCCTGCGACGACTGCCCAAATGCTGTCGTTGGGGTCTGAACCACTTTCGTCTGTCGCAGAAGATTTATCTCTATCAGGAAAGTGGTAGTTGCGAAAAAATCCGACAACTGCATTGTCGAAAGTAAGCGCGTGATGATGTTAAACACTTCGGTTGGGGTGTGGTCTTCGAGGATTTCCTTGGCAAGTTCTGCCTTGCGGTCAACGGTTCGCTCGACCTCCACAATCTTGGTCTTGCGGATAAGCCCGAAAAAACGGCGTTCCTGCGTTTCAATCTTCTCTTTCACTACCTCGGTCAGCCCCTTGGCTCCGAGTATCAAAATGGCTGCTATTTCGCCCATAGGAGCGCAGTCTTTCGCTATGGCAAGGCACGGTTGCGCAATGCTGTCTCCCTCCTTGACTTCGATAGTGTGTTGTGGGAGACGCGAAACCGCCTCCGACACAAGTATCAGAGTTGCTGTACTCGGTGGGGCGGTTTCGTATTTCTTTTTGCCGACCTTGATTTCCTGTGGTTGCTGCAATATCGTGTCAGCAACTTTCTTCTCAATCTTTGTCATAATGTAGGCGTATTAAAAGTAGTTGCGAGGGGCGGACTCGAACCGCCAATCTCAACCCCTCCCTCGGGGCTGTGGGATGCCAATTTCCCCACCTCGCTAATGGTTTTACGCACCCTTGGTGTAAGGCTTGACGGTCTTGCCTGTTTTAGGCTTCAAGCAACGGACAACATAGTGCAACATCTTACCGTCTGCGGTAGAGTAACTCTCCTCGACGCGAACGGTAGCGCGGTCAATCTGCAGACCCTCGCACTCATCGTCCTCGGGAGTGAGGCGGAAAGCGTGTTCTCCTGCGATGATACCGTCGTTGTCCTCGAAAGGACGCTCCTTGCCTTTCTTGACAAAGAGGTCGAACTCGAACAGGTAGGTGTTCTTGCCTGTGCGAGAGTCAACGATCTCTCCGCCCTCCTCGGTTGCGTTTACTTCCGTACCTGCCGACGGAGTCAGCTTTGTGGTGTCCTCCTTTGGAGTGTCGATAGCAGTCCAAGTGGAACCAGGTGCACCGTCAGTAGAGGTGCTGTGTTCGATAAGGCATTTGCCCCAAGATAAAATTGACATAGTTCTTGATTATTAAATTGTTCTACAATAGTCTAACATTCGTTCCCGAAGTACCTATAATGCAGTTTTACAACGACGAAATGCTGCTTGATAGCAGCGTCCTCCTCGGTGTAAATGGTCTGCTGTAACCTGAATTTGTAGTTCGAAACACCTGCTTTGAGACTATCCACCCACTCGGCTGCCAAGAGTTCGAGTTGAGAGGAGCGCAAGCCGTTCTCGACCATTACGCCGTTGTTGTAAGCGTCGATGTCGGGTACATAGATGTTTATTGTGACGACCCCTGTCTGAATTTGGTCGGGAAGCCCCGTCGTGAATATCACGACAGCGTCCTCCAACTTACTATCTCGGGGGCGCATACCTTTCCTGTACACATCACCCGAAATCATCGAACAAAGGGTGCTGTTCTTCAAGAGTTGGTACACATCGCCTTGTATCTGCGTTGCTGTCTTTGCCATAGTTTCAAATTAAAATCCAAGTTGTTTAAGGTACATCGGGACGAGTTTCTCTGCCAATAGTTCGGCACTATCAAGCACATCGTAACCCTTGGCGGACACATAGGAAGCGTAGTTCTTGCCTGCAACGGCAATGAGGGCTATGCCCTTGGGGAATTGAGCGACGAGTTCCTGTACATACTTTCGCCCGTCGTCGGCTCCCTGCTGTCCGTTCAGAACGACCTCGAAGCCGTACTGACCGACAACCTTGCCGTCCACAGCCACTACACAGCCGAGACTGCTTCGGAGGTTTCCTGTTTGGTCTTTGTAGGAGTTTGTCGAACGGGCTGCGTTTACAACCTCCTCGGCGCAGTACAACATTTGTCGTACTAACACGGTCTGCTGTCTTTTGAGCTGCTCCGTGATTTGAGCAGTCATAGCAGAAACGGGGGTTGTCATTCGTATTGCCATATTCGTTATTTTTCTCAAATTTTGTCCCTCGCGTGAGAACTTACCTCGTTTGGGTAGTTGCCTGCCTCAATCCAAGAAAGTCTGCGAGAGGGGCTAAAATTGACTAAATCAAAATCCTCAATTCGCAAACCGCCTCCAACGGTTCAACCTGCATTACCGAGAACTCGCCAAGTACATTCCCGTCGCGATCTTTCAATCGCACCTGTTCAGCCGAGAACGGCTGCTCCTCAATCAGAACTGAATAGGAAGCCACCGTGAAGTGTTCCCCGTTCGACTTACCGAGGTTGTTGTACTTGTTGGCTGTGTACTGACAGGCAATAGGCTCGCTCCAAGCCACCTGTGTAGGCGGAATGGCGAAGCCTGTCGCAGGGTCAATACCTCCTGCCGTCTTGCTCTTGATTTCGATTGTTCCGTTTGCGATAATCATAGTCTGTTGCCCTTATATCCGTAAATTGGTTTCGGTGTGCCTGCCTCGGTCGCGTCGAACTCCTTGTACAGAGCGTTGGCGCGGTTGCGCAACTGCACCCTCTGCTCGTCCGAGAAAGAGAACGATTGTCCGCCCTGCGATATATCGGGAGCGAACGAAAGCCACAGCAGGAGGTCTGCAACTACGAGGTTGTAATCAGCCCCGTTGAGCAGTTCCTTTGTCGCTTCTGCAGAGAGGTCTAAACCCCTGCGCTCCGCGTTCTCAACGAGAGTGCGGAGCGGTACGGGGTAGGCGTTTACACCTTTGAGTGCTTCAAGGATAGTTGCCATAACCTATCGTTGTTAGTTGGCTGCCACCTTTTGAGTTACTGCCACAACTACGGAAGCCTTGCCGTCGGTTACGGTGATGTTAGCAGTACGCTCCTCACCCTCGTTGGCTGCAACCTTAATCTTAACCTTGTCGCCTGCGAGGGTTACGGTAGCCCAATCAGCGTTCGAGGTTGCAGAAAGGTCGTCAGTATCGCCGTCGTAGTGAACATCAACCGACTTTGTCTGCGCAGTAGCGGTGAAAGAAACCTCGGTAGGCTCGATAGTTAATTCAGCAGTTTCCGCAGCGTCTGCGTGGAGCAAATAGATGCTCTCCGCGCCGTCGATAACAGGAATAACGAGAGCCTGTCCTGCGGTGAACTCCTCAAGAGGATCGGTCTTCGAATACTTCGATACGAGAATATGCGAACCCGACTTCTGATAACTTACGCCTGCAACAGGGTTTGTCTCCTCTGCAAGAGTACCATACACAAGGCGACCGACCTGCTCGGCAGGAACGCCGACGATGTTTGCCTCCTCCCAAGGACGAACCGACTCGGTCTGACCGTTAGGAAGCTGATACTTGAACGCAGCGTCAACAATGTGGAATGTTGCGCCGTACTCGTCAGCAAGTGCCTCCAAGAACACCGCACGGCTTGGAACAGGAATGAGAGCAGCGTTGGTAACAACTTGGTTCAAGAAACTTGCAGCAAGCATACGACCCTGCTCTGACTTACGGAAGAAGTTGAAATACTTCTTACTGATGTAGATGTGGTTGATAGCGTTGCCGTCCTCCTGTGCCTTGTCAAACAACTGCTGAACATCGTCCTGCGGAGTTGCGGTAGCCTTACCCCAACCTGCCACAATCGCGTGGAATGTGTTCTCTGCCTTGTAGCCGAACTCAACACGAACGCCTGTGCCGTCGTTGTCTGCGTCAGACACGAGGGTTGCGCCTGTTGAGAGAGCCTGTAAGAACATAATCTCCTTGCGGATGTCGATAGCCTTGATAACCTTGGTTGCGTCGTCGAACACCTTGCTTGCTACGGTTGCCTCGTCAGTACCACGAGCAATCATAACATTGATGTCAGAAATGGCTTTCTCACCTTTGCGGTACTTGATACCGAGTTTAGGGAGACTGCCACTTGCGTTCGAAATCTTACCACGGCGTTTGAGAGGCAATGAAGACTCCAACGAAACGACATCAGCTGCCACGATTGAGTGGTTGAGTTCGGTTGAACCCCAAGTCAAGTCTGCGGAGTACTCCTCCACAAGCATTGTCTTGTGGAGCAATGCCTGCTCGGTCGCTTTGCCGTTGAATTTCTCGGTAATCTTACCGATTACGAGGCGGAAGAACTTATCTACAATTCCGCCGAATAAAGTGCTATTCATACGATTTACACGATTTTAGGGGTTAATACAAGAATTGAATGTTTGGCAACCCTTTCTTGATTGCGTCGGTTACAGGGTAAGGGCTTGCAGCAGCGTTTACCTGTCCCATAGTAAGGATTGCAGCACGAGCGTCCTTGACAGCGATTGAGGCTTTCAGAACGCCGAGATACGAGTGTCCCGAAGGAAGTGCGACATACGCACCCTCATTGACACCAAGAGGCGATACAGCCTTGGTAGTGTCGTTCTTCACGAGGATATGACCTGCACGAAGATACTCTACATCAGCAGCAACGCCTGAAACATCGAGGGAGCGACCACCAGGAATGTCGCCCAAGTCCTTGACGATGACGATAGAGTCCAAACCGTCATTGACCTCGATTGACTTTCTGTTCAAATTTGCAGTAGGCATTTTTGTAAAGAATTAAAAGTGAAACAATTAGATTGATAATTTGTCAACCACAGCCTGTGCCTCCTCGTCGGTAGCCTCTTTCTCCGAGCCTCCTCCGTTCTTGCCTGTGCTGTTATTGACAGGACGACCGAACACAGCCCCTCTTGACTTGTTCTCTGCCACGATCGCCGAAACCTCTGCCGTAACCTCCGTCTGCAAAGTTGCGAACTCCTCGTCGCTCAACGCGTCGAGCGAAATGCGCTCATAAGCCTTGCGGTGTGTCTCGGGCAGTTTCTCGATAATCTTTGCGAGTTGCTGCTTACGGGTTGCGGTAGTACGCTCTCCGTCCATTTTGTTGAGACGCTCGGTCAAAGACTTGTTGCTGTCAATGATTGCCTGCGCCCAAGCAGGGACATCGTCGTTGCCACCATTGTTTTTGGGTTCGTTGGTAGGTGCGCCCCCTTCCACCTTTGCACCGTCTTTGAGACCGTACTTCTTCTCGTAACTACGAACTGCTGTCTGCTGCGCCTCGGTGGCACGGCTGTCTGCATAGTTCTCAATTACCTGTTGGATAGTCACCCCCTCTACTGCGGTTGCAACCTGTTCCTCCGTTGTGACAGTCTTCGCCAACTTGTCGGCTATCCTGCCTAATACTGCTTCACTGACCCCCTCGAACTTGGCTTTCAGTGCTTCAAGAATTTGCTTTCTCATAACTTTTGTAAATTTACTATTCAGTTTATTGTGCAAAGTTATTGCAAATTTTGATAAAATGATTATGAAGTAAGCATTTTATTTGTGTTTTTCCGTACATTTTTCTGCTCATTTCGCAAAAATGCATCCGAGTGGCGTCTCTTTGGGGTTGAAAAAATAAATTAACTGAAAACGCAATTTTTTCTCAAAAAAGTTTGCTATTTTGAAAATAACGCCCGAACTTCGCGGTGTGATTACAACGAAATCACTTTGATAACCCCAAAAACAGCAAAAATATGAACAACCAAGTTTTGAATTATTCGACTACCGAAATCAACCGCAACTACCGCATTAAGGTTTACGGTCTTGACAACAACGGAAACAAAGTGAACAAAGCAGTAGGTGTTACAGGTCTTATCGCGATTATCGGTATTGAGTTCGCCAACAAGTTCCTCGACCGCGCTGACCGCTGCCTCGAAGATGTATGTGTATGCAAACTCCGCAGGGGCTTGAAAGTGTCTTTCTATAACAAGTAATCACCCAATAACAGCAAGGATATGAAAACAAAGGTTTACAAAGTCTCGAGAGAGCGAGCGGTACAAATCGCTGCCAACCACAATGCAGTCCCAAGAGGGGTTGCAGAACGCTACACCGACGGAGAACTGAAAGAGGTTCTGCGCCAACTCAAACTCAAAGCAAATTTCTAATCAATCAATAATCATTTAATCAGTCAGAATTATGGCAACAACAGCAATTGAAGTTCAGCAAGGATTGAACGAGGTAGTAATGAACAAAGTTCAGAGAATGGTAGAGAACAAGGCGGTAGGCGTACAGGCTACAATGGAACGCCTCATTGAGGAGGGCAAGATCGCGCAGGATTACATCGCACCTCTCGGCGTAAACCTCCGCAAACAGGAACACGATCCTGTTATCACTTTCAAGGCAGAGAACGGTTTGTTCTTGAATATGCCTGACGGTCAGTTCTCGGTACACAGCAACGCGGTTCGTCAGTTGGCAGACCGTATGGGCGTTCCGCAGCGTTACCTGCTCAACCTCGCAGGAGGAGACGAATGGGCGCAGCAGTTGGCAGCACACCTATTGAACGAGCATAGTAGTTGGACGCAGCGCAGCCGTGTCCTCATTCGTACCGTCGGAGAGCAGGTACGCGGTGTCCTGTCGGACTCTTACCGCCGTTTGAACTCGGTTGAGATTTTGACCGCATTCGTGCAGGAAGCAGCAGGACAGGGCGCGGTTATTTCGGACGCATACATGAACGACACCAAAGTTTGGGCGGAGACAATCCTGCCGACACCAATCACTATCCCGACCGCCAAGAACGGTGATGTTATAATCTTCGCAGGTGCGAGGTTCTCAACCTCTGACTACGGCGACGGAGCGGTTGATATGAGAGCGTTCCTGCTCAACGGAGCCTGTCTCAACGGTATGGTTCGCGAGAGCGTGATGAAGCAGGTACACCTTGGCTCGAAACTGCCCGACAACCTGCAACTCTCGCAGAAAACCTACGAACTCGACACCCGTACCACCGTATCAGCGGTTCGCGACCTCACTCGCGGTCTATTCAGCAAGGACAACATTATGCAGAAAGCAATCGAGATACAGGCAGCCTCTGAAATTGATGTGGACTTCGAGCGAGAAATCAAGAAACTCACAAAGGACGGCGGTCTGCTCAAAGCAGAGGGACAGGCGGTTGAGAAAATCTTGATGAACAACAACCCCGACGACGGAGTACAGGGCGCAGCCACCCTTTGGAAACTCACGCAGGCTATCACGGCTCACGCTCGCGAGCTGACCCCCGAGCGAAGCAGGGAACTACACGAGATTTCGGGAGCATTGATGAACCGAGTGAGAATACAGGCATAACAACACTAACCGCCCTCCTGTTGAGTTCTTCACGGGAGGGCATAAACCTTACAACAATGGCAGCATTTACATTCAGACAGGATTGGGAAAACAGCGACGGTATGATGTCGTGGGAGAACGACAAGACAATAGACCGTTACAAGGAAATATGCGACGCGAGGAACAGGGTTGATTTGAAGCAGTTCGACTGCTTCTTCGCATTCTCTACCGAGCAGTTCAAGCAAGGGTTGAAATCTATTCGCCCACTCAACGAGGGGGAGAAACTCGTGAGAATAGCAGGAGGAGGGTTCGCCACCAAGGACGGCTACGAAAAACTAATGAAGTACTACGAGGGTGTGCGCGAGACAATCAAGAACGAGTGCGACCCACAGGAGGTGTACTGCTACGAGTTCAACAACTTCGAGAGTTGTATCGCCTACGACGGAGATATGGAGGCTATCCGCATTGTTCTTGACTATTGGGGAGAGGAAGTCGCTCGCAGGATCGTCCGCAAATGCGCGTTCTATTCCATTGACGAATTGCTCAAATCGGAGGAGTGATTACAGGAAAATCGGGTTTCTGACGACGGAAACTACACCACAACGGGGTTTCCGCGTCGGAAATGCAGGTTGAACGGGGTTTTAGACGGAAGAAACACCACAAAGGAAAGTAAAGTAAAAGAAAAGAAAAAGATATATCTACGATATATCCAAAAATAACCGCCCTTGGATTGGGGGCATAAAATCAGTAAAACTATGGCAAAAAAGCAGTACAAAATCAGGGCGAAACTCGTATTCAGAGGAGAGTTCGTCGTAAAAGCAGGCAGCAGGGAACAGGCAGAGGAGAAAATCCGTCAGTCGGTCGGCTGTAACCTCGGGAGCGTTCAGTCGCTCGACGAGAACATTGATTGGGAGTTCTCAACACACGGAGACATCGAGATTAACCGCAAGAAAGAGGAGGAGCAGGAGCAATGAAAGAGTATATCTACCAAGTGTCGTTCCGAGAGCAACCTCTCGCCGACGATGTGAGAACTGACTTCTACTTCTACTCACTCGCAGCGATCTATGAGGTGTTCACGCCCGAGCAGGTCGGCTGCACCGTGAGGACGCTGTGGAACGCAGGTATCGAGGTGGGGAAGCCGTATTACAACAGGCTCTGCTCGGTCAAGAAAGAGCCGATAAGCAGGAAGCCCCAAAAACGAGCCTCTCGCACAACGAAAATTTCCGACTGATAAAGGGCTTGGGCGAGGTACAATCTTCGCCCTCGCTCAAAATTTGAGAAAAATAACTCGGCGCGGTGATTTTGCCGTTTGGGATATTATTCCGAACTTTGCGCCGTCAGAACAACAAAAACATTGAGAGTATGACTGATAAAGAATTTGAAAAACTCCTTGACGAGGTCGCAGGAGAACAAACCGACAAAGTTCAGAAACCCGACCCTCGTTTCACCGAAACATTGTACGGGGAGACTATAAACGGCGGAGCATACTCGGTGGCGTATTACTATGACAAGAAAGGCAACCCCTGCCGAAAAGCCGAGGCTGCCTCCGTAAACATCATTGAATACGGCAAGAACGGGGAGAGGGTAAACGAGAACTATGCTCAACTCTTGTAGTGACCCGATATTTTTTGAGACATTCTTCGAATGAACGCAGCCCTGTTTGGAAATGCCTGCTTGAAGTACTCGTGGTCAGTAATATACATCCTAATACATTCTGCAAAGTCTTCCACATCGTTGGTTTTAGCATAACTTGACACCCTGTGTTGCCCTTTCAAAAATTTGGCATACAGGGTGTCGTCTTTTGATACAGCCTCCTGCCAATCTACCGAAGAAGAAAAACGGTGTTTTGCGCCGTCTAAAATGTGACCTGCTTCGTGGCTCATATACCCTTTGAAATCTTCCCTGCTTGACGGCGTACCAAAGAAAGTTGTTCGTCCTCCGTCAGTAGCCATAGAGCGGTGTTTTGGGTTGTTGTATTGCGCTTTCCAATATGCGTCTGCAGGACATTCCACCCCGAGAAACGAAACACGCTTCACGCCCCTGCACAAATATGGTGGGAACTCCTGTATCACTTCACTTGCTGTTGTTGCTTTGAACAAAGTTTTATCAGCCCCGAACGGGTATGCGAATTCTCGCCCAACGCTGTCGCGATATATCAGCAAGTCCATTTTCGTTTCGGGCAACGAGACAAGTTTGCCTTTGACAAAATAATTTGTCTTGCTCTGTATCACGGAATTGAATTCCTTTCTAACAAGCACCCAATCCTCGCCTATATGTCCCGAAGCCAATAGTTGCTGATGTGTTAATGAAGCGCATTCGTGTTTCATTTGGTTCACTATCATTGCCCTCTCAATATCGGGAGACATACTTCCCAACTGATTATACAATCGGTTCATTTTCTCGGAAGCACCCTTGAATTTTTCCGCATATTCCCAAAAATGGTCGGTTGCCATTTGGGAGGCAATTTTACTGCTCGGCTGTACGCCCTGCATTATAGACGACACATACTTGGTGTTGTCAGTCATAAAGTACGGTAATTGGTTGGCTCTGACTATTCGGCTCGTGTTGTTTTCCACCCAATCCTTGAACTCCTTTGGCACATCGTCAACGGTGTTCACGCTACGGGGGCTGACAGGTTCTCCTGCGAGAATACGGGCGTTGTCCGCAGCCATTTCCTCACGGGTTTTCAGAATAGACTCCGTATGGCAACGGCATAATGGGTGCCACCCTGTAAACTTGAAGTCCTTGGGATAGCAACCGCGCCCACTTGTAGCCTTGCTCCCGAGCGGTGCGCTCAATTGGTCGCATATATCCTCGAAAGGCTCTCCGTTGAGAGTATGGTTGTTGCTCAACACAATACGCATACCAACGACGAAGTCCAAATCCTGCCAACGCTCGTAGTCAGCTGTGCGGTATGCTATGTTACACTCTGTAGCAGCGAGGCGACGGGCGTTCTTGTAGGAACTTCGGTACACACCCCTGCCTGGGTGGTACGCTTTCGCAGCCTTGGAGAGTTGCAGTTGTCCGTGTTCGTCGCGAACCCTGCGGAACAATGTATTCGGGTGCATAAGGAACGAGCGCAACTGCTTGCTCATTTCGTCTGCAGACAGCCCCTGTCTCAATCCGAGGTCAAGCCCCATTTCGATTTCCTCCTTGAATTGGTCGGTATATTTCCACACGCGATCCGAGCGGTTCAACCCCTGTTCTGCTCGCGCGAGGAAAGCCTCCTCCGCTTTCGGGTTGGTTGAATAGTAGCGTTCGTACTGCTCCTGCGACAACGCCCCGATAGCGTCTCCGAACACTTGGTTACAGAGTTCGTTGTTTTTGTTGTTGGCGAGCGTCCATTCACTACGGACACCATTCACAATTACCCCGTAGATGTCGTTTTTAAGCCCTCCTAATAACCTTTCCACCCTTTGTTGTGTAATTGGATAGTCGGAGAACGAAAACGGCTTCTCGGGGTTAAAATCGCCCAATAAATGGGTTAGGGAGGCTGCCTCGCGGACAGCCCCTCTAAAAAGTTCTACTATTTGCGCTTCGTATTTGGTGAGGTTACGCCTGTGCTGTGCCTCCCATTTGTCTAATCGGTGGTTCTTCGGCATCGTTTCTCAATTCAAAATGTTTTTCGCAGGACGGGTCGGAGAGGAATTTACACCACTTCCCGTGTTCAGTTTTCTCGTCATACGGGCAACGGCACAATATCCAATGCCCGTCAAGAGCCTTGCTGTTCCAATCGTACGAATGGCGACAGTCCTTGCAACGATATTTGGGCGGTTCTTTGGGCTTCGTAGTGCGCCCGTAGGTTCGCTTTGCCATACGCTACAATGTTGGCTCGAAAGCGTCGGCTGCGCTCTCCTCGGCTATCTCTTTCAGCGTCTTGTCCACATCGTCGCTCCAACCGAGCATTTCGATAGACTCACGCTGCGAAATAATCGGCTTGCCACCGTTCGCTGACATTAGGTTCGTGATTGTGTCCTTTTCGTCCGTGA
>JAFYOF010000165.1 GCA_017560305.1 Alistipes sp.
GTGAACGGGCTGACCTGCGTCTCAACAGGGAGAGCGTCGATGTCGCTGTGCATATCCTCGGGGAGAATGATTTTCAAGAACGCCTTGATGACATTGACCTCGCGGTCGAAGAACTCCAACAGGCGACCGCTCTCGTCCTTGACTTTGAGCTGCGCGTCGATGAACAACTGCTTGCGACTCTCGCCCGACATAGGGTTGGACTTCATACTCTCGTAACTCCAATCGGGCAACTGCAACTGCGTGAAGAACGACTGACGGAGTTCGGTTACATAGAATTTGAGGTTCTCGACTGCCTGCTGCCAAGTCACATACGCTGCGGTAGAGCCTTTCGGGTACTGCATAACCGACTTGAACTCCTTGTGTTCGTTCTGCTCGTCGCCGTACTGAATAGCCTCGTCTGCGAACACCACAAACAACGGCTTGGAGTTCTTGCGGAGGTAGTTGCCATTCCTGCTTAACGCCCACTCAATCTCGAACACGATCTTCGAGGTGTCCTCCCAAATAGGGGTTGGGCGGTACATATAGATTGCAGGAATTTTGCCGAGCGTGATTTCCTCGTCCTCGACAACGCTCCACGCGCTCGTAGCCTCGTTGCTCCACTTGATATGACGGTCTGCGGTGTATGCGTCGAAGTATGAGACGGTCTTTCCGCCTACCTTACGGGTGTAGCCTACCGAGAGTGCAATCATATCGCCGTACTCGTCGAACAACGGGTACAACTCGTCCCCGAGCATAGGGGAGAAGTTCTTGCAGCGCATTTTGAGGTTGCTGTCAGTTCCGTAGAGTTTGTTCTTCTGCTCCACAGCATACCACAGCGTCATAACCTCGCAGCCTGCGTAGAGCATATTACAACGCTCGATATTCACGCTGTCAATGCGGTTGCGCTCGAACACTTTCTCAATGATACGGGCGATTTCCTGCTGTTTATCATTCTCGGGTTTGTACACGCGCTTTACGGGTGTACCACACACAAGTTCCGTCATACGCTTCACAGCCAAACGCTGCATGTCGCAGGTAATGCGAGTAACAAGTTCGAGGCTCCCGTCGTCATTGACTACATCGGGGTACTTCGCCTTGTTCATTACAGGGTGCTTGCGAGGGTCGTATTCGTGAACCAAACCGAAACGACCGCCCCACGAGGGAACTCGGATAGACTTCTCTTTGAGTGCAGCAATTTGTGTTGCCGCAGGTAATCCTGCATCGAGGATTTCTTGGATTGTTGTTGCCATATTTCTATCAGTTTTTGATGTTTAGTGAACTATTCTTGAAAGGCGTTCGAGGTTTATAGCCTTGCGCACGAACACAGGGTAGAATGTGTTGGCGAGAGCGTCGAACTTGTCGGGGCTTCGACCAATGCGCTTCTTGATGTCCTCCTTTGCCTCAATCTGTATCTTGCCGTCGCTGCGGAACGCCCAACGGATTTCGGAAGCCTCCTCGTCGAACTGCGGGTCGGGAGGGAGCATAGCCCCCGTGTTGTTCTTCGGGTTGAGCCAATCACGAACAGCCCAAAACAGGTACGCCCTCATATTGAGGAAGCGGTGCTGACCCGTAATGTCGGTCAACTCCTTTCCCTGTGGGTTCTTCGCGCCCTCGCTGTACTTGCAGGAAATGATGTACGGCTTGCCCTGTGCCGACTCGTTCTCAACACAACGGCTGAATACGCCTGCACCCTCGCCAATGGTGTCTATGCTGACAAACATTTTCGGGTGCTTCACGCGCTCGGTTCGTACCTTGCCTGCAACCTCCATGTGGTCTGCCGTACCACCGCTGTTGAAACTGCGGAACGGAGCCACATAGTTCTCCTTGCGTTCGCAGAACACGGTGCAGTCGCGTCCCATACCTGCCACATCGACACCAAGAACGCGCTGCCCTGCTGTTGCAGGTTCTTCCCCGTGCGCCTCAATCCATCGTTGGTGTGCAGCCTCAATCCATTGCTGCGGAATGAGAATGTCCTCTGATACTTTCGGAAACTTGCCAAGCACTTTCTTGCGGAACAGGTCGTCGGGGCGATACCACTTGCCCTCGAAGCAGAAGTCGTCGAACTCCTCCTGTTGCTCGTCCTCGCGAATAGGCATACACCATTGTTCGAGTTTATCAAGCACCCATTCGTAGTCCACCTGTCCTGCGATTACCTGCCTTTTCTCAACCACATTCGGGGCTGTTAGAGAGTTCAGCTGAAACTTGTTCCAACGACCACCCTTTTGGCTACGGGCTGCATACCCGATAGAGGTGTTGGGGTTGAATACGAGCAGTATTCGCGAGTTACCTTGCAAGTTACCCTCGATAGCAGCAAAGGTATCATCGCTGATACCCGAAGCCTCCGTGACGACGAACATTGTATTGACGGCGTGGAAACCCGACCAAGCCTCGTGGTTGTGTTCGTCAGCCTTGAAGCCCGTCAAGAACCACTCGTCGAAGTCCGTACGAATGTCGTAGGCGTTCAGACGACCAGGCAGTACGACACCGCGCTGTTTCGCCCTGTTGTACAGGCGTGAAATTTCGGGCATCATAATGTTCTTAACCTGTCGGTCAGTAGGGGCTGTCAATGCTACCTTGGTGTTCTCAACGAGTTCCCCGTTCTTATTCCAACGAGGTGTGAGATACAGGAAGCAAATAGCAGCCACCGCAGCCACGAAGTCCTTTCCGCGAGCAGTACCCGAAGCGACGGAGGTACGCGCGTTGAACTGCACGGAACGCAAGATTGCCTGCTGTTCAGCGTCGAGAGACACTCCAAGAGCCTCCCGAGCGAACTTGCACCAATCCGCCCTCCACGAGTTCATCAGCGACAAACCCCGTCGTCGTATCATTTGTTCCTGTTTCAACATATCCTGTTGTTAGTTTTCGTCGATTGTGCCACTCTCCATAAGCAGCGAAGTGAATGTTGTTTCGCAACTGATGTCCCTCTTTTCAGGGGCATAGATACCGAGCAACTTGCGTCGCTCCATTTGCTGTTGGCGTATCTCGGCAATGTAACGAGGGTCGCCCAAGCCAACCTCGTTCTGCTCCGACTGCTCGCGACGGATCGTGACGATTTCATTTGCACCTCCGCCACCGCCTTGACCCTCGCCGTCTCCGCTCGCGTCCTGTGGCATAGGAATACCCACACGCTTGCTGTACTGCTTGGTGTAGTCCTCCTTGGACTTCTCCCATTGTTTCCACAGCTCGCAGATGTTGTCGTCGATACACTCCAACTCGAACTGCAAGCGCAGGTCTATGTCCTCAATACGGGTTTCACGCCACTCTTTGAGCAGGGCGTTGATGTCGTTCCAAATGGTGCGCGTCGAGCAGGTCGTATTCATACGCCTCTTGACCTCCTCGGCAATCTTCTTGATTGAGTAGCCTTTCTTGTACATTTCGGCTACAATGAGCATTCGCCCCTCGCGGATATGCCTACGAGAAGCGGTATTGTTGTTTCCTGCCATATCAGAAAGTTCTTGCTGTGTTATACTTGTAGATGATGTTGCCCTCGCCGTCCTTGCCTACGGGTTGAAGAACGCCCTCGAACAATTTGTACGGGCTTTGTCCTGCCTGTGGGTTGTTCCACAACCAACGCATATAGTCCGCCATACTCATACCGTAGAACTGCGCTCGCTTCTCCGAGGAGTTCGCGTTGAAGCCTGTCGCCTTGCCCCAATCGTAGCCCGAGTGCAGTTCCTCGATGTCCTTGCGAATATCCGAGTAGTACACCACGCCTTTCTGCTTGGCAATTTGGAGAGCCTCGCAGAACTGACCTTTCGAGTAGTTCCAATCGGCAGGAAGACCGCAACAAGAGCCGTTGCAGCACAACTCCTTGAAGTGAGCGTCGGACACATAGAAACGCATTCCGACCTCCTTGCACAGGTCGCGCATATTGTGAATGAATGGTGCTTTGATTTTGCGGTTCAGACGGAGGTAGCCCTGCGCCACGCTGTACTTCTTGTAGAACGCCATAACATCAAAACCGCACAGGTCGGAGAGGGTTGGCATAAACTCTCGGAGGGTCTGACTACGCTGCTCCACGCAGAAGAACTCCGTTGAGAGAGCCGAAGCACCCCTGTTGCCTGCCTCGCGGATAAGGTCGAGGTACGACGGGGTTGAAACGCCGATAATGAACGGACGGAGACGGAGGGTAGCTCCTCCTGCGTCAGCGTTGGCAATGCGCTCGATAGCGTCGAGGCGTTGCAGGGGAGTAGGCACTCCTCGCTCAATGATACGCGCCTTGTTCTCGTCGAGAGTGATGATTGAGAACTTGAAGTTCCAATTCTTCTGACCCCTCACGAGTTCCATGTAACGCTCGTCCTGCGTCCACCAAGTCGATTTGGTCGAGAAGCATAGAGGATAGTCGATTTCCTTGAAGAATTTGAGCAGTTCAAGGGTCTGCCCGTACTTGCGTTCGAAGCCGTCGAATTGGTCGGAAAGACCGCCCCATTGCATTACACGGCGTTGCTTGATGTACTCTGCGAACTGACCTGCGTGTTTGTCGGGGTCAGTAAACATAGCCTTGATACGCTTTACATTGACGGGGTGAACCTCCTTTTTGAGGTAGGCTTCCTTTGCGCCACCGATACCGCGCTGATACTGCGAGAAGCAGTACATACAACCGAACGAGCAGTTCGAGTATGTGTCAAAGGTCATCGGCATAGAGCAGTCTGCTATCTCTGCCGTCCACCTCGGGGATTGATAATAAGTTTCAGCCATAATGAATGTATTTTATTTGATGATGTATTCCATTTCGAAGTCGTTGTCTTTCAGACCAACCACATTACACCCCATTTTTGCATAGAAATGCTGCGCCTCTTCAAAGATTGAGGTGCGGAATGTAACTTTACTCAACCCTGCCTGTTTCGCACGGGAAATGAGCCTTAAAAACAATCTCCGCCCTATGCCTTGACCTTGGCAGTCTGAACGGACAGCAATACCAATCAGACGGGCGTGTTTCTTGCCCTTGTAGGCTACGCAGTACCCCTTGCGCTCGTGGAAGTCGTACCAAAATGTCTCGGGGTGGAAATGGCGCATAGAACGGTAGTAGGCGAAGCCCTCCAAAATGGACTTGCTACCGCAGTTCCTGCTGATTTCCTTGATAAGGTTTTCGTCGTATGGTATCATATTCCTGCTATTGATTTAATTTTGGCGAGGAGCGTCTCCGCACACTCGTCGATTGTCATTGTCGAGGTGTCAAGGTGCATTACATTGATACCTCCCATTTTCTGCCACTTCTGCAACGAACGGGCGCAAGCCTGTTGGTCTTTCAGTATGGCGAGCGACACCTGCGAACCCGATCTCGATTTCAACCGCTCGTTCAGCACCTGTGCAGGCGCGTAGAGGAGGCAGACAAGTCGCTGTTCCGCAGCGTACAGGGCGTTGCTCAAATTCGCCCCGTTGTTGTGTAGTTTCACTCCCTCGCAGAGGATAACCTCGTGCGTAGTCAGGGCGTGTTCAACCACCCCTCGCAGGGGTTTGGTTTCGTTCCACCCGTCCACGCCTCCGTATCGGCTTTCCTCGCTGTATTTACCTGCGAAGCAGTAACGGCTGTCCCCGACCTCCGTGAGCCACTTTGTCGCCTGTTTTGCCCCCCCCAATCGGGTTATTAGAGCCTTGGCAAGCGAGGTCTTACCGCTGCAATTCGTTCCTATGAGGAACACGCAAGTTTTCATATTCCCAAGTGGTTTAGTATCTGTTCAACAATAGCCTCCGTCGGTGTAGTTCCGCTGTCGATAGTCAGCACAGGAACGCCGATTGAGGCATACTTCTTTGCGGAGGAGAGAACCCTGCGTTGCTTGTTCATCATACGGGCAATAACCTCCTGTCGTTGCCCTCCTCGATTTTTGTCGTCAAGCCTCGCCCAATTTCGCTCCGTCAGTATCTTCTGCGAGCAGTATAGGAACACATACAACTGCTTCTCGCCTGCGAATATGGCGTTGAGTAGGTTCTGCCCGAAAGTGTCGAGGTACGAACCCTCGCAGAATACCACATCAGCCGTCTGCAGCCCGTTCTTGACTATCCCTGCAAGCGTGTCGGTGCGGTTCAGAACATCAACCCCTCCGTGCTTGCCGTCGGTCTTGTACCGTCCTGCGAAACAGGCTCTGCTATCGTTGCAGTAGGTAGTGTCGGAGGTTGTTGCACGGATACCACCGAAGCGAGCCTGTAACGCTTTCGCAACGGTGGTCTTTCCTGTGCAGTTTGTACCGCAGATGAATACGCAAGTCTTTTTCATAAGCATTGGTAAATGAGTTGTCCGTACTCCTTGCTCTTGTCAGCCTCGGCAAGCATACGCTCCGTGTAGAACCCGTCCCACCTTGTTCCCTTTGAGAACTTGGCTACGGCACACAGCGAGGTCTCAATGGCGAATGCATTGTCGCCTGTATCTCGCTTGGCTCTTTCAAGGAACTCGTCGAGGGCTGTGGTGTCGGCTGTGCCTATGATAGACACCGCGCCTTTGGTGTAGTTCTCGTCTGCCTCCCACTTGTAGCGTACATTGTCCTGCCAACTCGGACGGAAACAATGGTAGTACACTTCGAGGAACAGGAACGCAGCGTAACGCCCGAAGAAGAACCAACCGCGAACGGTGTTGTAGGCTTCCTGCGTAGTCTTGCAGCGTTGCAGGTCTGCAAGTTTACTCGGGTTGAGTTCTGCGAGCAGGCGGTCGTATGCCCCGTTGCAGCGCACATAGCGTCGGTCGGTACGGAATACGAGTTCTGCCTGTTTTGTCCCCTGTCGTAGGAGCAGACGAAGCGCACTCGGGATATGGTAGGTCATCGTGTAGTAGTATATCAGTCTGAACCTATCCCACTCCGAGAGCCTCAAACGAGAGGAAAGAGAAGCAATCATTCGCTCCTCTGCTCCTGCGTCGCCTCGCTTGTGGTACGCTATGTATTCAGCGTAGGTCATAACGAGAGTTCGTCAATGTTGTAAACCACCTTGTTGATTTCCTCCAAGCCAAGGTGCTGTGCCAACTGCTCTGCACGGTCTTTCGGGTACACGATGATGATACGCTCCATAGCAGTTTCGTTGTCGCCCTGTATCTTGGGGAGGTCGTCGGGGTCAATGTCCTGTCCCTGCAACTCGGGAGGGAGGGCGTCCGTGTTGAAGTCAGCAGGAGCAGACGCACCTGTCGAACCTGCGGAAGCACCGCCACGAGAAGCACCACTGCCACCGTTGAAACCACTGAACCCACCTCCGTCTTTCTCGGGGTTCCACACATCAACGCCCCAACTATTGAGGTCGGCTGCGTCCCACTCGTTGGCAAGAGCGTCATAATCCCATTCGCCGAACGAAGCGTTGTCGGCAATGATGAACTCCTGTTTCTCCGCGTCAGAAAGTTCCGAAGCACGGGCGATCTCTACCGTTGGACGGTCGAGCCACTTCTGCCAATAAGCGAGGAGAGCCTCCTGCTCGGCTTTGGTAAGGCGTTGGAAGTTCTTGGTCTTGGCTGCGATTTCTGCAATCTCGTCGAGCGACAGGATAGAGATTTCGTTGAGTGCCTTGATACGCATATTACCGCCGAGAGCCACCATAGCGTTATCCACGACTACGGGACGCAGGGTAATCATCTTGGGGAAAACAATCAGTCGCTCCATCAGCAGACGGAGTTTGTGTTCCTTTATCGTGCGAGGGTTCGCCTCATTTACTTTCACTTGCGAAAGCAGTACATTTTCGGTCTTCATATTGAAATTGTGATTTATTTTGATTGACAATCAGTTACTTATTTTTGCGCTCCCACGCCTTGTCCTGTTGGAACTCTCCGAAAAGTCCCCAACGGCACATAGAAGCGAATATCGGGGTGTTCAACTTGTAGTTCTCGCGTAGGATTTCGGGGTCAAATTTGCCTGTTCCCTCGGCTATGACATTACCTGCTGCGTCTTGAATGCAGTAGTCCACCTCCTGTTTGCCTATGCAGCAAGCGAGCGAGACGAATACATCGCATTGGTTGTCGATAGCGTGTTCAATAGCGAGTTTACGGGCTGCGAGGTTGAGAGTGAGGTCAGCTTTGCTACCGTCTTTCGTCCAAGGGGAGCCTCCGCCGATTTTGCACGATCCTCCGTAGAAGTCCACCGCGAGTTTGCGACCTGTTGTTCCGCAGTCTGCGATTGAGGAGTGCTGAACATATCGACCTGTTCCATTGACGATGAGTTTGTAGTTGCCCTTGATACGGTTGCGGACGAAATGCTTTACGGTCTTTACGCTTGTGTCGTCGAGCAAAGGGATAGCCACAATGACCTTGGTAATAACGCCGTTGTCGGTAACGACCTGCGTCTTAATATCGAGACCTCCAATACCGCTCTCGAAAAGTTCCTTGCAGAGCCTCTTGGCAACGGAATGCTCGAATGGCATACCGCAGGTTGTGTTGTTGTACGCACAATAGCCGAAGAAGATACCTTGGTCTCCCCAACCTTTCAGTCCCTGTGCGATGTCGGGGGACTGCTGATTGATAAGCACCGTAACATCGAGCAAGTCGCCACAAATAGTATTGTCTGCACCCCATTTCTGCATATACTCACGGGTGTAGCCGATGTCGTTCACCGCCTCGCGAACATAGCCTGCTATTTCGCTGTTGCTGAATTGGTGCTTTGACGAGACTTCGCCTCCGAGAGTAACCTTGAAATTTTTGATTTGCACCTCGACAGCATAACGAGTGTCGGGGTCTTTTTCGATGTATCGGTCGAGCAAGTACTGACTGATATAGTCAGCAATCTTGTCGGGGTGTCCGAGCGATACATATTCGGAAAATTGTACCATAGTTTGAAAATTTTGTTAGTTGTTGATAAACTGCTACAAAGGTAATTCAAATGATTATAATGTAATCACTATTTTGGTAAAAAAAGAGCATTTTCGGTGTAAAAAGTCCCTGTAATCGCAAAATTCAGCATATTTAGCGTACAATTCGTGTACAATTCGTCGGGAGTAGTTCGAAGAACTCTCCACCCGAGAAGCGTCGCTGTGTTGTACTTTTCTATGTCGTTCAAGAAACCCTGCGGACGGGTGTGTCGTCCCCTCGTCCATACACCGCCCTCCACTTCGAGAGCGAGTTTGACAGCAGGGAAAGCGTAGTCGAACCTCCACTTGCGTTTCGGGTGGAAGCGGTACTCCTTGACACACTCCTGTCTCAATTCTTTCCTGCATAGGAGCGTGAATGCGTCCGTTATTTTTTCCGAATTTTGAGCGAGAGCGGTTTTCTTCCGCTTGGTGGGTACTTTATTGGTTGTGTTCATTATCGTTGAAATTTGAGCCTTTTCTGTTGTTCCAAGAGAACGCCAACAGGGAGAGGACGGAAATCCTCACCCTGCCGATGTACCTCGTTGGTTGGTTGTGTTAGAACGGTAGGTCGTCCTCGTCCGCAATTGCCGATGCGTCCATTGTTGTCTTGACCTCCATTGTCTGCTGCTTCGTTTCGAGCTGTCTCATACCGCCGAGGATAGGGAGAGCCTTGCGCTCCTCCTCTGAAAGTGCGTCGTAACGATCCTTGTCGAGGGACTGCTTGACGCAATGGGTATCGCCATAGCGAGCCTCACGCATTTCGATAGCGGTCAGATTGAGGTACACGCCATTCTTGCCTACGAATAGGGCTGCGTCTTCTACGGGAATAACGAGGCACTGCTTGGTAGCGGTCTTGCCTTTGAGGTTTGTCACGAATGCTCCTGCCAATTTGAGCAGGTCGGTCTTGATACTAAAATTTGCCATAACTGTTAAAATTTTGATGTTAGTAAATATGCTGAATTATCAGTCTTTCAATTCAAACTCAATTTGGTCGAGGTTCTTCCTCAATACGCCCAACGATATGAGCGTGTTTTGCGTCGGGTTCACAGGGTAGTTCCCTATGTATGCGTCGAAGCAGGTTTCAAGTTCGCTCATACAGGGCAGGTGTCCCTCCCTACATTCTCCACCGATACGGCTCTGAATGAAGCGTCCCATTTCGTTCTCGTAGTCGTGCAGGAACTTGCAGAACTGAACCCCGATGAACGCGAATGTGCGCAACTTGTTATACGGGGCTTTTGGGTGCTGATAGTTCACATCGTTGCAGGTCGAGAAATAGAGCCTCTGAAAATCGAAGTGATGTTCCATAAGGAAGCGGTCAGCCTGCTCCTGTATCTTGCGGAAGTGTGCGAGGTCGAGGTCTCTACGGATAGCGGTCTCGTACTTGTCGCGCAGGTGTCGGACGGCTCTCGAGAGTTTCTTGACCTCCTCAATGCGCTTCTCCGCACACTCTTTCAGAACATACTCCGCCCACACCCAAGCGATGTGCGCCACAACGAGGGGAGTGAACGCGATCTGCGCGTGTTCCTTGAACGAGAAACTATTGACGAGGAGTTTGGTGCTCTCGGCTACCTGCTTCTTGAATTGGCGTTCTTTGATTTCCTCGGGGCTGATAACCCTCCACTCGAAACGCTGCGCGTTACAGCGCACCGTCGTTCCTTTCTTGATGTCCTTGTCAAGAACGAGGACAGGTGTTCCGTCTTTCAACTTGTCGAGGTCATTCACGCGGTATATTCCCCCGAGTTTGATGTCGGGCTGCACCTTGTCGCTGACCTTACGGGCGGTGATTGTTATGAACTCGCCCTTATGCACTTTGTTCTTTGCCATTGTTATTGCTGTTTTTACGGTTCAACTCCTCTGCCTGTTTTTCCAAAGCGCAGTTCATACTGCTACACTCGCACATAGAACACACGACAAGGTGCTTTCCGCAGGACGGGCATACCTGTATGTTCTTTACGGCAATAAACTCGCACTCCGTCTCGCAGTACGGGCAGTACTCATAGGTGTATTCGCGTTCTTGGTCAATCTCAACCAACCTGTCGTGTAGAGTGTCGATTTGCTTATGCCACCACTCCATGTCTTCGACAATGTCCTTGATGTGGTACGGTGCGCCGTTCTTTCCGTGTCCGTCGTCGCCTATCCATAATGCAGCCTCCTCGTCCACATCGTAATCGTTTATCCATTCTGCCATTGAACGCAGAGTGTTTTCCATTCGGTCTGCAGGAAATTCAACGGAACAATCCTGACCCTCGGGCGAATATGCAGAAACCTCCAATTCGTCTTCTTTGAGCGTGTACGAGAGTTCCAACTCTTCGAACACTTCTTTGATTTTGCTGTCTATGGTTATCATAATTGTTATGTATTGGTTTTATATGTTGTTAAAAAGGACAGTCTTCGTCGTCGCCATACGGCAGGTCGTCAAAATCGAATACGGCTGCCTCCTCGGCTTCTTTCGCTCTGCGTCGCTGCTCCTCCTGCAAGTGGTTGCCGTTGTCCCAATTGGGTTCAACGCCCTCCACATACGGGGTGTAGCGTCCGTTATTGAGGTTGTAGCGGAATAGAGCCGTTCCGCACTCTCCGAGGTGCTTGAATTTCACTTTCTGAATATGCACCTCTGTATTGTTCTGAATGCGGTTTCGGTGTACTACGATACCAAAGTCCGCCTTGTTGAAAAAGTTTGCCGAACCGCTGATGTCGTACAGGGTTGGGGCTTCAATCACTCCCTCCTTGTTCTTGGTCTGCTTGGTAGGGTGCGCCATTAGGATTATCAAGATGTCGTTCTGCTGCGCGAAGTTTGTCAAGCGGTCAAGCAGTTCGCTGATGTACTGCGTCTCGTTCTTGCGACCCTGTTCGCTCTCCAAGCGGTTGTACGGGTCAATCACGAGAGCCTTGATACCGCGCCTGCGCACAAGGTATTTGGCGCGTTCAAGAATGGTATCGACCTTGTAACTCTCGCTCGGAGAAATGAAGAAGAAGTTGTTCTCAATATGTTCCTTGACCTGCCTGTATTCGCCATAAGACAGGTAACTCTTGTTGAAGTGCTTTCCTGTGAACTTCTCAATGAGTTTCGAGGCGTGGTAGGCAAGAGGGGCGTTCTCGGGGCTGAAATACGCGAATTTCCACCCGTAGCGCAGGTTGAGCCTTTCCGCGATCTCGTCGATGAACTCCGACTTTCCCGACCCAGGAATACCCGTAACCACACACAGGCGTTTTGTCTCGAAACTGCACAGGCGGTCAAAGTTGTCGTGTCCTATGGTAACGCCTTTCTGCATACCTCTCTCGAACAGAGCGTCGAGGGACTGCTCAAAGTCGCTGACCGTGAAAATGCCCTCCAATTTGACTTCGGGAGCGTTCTTCAAGCATTGCAGCAGGCTCTCCTTGCCGTACTTCATCAAGTGTTCGTTTGCGTCCTTGCAGCCGTCCCCGTACTCCACCACTCGACAGCGTTCCGCACCGAAGCGACGGAGCAACTCCTCGCGGAGTGCTACACCCTTGGTGTCGGTATCAACCGCGATGTAGATAGTCTCTTTGTCCTCGAAATACTCCTCAATGTAGTCGTCGAGGTACGACAGGTTGGCATTCGCTCCGTTAGGTACGCTGACAACGGCTTTCTTTCCACACTCGTAGAATGAGAGCGCGTCCATTTCGCCCTCCGTGATGATACACTCGGTCTCTCCCTTGATAGCGTCGATGTTGTAGGGGAGGAGTTCCGCCCCCGAGCATAATTTGAAGCACTTGTCACCTGTACGGAATTTGGTGTTCACGAGCTGACCGTCCTTGTAGTAGTTGAACTGCACCGTGTTGATTTTGTCATTCTTTTGAGGCATAAACTCCACGCCCTCCGTAACCCTCATAGCGGTCAAGGTCGTTGAGCTGATACCTCGGGAGCCGAACCAAGCAATCGCCTTGTCGCTCATAGTGGCGTTGGCGCGGTGTTTCGGCTTCCTGTATTCGGGCTTCTGACGCTTGATAGGAGCAGGGTTGAACCAAGCCTGTCTCTCCATCCATTGGCGTTTCTCCTCGTCGCTATGCTCGACTGCGCAACCTGCGAAACCGCAGTAGTGGCACTTGAATACGCCCGTTGCGAGATTGACGGACAGGCTCTTGTCGCGCTTGTCGTGTCGCTGTTCCCTGCATTGAGGACAATGAACCTTAATGTTCCCCGAACCGCGTCCGTACGGAACCTCTATACCGTATTTGCTCCAATTCATCATAGCATTATCCAATTTTGACTTTCTGCATTCCAACAATACTTCTCACTTGGTCTTGGAGGAGCGTCCATTGGTATTACCGCCTGCCCCGAACCATAAGTTCTGCGACCGTTGGCAATATATTCGCCCACACCAAGACGAGGCTCGTTCTGCTGCTGTGGCTTGGCTGCCCCCTTGTTGGCATAGTTGCCCTCCATAACCTTGACCCAATTATTGGAGTTATCGAACAGCCAATCGAAAGAGGCTTTCCACGACGATCCTCCGCGACCGCACAGGAAGTCGGAAGCCTGTACCGCCTCGAATAGGGCTTCTGCGGTAGGTAGCCAAGCAGCCTCGTCCTTGCCGAACTCGTCGAGACGGCACTTGATTTTGTTACGCCTGCTGTCTGAAAGTTTCTGAACCCTCGGCAGAGAAATACAGGTCTCATTCCACAGGCGGACAATATCCTCGTAGGGATATGTCTTTCTCTTTCCTTTGCTTTCCTTTACTTCTCTTTCCTTTCCTTTTCTTTCGGGGTTTTCGTCGTCGGAAACTACACCTGTGGTAGGGTTTTCTCCGTCAGAAACCCCCTTTGAGGTAGGGTTTTCGACGCGGAAACTCGGTTTTTTCGGGACAACTGCCGAACGCCTGCGGTATATTTCAACGAAGTGGTCAACGAGGTTCTGAACCCAAATGACACGCTTTTCCCACAGGTCAGCGTCCACCTTTCCGAGGTCTATGAGCGTTTTGATTATATCGTTTGCTGTGGCTTCGTCGCAACGGGTTTTTGCCAACAGGAACTCCCAATTCGGGTTGTTCGAGCAGTCGTAGTAGTGTCCGTCGCTCTCTGCAAGCACCTCCAACAACTTGAACCAAAATGCATATCCGTCATTCCCGAACTTGTTCTCGAGAATGAATATCGTACGCCCTCCTTTCGTGAAGTGAGGGAAGTACTCAACTGATTGTTTTTTCGGTCTCGCCATAATATCGTTATTGAATAGTTGCAATTATTGATTTACGCAGTTTGTCGTTCTTCTCGTTCCACTCAAAGGTGCGTATCATCCATTGACGATATGCGAGAGGAATGTCGGCTATGCGCTCTCCCTTGTACTTGCCAAACGGCATTATTTCGATAGGTGCAGCCTGTTTGGTATCGATTGCCTGCGTGTCCTCTCGGGTGTACCTGCCTATATCGTGGATAGGAATACCGCTCAACAGGCGACCGCCCGTACCAAACATACGCCACATTTTGCCCTGCTCGAATGTTATGTCCTCGACCCTGCCGAAGCGGTTCACATTTCCGCCAAGATCTACAATGAGAGCGTCCTGTTTATTCGGGTCAATACGGGTGGCGCGTCCGACAATCTGATAATACAGGGCGATAGAGGCAGTAGAAATGCCGAGAATTATGCAGTCAATGCCCGTGTAGTCAAATCCTGTGGAAAGGACGCGAACATTGAAAATAACTCGGATTTCGCCTGCTCTGAACCTGCGTATTATGTCGGCTCGTTCCGCCTTGTTCATTTCTCCATATATGACGGCAGAGTTCGGGTAGCGTTCTGACAGGTAGATAGCGTCCTGTACCGAGGGAACGAACGCGAGGATATGCCTACGCTCGGGGTGGTTGTCAAGAGCCTCGATAATGGACTGCGTTCCGCCATTTGCATCGTAGGCTCGTTGCACACTCTCCTCGGTGTACTCTGACTTCGAGGTATTGAACACTAACAGGCTATCATCAAAGCCTCCAACCTCGTATTGAAGCCTGCTCCAAAAGTTGAGTTCCACCATTTCCTGCACCTGTCCTACATGGATAATATCCTTGAAGAAATTACCTTTCTTGCTGCGCGATGTCAGCATTACGAGCTTCGAAAAAGTCTGCCCGTCCCTGTCGCGGTTGGTCTGCAATTTCACAGGGGTTGCTGTTATGCCGAGGACATGGGTGATACCGCTCTCTGCGAGGAACTTTCCCAACATACTATCAGACTCCCTCGGATAGAGGTGCGCCTCGTCAATCAACATCTTCGTGAAACCCATTTTTTTGAATGTTTCACCGAGGTTCTTGATAGAGCCGATTGTCGCATAAGTTATTTGTGCTATCTCTTTGCGGTTGAAACTCGCGCTGTATATGGCTGCGTTCGAGCCGAAGTCCCCACACAGGGAAATGTATTTGAGGTAGTTCTGCTCCAACAACTCCTTTGAGGGTTGCAGTACGAGCAATTTGTCTTCGCTGTTTTTGGCTACAAACGCAGTCAGTATGGACTTTCCCCACGCCGTAGGAAGCACGATAAGGCTTGGACGAGGTTTCTCCTCGCGAAAGAACTGTATCGCCTTGTCAATCGGTTCTGCTTGGTTCTTGCGTAGTGTAATCATTACTGCTGTGTATAAAAATGCTCCGTATTTAGGGCTAACCACGCATAACAGCAAGAATGCGTTGGAGTGCCTTTCGGCAGTTCCACCCTTGTACGAAGCATATAGGTTGTATTGTTCATCTGTTCTTTCGGTTACAAAGATAACGATTATATCATAATCACTTTACGGGGCGACAAATCTTTTTGAGTTCGCGCATATCCTCCGCTGCCAAAGGCTGTTTCTTCGACAGGGTACGGCTCAATTTGAGGGCAAGCCTCTTGGTGTTGTACTCCTTTGTTGTCTTGCCGTTGAGACGCTCGCATAGGAGGTCGAGGAACTTCACGAGTTCATCACGCTGTCTATTGCTAATCACTATCATAATTCCACCCCTTTGCTGTTTACTTACCTGTCGAGCCGTAGCCCTTTTCTCCGCGATCGCTGTCCGATAGTTCTGCAGCCTCGACGAACTCAATACGAGGGTACGGAAGTATAATCATCTGCGCAATCCTGTCTCCGACCTCGTATGCGTCGGGTGTCAGCTTCTTGCAGTTCACTCGGGTTTCAAGTACCAACGACGGCTTGAACTTCGCAGAGATTTCGCCCCTGTAACCGCTGTCAATCACACCCACGCAGTTGGTAAGGTGGATTGACTGCTTGTATATCGACGAACGGGGGAATATCAGACCCACATATCCGTCGGGGATTTCCACCGCCAAGCCGAAGCCGTACACGATGTTGCCGAACTTGTCGTACTCCTTTGAGGTTGCAACGAGGTCAAGACCTGCGTCGCTGTCGTGCGCGTATGCAGGTATAACAGCCTGCTCGCACAACTTCTTTATTTTCACTTGTATAGCCATAGTCAATTGAATTACTTGATAAGGAAGCGTCTCGCTCCCTGTGTCTCTGCACAAAACTCATTATACAGGTCGGGGTGAGCCTTTGAGAAAGCCTTGCTGTCAAACTTGCTGCTTGCCTTTGGTGCTTTCCAAGTGGCGATTGTCTGACCTCCGTAGGTGAGAGCCTCTGCGTCAGCAAACGCGAACTTGATTTGTTCTTCAAGGGCTTCCTTGCGTTCTTCAAGGGCTGCAATCTCGTCGCGCACCTGTTTGAGGTCGTTGTAGGCGTTGAACACCTCGTCGGTTGTTTCAATAGCCTTGCCGTCGGTATGACGGTTGTACTTCAAGAGAATGTCCGAAACACGAATTGCCTGTGGCTCTTTTTTGCCAAGGATATTATCAACCCAAAAACGCTCCACCTCGTCCTGCAACCACTCGTAGAAGTCGGGAACGAACGCAAGGTCTTTGTAACCGAACTCGCGACCTGCACATAACCAAGCGAGCGAACCCTGTTCGTAGCCTGCGACTCCGAGTTGATATTGCACCTGACAAATCCAATGTTTTGGCAGATCGTCGGGGTCAATGCTTTTCTGCGTCGTCTTACACTCCAAAATACCCTTGTTGGTGGTACTATGAACCGTGTTCGGAAGCCAATATGTACGGTCGGGAGAAACACGCAGGAACGGCTTTTCTCGGTCAACTATGAGGAAGTCCCCCTTGGAAGCCTTGATAACATCACGACCTGTCTCGTCCTGCCAAAACTGCACAACCGCGTCCTCCAAGTAGTGACCTGCTTTCATAAAGAAGTTCTCCTCCTTTGGAGCGTCAAGACCTACCTTGCGTCTCCATAACTGCAACGGAGTTTCGAACGGGTTTAAGCCAACTATGGTAGCCACTTCGCTGCTACCGATACCACTCTCGCGATACTTGAGCCACTCGGCTCTGTCCTTTGGTTTGATTACTGCTGTTGCCATTACTTTTCCTCCTCTGATGTTTCGTTGATGTTGTCTTTCACACACTTCTCAAGCACTTGCTCAAACCTCAATTCGGACACAGCCTTGTGCATAAGCACCGCAAGTGTTTTGTCGTTCTTCAATGCGTGTTTGAGCATTGCGATGATGTTCTCTCCTGTTCCTGCCAAACCCTGAGACGATACATAAGCATCCTCGTCTTTCAACTTCTCGCTTGCGATAATTAGAATTGAGCGTTCGCTCTTGTCCTGCTCCTGCCATTCGGCAAAGGCTTTCAATAAATCTTGTCTTTCCATTTTGTCTGTTATTTTACGGTTATTGAAAATGGGGAGAACCGAAGTTCTCCCGAGATCGTTACTTTCGTATGAGAAGAAAATCAGCCCAAATGTTGATGAATTGCTTACCGCAGTAGTCGGCGACGCTCTCGCTTTTTAGGCAGAGGCGAGACCCGACACTCGCAAACGTATACGAGGGGGCGTCATTCGAACGCGCATAGCCGAAGCCCGCATATTGGGTTTCATAGTCGCCTGTACTTATGAGAGCGCGGTCTTTCTTCCATTGGTCGCTCTTGGAACGGAGTTCGTCCGCAGTCCATAGCAAGAACCAAGGATACCAACGCCACTCGTCAGTTGTGAACTTCGGTTCCCAACCCTCATTGAGAGCCTTGCAGATGATACGCAGTTTGAAATAGGCGAGAATGTCGGGTTCAACATCAGCGTAGTTCTCCTCCCACTCCTCGGGATCGTCAATGCCAACTGCTTTGCAAGCGTCGGCGAATGTTTTGATACGCTCGGTAACAGGGCGGTCGTCCTGTACCTTGAAAGTCTCTGCACCGAAAAGGGCTTCCAACATCTTCTTGCCGTTCTCGTCTGCTACCTCGTAGGCTGCAATAGCCTGTTCTTTCTTGATTTCCATTTGTGCTGTTATTTAGGTTGTTCAACTTCTTCGATTACTTCGCCTGTTTCCGCATCGACTTTGAGCGTTTGCCCTGTCGCCTGTGCCGTTGCTTTGGCTACCTTGCGAAGTGCCTCCTCGCCCTGTTTCTTGGCAGCGTCGGTAATGGTTTTCGTGTCTGCTGCGGACTGACGGAATGTTTCCTGTACGGTAGTTGTTCCCTCCTTGATAGCGTTTGCCAAGCCTTTCAGCTCAAACACCATAGCGTTGTCAATGTCCTCGATACGCTTCACTTGGCAATACGCCAACAGGTCTTGCAGGCTCACGCCGATTTTCGCGTACCAATCCACCATTGCCTTGCGACGGGTTTCGAGGTCAACGCTCTTGCCGATTGCCACCTCCTTGATTTCGCTGATAATGCGGTTGGTTACAGCCTTTGGAACGACCTTGAGAACGGCGTTACGGAACGCGATAGCAGAGGCTGCGTTGCCTGTCGTTACCTGCATATCCTCCGAGTAGGTCTTGCCATACTTGTCCGTGATACGACGCTTGACCTCGACGCATACAGCGACATTGGTTTCGAGATCGTGGCAAACTCCCTGTGCAGTAACGGTCTTGCCGTCGTTGCCTACGATACGGGTCTGAACACGGAGGTTGCCCCAAGCACTCGCGATGATTTCCGCGAGGCGGACTGATACGCCCTCAATTCGCTGACCCTGTCGCGAAAGGGCATAGAAACAATCGGCTGCGGTCTCATTGTCGAGCGTTGCGATTGTCTTGATACGATTGAGAGACTGAAACACATCTCTCGGGTACTGCTTCGCTGTGGAGATTTGCATATCAATCTCCGAGCGGTTGATTACTTGAAGCATTTCAGCCTGCTTCACTTCGATGATTTCGTTTGCCATAGTTGACATAGATTGATTGACCTCTGACGGCTTCGGTCGTTGCCTTAATTGTTATTTGGTTTCATTGAGTATCGCGCAAATCGGATAGGCTTGCCTGTTATCCTGCTCACGCTTTCCTCCATAGTCTTACATATTGCCATACCCTCCCTGCGGAGGTCGCTGATACGGGACGCGAGGCGATAACAGCCGAAGTCCCGAAGTGCTTCAAGGGCGGTAATGCTTCCGCCGTTCTGCAGATGTTCTCGAATGAGAGCCTTATGTGTTGTAGCCTGTTCCATATTACTTGTGTGTTGAAATGTGGGTTGCTGCTTTGCTTTTGATTTCGTCGGTTGTAAGCACCTTGTCTTTGAGCAACCAACGATCGAGTTCTGCCTTGTCGAAGAAAACGCGCTTGCCTCGCTTGGAGTGAGGTATTGTCCGTTCGCTTGTCATTCGGTACAACTGACCTTTGCTGTACCCTGTGTACATTACCGCCTCCTCGAAAGTGAGTACATTCTTGCACTCAATCAGGGCGCAACGCTCCATATTAGCGAGGTACTCGTTGAATTGTTTGATTACTGCTTCCATTAGTCGTAGTCGTCATAATCGGGTTCGTACTCGTATTCAATCACGCCCTCCCCGTTGCAGACATCGCACTCTACAATCGAGCCTTTGCAGTAGTTCTGATTGAGGTGCTTGGCGCAGTCCTCGTTCTCGGGCAGGCACTGATAGGCAGTTTCGGTACACTCTACCTCCCTGTCGTTCTCGTAGTCATAGGCGTAGTGATACTTGCCTTTACCGCCACAGGAGGGGCATTCTATCATATTGGGTTCGGGTGAACAACACGGACAATTCGGGTGTCCGTTACATACTGAACAAGCCATTATATTTCCTCCTCCTCAATTTCTTTCATTACATGCTCGGGGAAACAGCCTGCATTGTACAGCACCTTGCCTACCTTCACGAGCAGGAACAACCCTGCTAACGAACCGAACTTAATAGACGCGAACTGCGCAAGGGTCATAGGCTCCTCGGGGTTCTCATCGCCTGCAACGAGCATAAACAGGATAACGCCTGCACACACAATCCCGTAGAACAGGATATTCTTTGCGATAGTCTTCAATAACTGCTTTTTCATAATCAACCCTCCTTAAATGTTTACACGGGCTGCAATCTTCTCTGCACGGCGAAGTACCGCGTAGATGTTGCTCATACTCTTGTACCCGTAATTTTCCATAATACGCTGCATAGCAGCCATTTTGTCGTAGCCCTCGACATCGACCATTTTCTTGTAGTCCTTGTAAATGGCGACATCGATTGGTGCTTTTCTTCTGCGACCCTCCGAGAGGGTTGTCAGATACTGCGTCATTGAAATTTTCTCCATTTGTTATTATTTTACTTATTGGTTTATTTTTCGATTTATTTTCTTTTTCGTATCTTTGCGCTGTAAAATAAGTTTCACACCGCGAAGTTCCGAATAAATTTCGGATTTCGCAAAATTTTTCCGAACTTTTTTCGGTTTATTTTTCGATAATAATTCGAAAACACCAATAAATTGTAACGAAATGGCTAAAAATGAGAACCTTAAAAAAGTGATAGACGGTATCAAATTCCGCTATCAACTGCGAACCCAACAGCAAATCAGCGAGGCATTGGGTTACACCTCAAAAACCTATTTGTCGGATTTATTGGGTGGAAAGTCGCCCATATCCGAAGAATTTTCGGAGCGTCTAAAAGAGAGGTTTGGGGTCAATCCGAAATTCTTATTGGAGAACGAGGGGGGTATATGGATTGACGGAACAGACAACATTACTCAAATCGGCGACCACAACACGCAGGTAACAGGGAATGACAACACAATCACCGTCCCCTCGACACTTGACAAGGCAATAGAGGAGATCAGCGAGCAGCGTAAACTCGTCGCCAAGTCGCAGGAGCAAATAGACAGACTTATTTCTATAATCGAAAAAATGCAAGGAATATGCGCAGAATAATGTATTTGGCTATCGTACTGCTATTATGCACTGCCTGTACGAAAGACGACCCACAAGGAGGGTTGGAGCCGACCTATATCACAACTATGAAAGAACTCCTCACAGGTTCTTGGCACGGGGAGTTGTATTCAGAGACCACAAACACAACCGAGTGCGAGGACTTGACCTTTCGCCCGTTCAGAGAAGTAGAGAAAGTCGTCAGCCTATTCGGGACATTTGACGCATACGGTACGGTGCAGGTCGAGAGTTACATCAACGACTACCTGCTCCCAACTTCGGAACTCTGCCTATACACGATCGTCGGCTACGACAGCGGTGTTGGCTACATAGTATCGTTTTACCCTTGCGACAACGACAACGAAGTCATAGGCAAGGAGGACAAGAGAATACTTATTCCCGAGAACGATACTGCTTTCCTTATGAGAAAATATGGTCTAACTGAAAGGAATAACAGGAGATACGAGAGGCGGTAGTTATTTTTCTCAAATTTCAACGAGAAACAAAGAAATTACCCGAGTTGGGTACTTACTTGGGTTGAGACGAGATAGTGCCAAGAAACGGCTAAAAATTGATTTCCAATGAACCAACGACTTCAACAAATAATTCAGTACAAGACGGGAGGCAGGCAGAATGCTTTTGCCGAACTTATGGGGTGGAAAACCCCGTACCTCAATAAACTTGTCAAGGGTCTCAATTTCGGGCTGCAACCTGTGTTGGCGATATTGGAGCGGTTCCCCGACATAGACGCTCGTTGGCTGCTGTTTGGCGAGGGGGAAATGCTTGCAACCTCCAAGCAAGCAGAATTGAGACGGGAGGCGTTCAACTATGTACAGGAGGTTCTTGAATTAGAAAAGTACCTGTGCGTAATGTCGCCCGAGGAACTCCGCCAATACGAGGAGGCGGTAATGCAGCGCAGGAAACCGAGTTTCAACCCCGACATCATCGCTGTGTGGGACGAGGAACTAACAAGACGGGAAGCGCAGTTGAACGAACGAATAACATCAGCAATCTCAAAATCTGACGAATTATGCAAACACAGGACAGCCAAAAAATAGTAGCCCGTTTCTTCGAGGCTCTCGAACGCCTCAAAACGGACAAAGTGATACGAGGGAAACAAACCTTTACAAACGAGTTCCAAATCAACCGTTGGAACTTGAACACCCTCGCAAAGGACTACACGCGAGACATCTTTCAGCCTGCGTGGCTGACCTACCTTGTAGAGAAATACGGGGTGTCGCCTATGTGGTTGCTCACGGGCAAAGGAGAGTTCTACACAAAAAGAGGGGCGCAGTCGTAATGACTTGCCCCTTTCTTGTTATTCCTTGTCCTCCTTTCGTTTGAGGATTTGAGGAATGCTTGCCACAGCAGCCTGTTTGTTCTTGTCAAGCACCTTGGCATAAATCTGCGTCGTGGATAGTTCGCGGTGTCCGAGCAGTTTGCTGACCGTATAGATGTCCGTTCCAATATCGAGCATAAGCGTCGCAAAGGTGTGGCGACCGCAATGGAACGATATTTTCTTGTTGATACCCGAACGAAGCACCCACTCCTGTATCGCCTTGTTCGTGCAGGTCGGAGAGTGAATGTCCGTAAACACAAGTTCGTCTGCCTTGCCACGCTGTCCCATAAGTTCTGCAGCCTGCGGAGTAATATCGAGATACTCCTGTTCCTTGGTCTTTTTCTGACGGAAGATTATACGGGTAAACTCGCCCTGTTCAAACACTTCACCCCAACGGAGTTTCAGAATGTCGCTTCGGCGCAAACCCGTCAAGCAACTGAACATAAACGCAGCCTTGATTTGAGGGTATTCGCATTCCACCTCCTCCATTTTACGCAGTTCATCGATAGTGAGGTACATTCGTGTTCCCTCCTCCGCTTTGAAGTTCTCAACGCCTCGTATGGGATTGTACGGTATTATCCTGTCCTCGAATGCCTGATTGAGACAGGCTCGCAGTTTATTGAAATAGGACAGCTTCGAGTTTCGGGCGAGGGGCTTGTCCTTGATGCGCTTGCGGTAGTCGTGACCCCAAGCCACAGCGTCATTTTCGAGGTAATCCTTGAAGCCCTGCACCCACTCGGTGGTAATCTCCGCAAAAGTAATGTTCTCGCGACGCTCATACTTGCGCAGGTGGTGCAGACAGGAAAACCAATTCCCCCAATTACCCCTGCTTTCTTCCCCGAGTCTCTTTTCGCACATCGCCCTGTAATAGTCGAAGAACAGGGTGTCGGTCGCGTATTCTGACTTGAACCCGTACTCGCCGTTGCGGAGTTCCACAACGCGCTTGGCACGGATCGCGTCTGCAAGGCGCATAGTTTCCTTGTTCTTTTCCTTGTCGGCTCGCGTCTTCTCGGGAATGAGGTAGAGTTTCAGATACTCATAGGAGCGTTGCCCGTTCAGATAAATGTCGAGGTACAGCGAGTAGTTGCCCGTAGGTGTCAGTCGCTTCCTCAATCGGATAGGTTCTTTTGAGTCCGCCATTTTGTTGCTGTTGTTGCTGTTTTTGGTTCGAGCAACAAAGTAACAACAAAAAATCGAGAAATAAACAACAAACAACGCGAAATGTACCCTTTTGCCAAAATACAGGCTACAATAGGCTCATTTCGCGTTTGTTTTTCAGTAGTTATTAATTGTTTCGCTTTGAGGTTTGGCGCGTTACTTTCCGATGCAGAAGTGAGAGAAGATGTTTTGGAGAATATCTTCGGAAGTGATTTCGCCGGTGATGGTGCCCAGGAGATAGATGACCTGGCGGATGTCTTCGCTCAGGAGATCCGAGGGCAGGCTGTGCTGCATTGCAGCGAGAGCCGAATTCAGGGCCTCGTTGGCTTGCGAAAGGGCCTCATAGTGGCGCTGATTGGATACCAGCACGTCGCCCGCATAAGCGGCGGTTGCATCGACTGATGATTTCAGCAGTTCCAAAAGGTTATCAACGCCTTCGCCAGTCTTTGCCGATATTCTGATTATCTGCGAGATAGCGCAATCATTCGCCACATTAGGCATCTGCGCCGTCGCTCCACTACCTGTAAGGTCTATTTTATTTACAACGGCGATAACCATCTGCTCGTCGGTTGGGCTGAATTCGCCAAACTCGCGCATTACAGCCTCGCTATCAAAGCCTGCATTATCAGTAAGCCACAACACGATACGGGCCTTCTTAAGGGCCTGAGCAGTACGCTCAATACCCATCTGCTCGAGCACATCGTCTGTTGAGTGCAAGCCCGCCGTATCGACAAAGCGGAATGTAACGCCATCGATATTTGTAACCGCCTCGACAGTATCTCGTGTCGTGCCGGCGATATCCGACACCATAGCCCTATCCTCGCCAGCCAAGCGGTTGAGCAGCGTACTCTTACCCACATTTGGGCGGCCCGCAATGGCCACCGTAACGCCCTCCTTCAAGACATTGCCGAGCTTGAACGACAACTGCAGGCTCTCTACCCTACCCTTCACCACGCGAAGCAATTTCTCCAGCTCACCACGGTCGGCAAACTCGACATCCTCCTCCGAGAAGTCCAACTCAAGTTCCAACAACGAAGTGATATGCAGCAACTTGGCTCTCAGCGCAGCCAACTCCTCAGAGTATGAGCCACGCATCTGAGTCGAAGCCACTGCGTGCGAGGCACGCGAATCGGCGGCGATAATATCGGCCACAGCCTCGGCCTGCGACAGGTCCATACGACCCGCCAAAAATGCTCTGCGAGTGAACTCGCCAGCCTCGGCCAGGCGTGCCCCCTTGGCACACAACAACGACAGCACTCTACTTACAATGTAGCGTGAGCCGTGAGTAGATATCTCCACCGAATCCTCGCCCGTATAGGAGTGAGGCGCACGAAAGAGCGTAACCACCACATCGTCCACCACCTGCTCGCCATCCTTAATCAGGCCATAGTGAGCCGTTGCGGTTTTCGACTCGGCCAACGGTTTACGACCCTCGAAGATTTCATCACACAGAGCAATAGCGCCATCGCCACTCAGGCGAATCACACACAAAGCTCCACCCGTTGGTGTTGCGGGAGCTACGATGATATCTGTGTCGTTGTAAATCATTGGCTGATATTGTATTGCAAATTATTTCTTCTGGATACGCAGACGCTGGCCTACGCTCAACTTATTGGCATTCTTGATTCCGTTCCACGCCATAAGCTGCTTGGTTGTCACACGATGACGGCTGGCAATCGAGCCCAACGTATCGCCGCTCTTCACCTTATAATAGATTACTGTGCCGGCGCTCGCCATCTTCTTGGTTACATTCTCAGGGTTGAGATACTCCTTCAGATATGTAGAGTCCTTTGCGAAGATAGCCTCCTGATTCGACACATATGTACAAAGTCGGTTAGCGGGAAGAATAAGGGTGTACTCCTTATTCATCGCTGGCACAATATCCAACTTATACTGTGGATTGAGCATCTTCAGCGTTTCGGTTGGCACATCAATAGTCGAAGAAACCTGACCCAGGTGAAGCAGACGGTTGATGTGTACCGTATCTACTGCAATTGGCATAGGAGGCTCCGAATAGCTAATATTGTGTGACTTGTGATATGCATAGGCATACGATGCTGCAATAAAGGCTGGCACATAGCCTCGGGTCTCAGATGGCAAGTACCAATATACATCCCAAAACGACTGAGGGTTACCGCCCGCGCGAGCCAAAGCCTTGTTCACATTACCCTGACCGCAGTTATATGCCGCAATGGCCAGACTCCAGTTGTTATAGAGGTCATATAGATATTTCAAGTGCTTACAAGCCGCCACAGTAGATTTCACAGGGTCAAGACGCTCATCAACCATAGAGTTGATCTCAAGGCCATAGCCCTTACCCGTTGCGGGCATAAACTGCCACAAACCAGCTGCTCCCACACGCGACATAGCCGTCGCTACCAAAGCCGACTCAATAATAGCCATTGCTCTGAGCTCAACGGGAAGACCAGCCTTCAGAAGCTCCTCCTCAATCATTGGGAAATAATACTGCGCACGCGACAAGATACGGCTCATCAAGCCCGAAGGTGCTGTGTAACGCTGGATATATGTACGCACTACCTCGTTGTATGGCAAGTGGATAGGCGAAACGAGTGACTTCAGGCGGGCAGCATACAAAGAGTCGAGCGATGTATCGCTACTCATCGTCACAGGCTCGCTGATATACTCGTTGAAAAAGTTCTCCATAGCACCGTTCACCTGTGCCAACTTCAGCTGCTCAGCCAAAGAGTCTGCCTGCTCGGGGGTATAATCAAGCTTCAAGCGCTCAACGGGCTTTTTAGCCTTACGCTCGGCTTGCGCAGCGTGCCAAGCCTTCTGCCAGTCGCTCTCGCGCTGAGCCATCTCCTCAATAACCTGATTGAGTGAATCGACCTTAGCCTGCTCGATAGCAAGCAACACCTTGGCGTTGGGACGTTTTGTCTTACTTTTTTGAATGGCGTTCTGGGCATCGGCCACACCTGTGGTTACGACACACAACACCAATGCAGCAATAGCTCGAAGGAGTATTTTGCTCATTGTTTAGAAAGAAATATTAAGGTTTAAACCATAAACGGGGTTAGACCCGTGTATTGGCAAATATTGATAATCAAACATTGGCTCAAGGCTCACGGTCAAGTTATCCGACACGTCAAAATCCTTGAGATGTGCATCGACGTGAGCATCCACAACCTGAAAGGCATATACGGCAGCCGTGATGATGATACTCAAGTCGCGGTTACGACGATATGCATCACGCAAATTCTTCAAATATGAAGCCGAGTAACGGCCATTGAACTCATCTTTCGACACTCCGTCGGGATAGTTTCCTGGGTTTTGATCGAAATCATTGCGTAAGTCATAAGCCGACTTATATCGCTTGAAACCTCTTGTGTTCCAGTCGATCACATAGCCCATCGACACCATACCGCCAATAACGATAGGTACCTTCCAGTAGCTCTTATTATATACCTGACCCGCACCTGGGCAGATAAACGACAAGGTTGTAGCCTTCTTAACGTCGGACACCTCGTTAGTGGAGTACTTAACGGCAGCATCACCCAAGAAATAGATATACGATGCCGCAGCCGCACCCCACAGGAGCTGACGCTTGGTGTTGCTTACAATCATCTTGCGCTGCACGGCATTGAGCTCCTCGGTGCGTGACATACCATCTCGCATCAACAGAGCATCGTATTCTCGCTTAAGAGGCTTGTACACACTATTCTGATGAATCGCCAAACCCATCGAAGCGCCCAAAGTTGTATAGAGGATAGGCAACTTCCAATACTGTTTATTATATATCTGACCAAAGCCTGGCAAGATTGCGCTTGTAAGGCATACCTTCGAGAGCGACATAGAATCACTAAACCAAGGCTCACGAGGTATGATATTTCCATCGGCATCCAATCGGCCAGCCTCCCTAGCTCGCTCCTTCTTACGCTCGATACGCGAAATAGAATCACGCAGGTGCTGAGCCTCCTTGGCCGAAAGTTTCAATGCTCGGCTGATGGAGTCGCTATTAATCTTGACCTCCACACCTATAATATTACTCTGCGAAAGAGAGTCGGTCACCTGAGCCAAGCCGCCCGAAACCATCTGCTTGTCGCTTCGCTTAAAGTTCTGCGCCTCGGCTTTCTGCACGCCCACTAAACACAACAATAGTCCCACAACAACCACACAACGCCACTCCACGCCGCAAATGTTGCGGAGCAGGGCCTTCACGATGTTATGCATATTATGTGTGTTGTTTGCAGGCATTCTCTTCACTCTATTTTGAAAAAATGTATTCACTCGGTCTATCGGTTGCGCAGACGTTCAATAAATGACTCAATCTCGGCATCGCCCGAAAAATCAATCACAATCTTACCGCCACCATTCTTGCCACGCTTGATGCTGATGTTCTGCGAAAAGAATGACTCGAGCTGCTCCACCAGGCGAGAGTATGACTCTGGATACTCCTCCTCGGCTGGGGTTGCATCTTTGTCAGCCTGCTCAGCCAACTTGCGAGCCAACTCCTCCATCTGGCGTACCGACAAAGCCTTCTTCAAGCAACGCTTCAGTGCCCAAAGCTGCTGCTCAGCATCGATACCTGCGATAGCCTTGGCGTGGCCCATAGTGATAAGGCCCTCCTTCAAAGCAAGCTGCACCTCGTCGGGCAAGTTCAGCAAACGCATATAGTTCGATACGGTAGAACGCTTCTTGCCCACCTTGTCGGCCATAGCTTCCTGAGTAAGACCGCACTCCTCGATAAGACGCTGCATACCGAGTGCAATCTCAATAGCATTAAGGTCCTGACGCTGGATATTCTCCACAAGAGCCATCGCGTGGAGATTCTCATCATCGACCTCACGCACATAAGCTGGCATTGTAGCCAAGCCCACACGCTGCGAAGCACGCCAACGGCGCTCACCACTGATGATTATGTATTTGTCGTCGCTCTTCTTGACAGTGATAGGCTGAATAACGCCCAACTGACGAATCGAAGCCGCCAACTCCTCCAAAGCCTCCTCGTCGAACTGCGTACGAGGCTGATTGGGATTGGGGATAATCTGCTCTGTGGCAATCTCGGCCATACTATTCATAGGAGCAGTCTTTACGACTGGCTTCTCTGTGCCGAAGATGGCATCTAATCCGCGACCTAAACCTTTCTGTTTCATATCTTATTTTGTTTTATCCTTTTTACGATTGCGCTTCAATAACTCGCGTGCCAAATTGAGGTAGTTCACCGAGCCTGTGGCTGCGGCATCATACAACATAACGGGCTTACCGTGCGATGGGGCCTCACCCAAACGGATGTTACGCTGGATAACGGTATCGAACGCCAGCTCGCCGAAGTGCTCTCTCACCTCGTTTGCCACCTGGTTGTTCAGACGGTTGCGCATATACATAGTGAGCACAAAGCCCTCAATCTCAAGATTTGGATTCAAGCCATTCTTCACCAACTTGATGGTGTTGAGCAGCTTGCTCAAACCCTCCAGCGCCAAATACTCACACTGCACAGGGATAAGCACCGAATCCGAAGCTGTGAGGATATTTACGGTGGTGTAGCCCAACGAAGGCGAGCAGTCGATGAAGATATAGTCATACTTATCGCGCACCTGGTCGATGATGTTCTTAACCACAAAGTGGCCATTCTCCATCTTGGGCAGCTCGGTATCGGCCGCTACCAAATCGATGCTCGATGGCAGCAACGAGAGCTTTTTGATGTCGGTACTCTGCAAGATAACCTCCTCGGCACGCTTTTCGCCAATGATACACTCGTAGATACCTTCGAGGTCGATATCGAAACCCAATCCCGACGTGGCATTTGCCTGAGGGTCGGCATCGAGCAACAAAACTCGCTTGCCCAACAAGGCAAGTGACGCTGCGAGGTTGATGGCAGTGGTGGTCTTACCCACACCACCCTTTTGATTTGCTAAGGCTATAACTTTCGACATCTTTCAGAAGCTTATCTTTTTAACACTCTATTACTCTGCGACCTGCGAGCCTCACTCGCACCTACGACAGAGGATATAATCGGACAAATTTAATGAAATTAAATTAAATAACACAACCGTTGCCAAAAAATGATTAACTTTGTGGGTAGTTTACAACACAAAAACGACTTTTCAAGATGACGAAAGATACTAATAAAGAGCAAGTAACGCTCACCGAAAGCCCCACAAATGAAATTGTGAGCCCATCTTCGGAGAACAATATCGCTCAGCCACTCACTGAGCAAAACAAAGAGACTGCCGAGGAGCTAAACGAGCAGCACACCGAAGCAGAAAGCGAGGAGCTCGCAGAGGAGCAAAATAAGCAACCAGCAGAGGAGCAAAACATCGCCTCAAAATCGCTTCGCAGACGTGCTGCGTGGTACGATGTTTTGATGTTTGTACTCTTCTTTCTTTCGTCGCAACTTTTGGGCGCTTTTATAGCAATTAAGCTCGGCGTTTTACCTGCTGACACGTCGCTATTTTCAAGCTCAGATTTTGAGATTGTAGAGCTTGCCGAGAGCACTCAGGGACGATTTATCGCCATCTCGCTGCTGTTCGCTATGTTGTTATGTTTCTTGATGTTACGCATCTACAGAGCGATCCGAAATTGGCATCTGCGACCATCGTTCAAATCTCCCGGCTGGACATCGCCAATCAGAATCTTGTGTGGCTATATTTTAATGTGGTGCATAAGCATCGCAATAGAGCCTATAACATCCATTTTGCCCGATAGTCAGAGCAATATTGGCAGCGGTGGCTGGCTGCTTGTTTCGGCCGTTCTTATCGCACCAATTTTTGAGGAGTATCTGTTCCGAGGATACATCGCTGGAACTATACAATATGCCTACGGTTCGGTGGCCGCTTGGTTCCTTTCGTCTATGATATTTGGCATTGCTCACGGCCAGCCTGCTGTGATGGTTTCGGCCACAATGAGCGGCCTTGTGCTCGGCTTCTACTTCCTGCGCTCTCGCTCGGTGATGATTCCAATGATTTTGCACGCGATGAACAACCTAACGGTATGTTTCCTCCAGACATTCGATGCCGGCGAGCTAACTTTTCGCCAACTTATCGCCAACGATAGCACCTACTGGACAGTGCAAATCATCTGCTCGGTGGTGAGTTTGGTGGTCCTTACACGCATGTTTTTCATCATTCGAGGCCAAAAAAACGACAAATATCTATAGTAAAAGTAATAATCCTGTCAACTTCTGCGTTTAATTCAAGTAAAAAAAGTATCTTTGTCGATTATTATGCGCAGAATTATCAACATATCACTTTGTGCTGCACTGCTTGCATTGGTTTCGTGCCGCGAGTTACCCGACTACCTGGTCGGCAGTAACACGTTGGCTCGTGTGGGTCGCAACGAGCTATCCATTACCGAGGTCAAGCAGGCTATACCATCTAACCTCAAGGGTGAGGATAGCGTAGCTTTTGCGAAGCACTACATCGACAAATGGTTGGTTCGTCAGCTCAAAATCGAGGAGGCCGACGAGCTCTTCCCCTCATCGGTGAACGACATCGAAAAGATGGTGGAGGATTACCGCCAGACTTTGCTCACCGGCAAGGTGGACCAGTATTACGTCGAGAAGTTGATGAACAATGAGCTGAGCGACAAGGATATTGCCGATTATTACAATACCCATAAGTCGGATTTCACACTAGACCGCACACTCGTGAAGGGTCGCATACTTCGTTTCGATGGCGCATACCGCCAGAGCAAGCGCCTCAAGGAGCAGATGCGCAAGGCCTCGGCTTCACCAGCCGATGCAAAGACTTTCTCGGATGTGTGCGAGAAGAATGGTTTTGTGCTGACTGACTACCGCTCGGAGTGGATTAATTTCTCGGACTTTTTGGCTAACCTGCCAACAACTCGCTCTCAGGATTACGACCCTCTGCTTAGCAAGATGGATATCCAGGAGATGGAGGCCAACGGCACACGCTACTACTTCGACTTCACGTCGGTATGCCGCAAAGGCAACGTAGCACCGCTGGAGTCAGTTAGCGAGAATATCCGCCGCATCTTGCTCACCCAGCGTCGTAGCGAGATTATCAAGACCCACGAGGAGGAGATCGTAAAGCGAGCTTCCGATGAGGGCCACGCCCGCATCTACCTCGACGAGAACAAAGAGGAGTAACCCCAAACCAATGAGCCGAGGCTCGATTGGATTGATTATTTAGGAAATAGAATAGAACTAAGAGATATGAACAAAAGATTTTTAGGTGCAATACTTACAGTTGTTTGCATTATATTTTCTGCAAGCTTTTTGGCTGCACAGAAACGCCAGGTAATGATCGACCGCGTCGTAGCGATTGTGGGCGGCTCGGCCATTCTTCACTCTGATGTAACTATGTTTGCCGAGCAGATCGTACAGAGTCGCCGTGCGCAGGGCTTCACCTCTGACCGCGACCCTATGAACGAGAGCTTGGAGGCTTTGATGAAGCAGAAGCTTCTCTTCCATCAGTCACAGATCGACTCTATCGAGAGCGGTAGCGTAGATCAGCTTGTGTCGGATCGCATTGACGCTATGGTTGCCGAGGTAGGCTCGGTTGCCAAGCTCGAGGAGGAGCAGCATATGAAGATTTTCAATCTGCGACAGATTATGTACAACCGTATGACCGAGCAGCAGGCTGCAACAGCTATGCAGAACCACGTAATCGGCGATGTTACGGTCACTCCAGGTGAGGTAAACCTCTTCTTCAGCCAGCTCAAGGAGGAGCAGATCCCTTTGGTTCCTGAGCAGTATGTATATGCACAGATTACTCGCTACCCTAGCTCACTCGAGGAGGCGAAGCTTCGTACAAAGGAGCGCTTGTTGGAGATGCGTGAGCGTATTATCTCTGGAAAATCTACTATCGACCTCTTGGCTCGCACATACTCTGATGACCCAGGTACAGCTATGCGTGGTGGTTTGATGAGCAGCACCGCTAACGAGCTTACTGCTCCATTTGCCGATGCGTTGGCAGAGTTGAAGCCTGGCCAGGTATCGGAGGTTGTTGAGACCGAGTTTGGTTTCCACATCATCCAGTTGCAGGAGGAGCCTAAGAACGGCATCTACACATTCCGTCACGTGCTTCTCAAGCCCGACTTTACAGTTGAGGAGCTTGTTGAGCCTATCGAGTTCCTCGACAGCATTCGCGCTCTTATCGTAAGCGACTCTCTCACATTCGAGGCTGCCGCTGCCGAGCACTCTCACGACACATATAGCAAGAAGAATGGCGGTATCGTTACCAACCACGACATCTTGACTAAATACCCACAGCTTTCGAACGTAAAGCTCTCTGCCACAAAGTTCAAGAAGGACGACTTTGGTAGCCAAGGCGGTAAGAGCTTGGCTGATTACTATGCTCTCTCGAAGTTGAAGGTTGGCGAGATCTCGAACGCATTCCAGAGCGAGGACCTCAACGGTAATGAGTTGGCGGTTATCGTGAAGCTTATCGAGGTAATTCCTATCCACTCGGCTACTCTCAAAGATGACTACCTCAAAATCGAGGAGATGGCTCTTGAGGAGAAGAAGATGAAGGTGCTCAACAAGTGGCTGGAGGAGAAGATCGACCAGCACTATGTATATGTAGCTCCCGATTTCCGCGACGGCGAGTTTGAGTTCAAGAATTGGGTAAGATAATAAAAGTCAATCCATCAGGTGCGTCGTCTATTAGCTACCATAACTATCATTTCGGCATTTGTCGGTATCCTCGTTGCGCAGGAGACCGACATTCGTCGTATTGATGATAGCCTAAACGCCGTAGAGCAGTTGCAGCAGGCCCGTGCTACGGCCACGCAGCAGACCGAGCCTCAAAAGCCACAGCGCCGCAAGGTAGATATCATGGCCGACGAGGTGCGCCCCTACAACGACGACAAGGATAGCATCGTATACTTCCTCGGCAACTTCGCAGCCCACCACAACGGAGCTGTAATCTCGTGCGACAGTGCGGTACGCTATGGCGATTCGCGCATCGGATTCTTCGGACGAGTGATAATCAATCAGGACTCTATATATATTTATGGAGATTCGGCCGTCTATGATGGCGTGAGCAACATTGCCGAGATATACGCCCCTATTGTTAAGGTTATCGATGGCGATGCCCTACTCTACACCTATAACTTCACATTCAACACGGCCGATAAGATTGGCAAATACTACGGAGGTGGTGTGTTGGTGCAGGATAACGACATTATGGAGTCATTGCGAGGCTACTACTATGCTGATAGCCACGATGTAATCTGCGTCGAGCAGGTTGAAATGCACGGTGCCGACTACGACATGAAGAGCGACTCAGCCATCTTCAATACAGAGACGAAGCTTGCCCGCTTCTTTACCAATAGCGAGATATGGAATGCCGACGGCGACTACCTCTCGGCAGACGAGGGTCACTACGACCAGTCGCAGAACCTATATATGGTTACTCGCAACGGCTATATCCTCTCGAAGGAGCAGGAGATGTGGGGCGACAGCATTGCATATTACCGCACCGATGGACACGTCATCGCTCATGGTAATATCCAGATGGACGACATCAAGAATAAGATACTTGCCTTTGGAGATTATGCCGAGTATTGGCAGGAGAAGGGTAATGCACTGCTCACAAAGGACCCATCTGCGATAAGCTACGACACATCGCAGAGCGACTCTGTATTTATGCGTGCCGACTCGATGCAGCTTCTTACCATCAATCGCTATGAGCCTAAGGAGCAGAGCAACGACACACAAAGCAAGCAGCCCGAAAAATCAACCAAGAATGTAGCACCAAAGAGTGCTTCTAACATCAATAGCGGCAACTCCCCAGCAGAGCGAAAAGCACCTAGTGCATTCGGTAAATCTGCAGATGAGCAGGGCTCTCCAGCCGTTGACTCACTCAGCCAAGATAGCACTGCGGCCGACAGTGTTGCTATTGATAGCATCGCCGTTGACACCACTCAATACACAGCCAAGCAGCTGAAGGAGAAGCAAAAAGAGGCTGCACGCAAGGCCAAGGAGGCAAAGAAGCGCGAGGAGGCTGCTATTCGCAAGGTTAAGCTCGACTCGATTGCTGTGGTGCGTCAGGCCAAGATTACCGAGATGCTCAAGCAGTTTGAGGCTCGCGAGAGGGAGCGTGCATCACGCGACTCGTTGCGCCTGGTTGAGAAGCGCGCTAAGCTGATTGCAAGGAAACACAAAATCTCGATTGAGGAGGCAATGGATAGCATCGCTATCGCCGAGGCAGAGCATTTGCACCATGACCACGACTCCGCACATAATGAGGTAAACGAGGATAGCATCACCCTAATACGTCAGGCCATAGCAAACCAGGCCAGAGGTTTGACCTCTGAAGAAGAGCCAGAGCAGGTCGATACCACTCAGCTCGATAGCATCTATCGATTGGTAAAGGCATTCCGCAATGTGAAGATGTATCGTTCAGATGCTCAGATGATTTGCGACTCGTTGGTGAGCAACTCCACCGACTCTATTATCCACCTCTACTTGGAGCCTGTAATGTGGAACAACGACAACCAAATTGCAGCAAAGCAGGTGGATGTGTACACTCGTAATCAGCAGATTGAGCGCGCAGAATTCCTCAACGAGCCAATTATGATTGCACAGGTCGATACGGCATATTACAACCAAATCAAGGGTAAGAGTATGACCACATTGTTCCGCAACAACGAGATATATCAAAACGATGTTACGGGCAACGTGCAGACTATCTTCTACAACACCGAGCAGGGCGAAAAGCCTGTGGTTAGCGAGATGGTCTACCTGGAGAGTGCGTCGGCCTCGTTCTACATTGAGGATAAGGAGCTTATAGGTGTTACCTATCGCAACGACATACCTTTCAAATTCTACCCTATTGACCAGGTGCCAGCCAACCAGGAGCGTCGTCTGCCTGGATTTAAGTGGGTGGAAGAGTTGCGCCCAACGCGCGAGAATACATTCAACCGCACAATTCGTCCATCTGAGAGGGAGGACAAGGGCTCTCGCAAGCGCCCAAGCTTCTCGATTGTGGAGAAGATGGATAGACACAAGGAGCAGCTTATGCGTGATGGAGTGTGGTATGACCGCGAGGACGAGCTGTCGCCCGATATTATCGAGTGGCGTGATTCACGAGAACCATAATCGAACAAATTTTAAGGTGATATAGAAGAGAGCTTTCCTGAAACAGGAAAGCTCTCTTTTCTTATTTTGCATAATAAAGAGGTAAAAAATCGAGGAAAATATTTGGCACATCGCTTTTTTTTCGTAATTTTACATTAGAAAGAATTATAAATCAAAAACATAAAATTACTAACTTAATAAAACTATAACGCTATGAGCAAGTTATCACGTTTAGATTTTATCCGCTACTCAGCGCTTGGAGCAGCTTCTACTTTGATTGTTCCCCGTTCTGTATCAGCAGCTGTTGCCCCTAAGAAGGCAAAGAAGGGCGATGCTAACGACAACATCAACATCGGTTTCATCGGTTTGGGCCAGCAGGCTATCAACCTTATGAACGGTTTTATCACAATCGAGGGTGTACGCGTTGTGGCTGGTGCTGATGTTTATGACATCAAGCGTAACCGCTTCGAGCAGCGTGTTAACAAATATTATTCTGACAAGGGCATCAAGAACAAGCTCGATATCTATGTAGACTACCAGGATATCTTGGCTCGTCCAGACATCGATGCAGTTGTTATCGCGACTCCAGACCACTGGCACGCAATTATGGCTATCGACGCTTGTAAGGCTGGTAAGGATGTTTATTTGGAGAAGCCTCTTACATTCACAATCTATGAGGGTCAGCAGCTCGTGAAGGCTGTTCGCGAGAACAACCGCGTATTGCAGGTAGGTAGTATGCAGCGTTCACTCACAGAGTTTAAGCACGCAGCCAACCTCGTTCGTGAGGGTAAGCTCGGTCAGGTATCATTGATGAAGGCTCACGTTGGTGATGGTCCATATCCTTACACATTGCCTAAGCAGGAGGTTCCTGCAGGTTTGGATTGGGATAAGTGGCTCGGTCCTTTGGCTGATACATGGCACTACAACCACGAGTTGAACCCACTCCTCGACGAGAATGGTCGTGACGAGTGCTGGGGTGCTTGGCGTTGGTACCACGGTTTGGGTGGTGGCTTCACAACCGACTGGGGTGCTCATATGTTCGATATCGGCCAGTGGGCTATCGGTAAGGATGGTTCAGGTCCAGTTGAGATTATGGCTCCAGAGAGCAGCCCATATGATTGCTTGACATATCGCTACGACAACGGTATCGAGATGACTCAGCAGAAGTACGACGGTGACAAGAAGGGTATCAAGATCTACGGTGAGAATGGTTGGATTCAGGTTTGCCGTGGTGAGTACTTGGCTTCTTCACCAGACTTGTTGCCTGAGAAGAGCGTAATGGAGAGCGCAGTATATGAGACTAACATCGCTCACTACAAGAACTTCATCGATTGCATCCGTTCACGTCGCGATCCTATCGTTCCAGTTGAGGTTGGTCACAGCTCTTGTACAGTATGTAACTTGGGTAACGTAGCTTACGATTTGAAGCGCACAGTGAAGTGGAATCCTATCGTACAGAAGTTCGTTAACGATCCTGAGGCTACTAAGTTGCTCCACTACGAGTACCGCAAGCCTTATACTTTGGGTTAATCCGAAGATATACTCATAATAAAGAAGCTGCCTAACGTGATGTTAGGCAGCTTTTATTTTGTTGTAATTAGCAGCCTCTTTTGAGGTTACTCTTTTGAGGTTACATAACAAAAGGTCTGTTACATTACAAAACCAAGAGTGATACCAACTCTACAAGGCTTGCCGTGATTGAAGAAGCTACGATTCATCGACTTGAAGTAGAATGTATAGAAGTCGGTATTGGTCAAGTTTCGACCCCATAGAGAGAGTGTAAAATCCCCCTTTCGAAGCTCAACAGAGGCGTTCAACTGCGAATAGAAGTTCTGCGAAATACTATTCTCCTCATTCCAATAAATCTTACCAGCACCTTGTGCCGAAACGCTGAGGACAATCTCATCTAACAGACGACCTCCAATCCACATATTATATGCTGCACCTAACGACGCTGTATGCTGGGGAGCATAGGGCAGATAATTACCTGCATAATCATTCAAGCCATCGTTGAACTCTATAAACCTGGCATTGGTATAACCATAATTTGCCAACAAACTGAGCTGGCTCAGGTTCATCAACTTAAATACATTCCACTTGGCAGAGAGTTCCACACCACGACTGCGAGAACGACCTGCATTCGACATCATACGGCCCGTTGTTGTACCCTCGGGGAAAACTGTAAGCTGCTGGTCACGACACTCAATCCAGAATGCTGCAAAGTCCACACCCACGCGTCCCTCGGCAAGCTGCAAGTGACCACCCAACTCATAGTTCCAGCTATACTCAGGGTCGTAAGTAGTAACCGAAGCCTCATCATATGGCGATGGCTCAGATGGCGTTGCAGGACGACCCATAGCGCTCATAGCATCGCCCATCAAAGCACTCTTCATCTTGTTCTGCAAGATATCAGAGAAAATCTGCGTATTGAATCCACCTGCCTTATAACCACGCGTTACAGTTGCATACAAATCTCCCACACCAGTTGTGAAATTTACGGCAAGCTTAGGTAAAAGCTCCAAATAGCTGAGTTTCTCCTCGCCCTTGAATGGCACCTCAACCTTGCGGAAGTCGGGAATCAGCTCAGGCATACCAGGACGCATAGCACCCATCTTGTAGCTAATGGCAGTATAGTTATCGTAGCTCATCTTCGATGCCTCATAATCTAATCTAAGGCCCGCAGTAAAACGCCAACGCTCACCAGCCTTGATTGACGATTCGTGATAGAGTGCCAAGCCATATGTTGGCAACTCGAAGTTGCTATTGATA
>JAFYOF010000166.1 GCA_017560305.1 Alistipes sp.
GCAGGTTCTAGCAGGTTCTAGCAGGTTCTAGCAGGTTCTAGCAGGTTCTAGCAGGTTCTAGCAGGTTCTAGCAGGTTCTAGCAGGTTCTAGCAGGTTCTAGCAGGTTCTAGCAGGTTCTAAAGCGTAAAAAAAAAAATCCACGCTCTAAGCGTAGATTTTAAAATGATTCTGTCTATATCCTTTTATTTAGTGTTGGTGCAATAAAAAAAAGTCCGGCACAATAGCACCGGACTAGAAATAATATTCTATTAGGCGGTCTTTAAGCCGTTGATTTCATCAACGCTTAAGCCTGTAATAGTTGAAATTTGTTTAATATCCATCTTAGCCAAAAGCATATTTTTCGCCATCGTAAGTCTAGCGTTAGTTTCTGCTTGTTTGGCAATTTCCGCCACGCTTTGCTTATTTCCACCCTTAACCCACGAACCCAAAAACAGACCGATTTTTTCGTAAATATCGTTGCTTTTTTGTTCGTCTATGCGGTTTGCAATTGCGCCGGAACTCGTGCCGCAAAGCGTGGACAAACTTTCTGTCTTGAGTTCGTTGCGGTTTTTCTTTTCGTTGAATTTAACAAAATCCCCAATAGTCCAATTTTTCAGCATATAGTCAATTGTGGATTTTGTAGCATTGGCGATAGTTTCAGCGTTTTTAATTTCGCTCAACTTTGTCTCTTTTGTGTAGTTCATAATTTAGTCCTTATTTGATTAGGTTTTGTTTTCTGTTAGGTTAGAGCGTTTTAAACTCTAACGCTATTAAATATACACTAATAAAAAACTTTTGTCAATACTTTTTATAAAATTAGTGCATTTTTTTTTTATTGAGCTTTAAAAGTATGCTATAAGGTACATATATAAAGATATACTTTAAAGTACATCATAAAAGTATAGAATAGCACCACCACCAAAGTATAACATATAACTTATATAGATAACTTATATTATAACAAAGTAACATTCTAGCGCTTATAGACAAATTCTATGTACTAATACTTTGTTCGTCGTATGGACGGAACGCTATGCTATATCGTGGACGGATTCAGTAGCGGAGCGATGGACGGAGCGCACATCCGGTAGATGGACGGAGCGCATAAGCCGGAAATGGACGGAGCGCAGGAGTAGATGATGGACGGAGTGGGGGGGGGTCTGGCGTATAACAAAGAACAAAAGAGCGGAGTAGCTTACTAAGCGTAACACCCAATATCTAAAGGGGTATATGGGACCCTAGTGCGTGGTGGTGTACTGGTGCAGGGTATAGGGTGGTGTACTCGGTGGAGTGTATAGGTGGAGTATAACCCGGTAACTCGGCTATTGGCGTCTATGGACTAAAATCGCCTTCGGCAAAAAAAAAAGTTCAAGAATTGTTTGCACTCCGGAGAAAATTTTGTTATATTGCTCGATGAACGGGACACCATCCCGTGTACCCGTATTCTCAAGGATACGGAGAACAGGCTGAAAAATCGCTCCTATGGCTCCGTACCTTGAATCGAACTTCAACTAAGGAGACCACAATGGAAGGTGAACAGACTGAATCCTTTACCTCTTTCGGGCAGGCACTCGATGCCGCAGTAGCAAAGAGAGACCCTGACGGCGCATCTGCGCCTCAGCATACCTCCGGTGACGGAGAGAACGGCGGTCAATCCGCCCATAGCACTCCCGACGGCGGGACATCCTCCACCCCGTCCGGGAAGAGTGGGACTAGCAACCCCACGAACGGAGACACCTCTGCCAAAGGCACCGGAACTACGACCGCTAATCGTGGTAACGAGAATCAGCGCGATAACAACTTCCGCAATATGTCGCGCCGAATCCGACAGAGAGAATCTAATGCGCGAGTCAATTCGAGAATCCAGCAACTCCGTCAGGAACAGCAGGAACTCCTAGCAACGCAGGACCCGCAAGCGATCATCCTTGCACATCAGAAGAACTCGGAAATCGAGAACTTGCAGGCTTTGCAGCAGGACGCCCAGTATTCCGAATGGTCTCAGCGAGCAGCCGAATGTTTCGGTGACGATGCTGACAGATTCCTCGACCAGAGCGAACGCTATGGCGAGTATGTCAACGAGAACGAACCGGAACTTGTAAGCTACATCGACAGACCCTTCGGTATGTTCGTGTACAAGAGCTGGATGGACCAGATGGAGAACGGGGACTTCCGTAACAGATGGGTCGGGTTGACAGCATACGAGAAGGGTGCGGTTCTCAACACTATTTATAAACAGATTCTTAACTTTGCCAACGGCGTACAGCAACAGTCGCAGACTCCTGCACAGCCTCCTGTACAGACTCCGGCTCAGCAAGCGCCCGCAGGCAACCAGCCCTCCCAATCGGCTCCGGCTAATGTGCCAGTACCGGGGAGTGGCAGGACAAGTAACCACATTCCGTCGCCCGGAAGTTTTGGTGAAGCCCTCGAAAACGCGCTCAGCAAGCGAGGCATCAACGGACTCTAGGCGACTCAAGGAGTAGCTTATGTCTGTTGTAAACCAGACTCTTATGGCTGAACTTGCGGTGGAATATGCACTTGGCGTGGATATTCTCTCCAAGGGTCAGCGTAAGATCGAAGACAAGCTCGGTGCAAGTAACGCCTCCGGCGATACCGTGAATGTCCCGATTACTGACAGCGGTATCGTCTTCGACCATCTCGACATCTCTGACCTCAAGGATAAGCTCGCAGTACGCCGTGGCTTCGTTCCGGTCACTGTGAAGCCTATCGGTACTGCCGCAGAAGCAAGTTCCGAACAGCTCACGCTCGCCATCAAGGATCGCGAAATTATGGCAAAGCGAGTCGCCAACTTGCAGGACGAAACCAACCGTCGTGCATTTGAAGGACTCCTCGCCGGTGCGCAGGTGTTCGTTGGCGATCCGGGCAACAACCCGAACAAGGCTGCCCGCGATGACGCATACGGTCTCGCACTCTACGACGCCGACGCTCATACATCTTCCTCGAAGTTCGCAGGCGACACTCAGGCGATTACCCATTCTCAGACTTGGAACCGCCTCTGCCAAGCCTTCGGTCAGACCTTCGGCGCTAACGGCAAGATTGGCAACACCATCTATCAGAACAAGCTCGGACCGCTTCTCGGTCACGACTGGTCCAAGTCCGGTCTCACTGGAGTCATTACCGGTGTAGAACAGGGTATCGCTCAGTTCGTAATCGGTGCAGACGGCTTCGACCTGAACGGTATCGGTGCTACTGTTGCAGGCTCCTACGATGGCGAACTCTCTCAGCCGACATACCTCAAGTTCGGTACTGAATATGTGCAGACTGTTGACGCTCTCGGCAAGCCGACGGGTCAGCACAAGACCGTGTTCTATCGTTGGGACGCAGCTCGCCGTGTATGGCATCTTGCAAATCCGGTCTTCTTCGAAGGTCCGCGCAAGAACGCTCACTTGAACGCTTATGAAGGATGGATCGCTCAGTATCAGACCAACATTGCAGACTTCGGTATGACCTACAACCCGAAAGACCCGAAACTTGGCAACCTCGCAGGTAGCCAGCTCGAAGGCAACGGCGTCCCGGTCACTACGGAAGATGTACTCGCTGTTGGCGCTATCTACGCTCAGCCCGCAATTATGTGGAAGAAACCTGACTTCCTCGTGGCAGTCAAGGGTCTGAAACCGCAGGCAAGCGGCGAAGCCTACACCGTTCCGGTCGAGTTCTCCGAACGCGGTATTCTCCCGTTGCGCGGTCATATGTGGACGGACTCCTATGGCGACAAGACCTTGTTCCGTGCTGATGCTCTTATGGGCTTCGGTCTCTACCAAGGCGTCTCCGTAACCGCCACCTACATCCGCATCGGTGGTACGACTACCTAACCTTCCGCAAAGGAAGTTCGATAGGGGCTGGTGGGCAGCAATGTCTGCCAGCCCTTCTTTTTGGAGGACTCTATGGCTAAAACTACTGACCTGCCTTTTGATGGCGGTGCAATCGTCGTACCGAGTGGCGAAACGACTTCTGCACAAGTCCATACCGTTTTTCTACGCGCAATCGAAATTACTGACGGTGGTCGAGAATCCAGCATCTACGCTCTGTTCGATATGAACAAGCCCACAACGACCGCTCCGTACTTTGAACCGGTTAGCGCATTTAACCTCGCCGAATGGTGCATCCGAGGCGATGTAGTCCAAGTCGATCTTAGCGAAGCTATGAATTATGGCGCTAATCGCTATGCCGGACTTCTTCAAGATATTACTCTGGCGAACGACGCAAGTTCCGGTTTATATGTCAGCGCGTGTACTCTCAGGACGATGCTGAAAAGGGACAACACGGCTGTACGCTTTGTGTGGTTCAGCCTGTACTTGATAATGGATCAGGACACTAGCATTACATATCTTGCTACTCCTGTGTATAATCATCCCACGACACTCGATGTTCCGGACCATAAAGTCCAAGTCGAACAGACGGACAACCCTAACTACTTGGCGTACAAGATTATGGGCGACGGCTCCACGGTCAGCGTCGAAGTTGTCCGCGAGAATGGCTTAGGTCAAGCGATAGACCCGTTCCTGAGAATCAAGACTATCGGGAGTTCCGGCGACGGCAAGGTACTCGTTGACTATCTCGATGACGACAGCGACTATCTCGGAAACAAGATTACCGGCAATGGCGGCATCGTTGCACAAGTGAAGGTACTCGACGGATTCCGCTATCTCGAAATCGCTCCCGACCCCGAAGCTCAGGACCCGCTCGCGAAGATGAGCGACCTTGAGCGCATCGTGGAGTCCAGAACATTCGAGTCTATGCCTGTCGGCACTGTGTCTTCGAGCGTTCAGAACTTGCACGACTCTAACGGCAAGCTCACGATTTCCCTTTGTCATCCCGTGATGGACTTTGAAATCCGCAAGGAAGTAGTCTCCAACGATGTAGTCACGCAGAACGCTACGAAGGCGTCCATCTATATCTCCAACTTGGATCCATCGCAGAGGGTGCGAATCGTTGTGTTCAAGGGCATCGAGCCTCCGGGATATGGACAATGGCGCTTTGCACTCGTGGCATACACCGACGAAGTGGAAATTGCCACTTCACAGCACTACTCCAGCTACGGGAAGACCGGAGACGACCTCAAGCACGGTATTCTCGACCTGCCTATCGTTCAGGTGTACGGCGGAGACGATGACCTGTTCCAGACTCCGGTAAATAAGTACACCGTGAAATCCACCGAGGATATGTACTTGGGCATCATCGCCACCGGTACTACGCTCGAATGTCCGGGTTCGGAGTACAGCGGTACGCCGAAGAACGATATGCCGCGACTCGTTTCGTCCAAGTCCAATATGAACAACGGATGGGACCCGACGGACTACACGAACCACACGAAGGATATTGATGTGAACGCTACATCCATTCCGGACGGCAAGCGAGTCTATGTCGAACTCCACAATACTTGAGGCGCTAGATGAGTGAGAAGACTGAAATCCACAAATCTTGGCAGAACTTCCTGCATCCGCTGGTCGAAGTGATGCTCGGCTTGGGTCTCGCTATGACCGCATACTTCCAGCACTCAGGCTCTAACGAGTTCGAGTCGAGGCTTGCGGTCGTCGAGAACAAGGTGGGCGGTATCGACGAACTCCGGCGGGATGTGGGGGAGCTATCCAAGAATGTCTATACTCTAATCGGCGAAATACGCGCAGAGCGGAGGCTGAAATGATAGTAAAGGACATCATACTTCCTAAAGGCGGATTCAAGCTCAAGGCTTGCGGCGATAGGTACTTCCAGATTGCAGATCCGACGGAAGTAACCGTGATTACGGACATCGGGACTCTGAACGCAAGGATTCGTCCGGGATTCATCACGAACTTCCGGAGCGGTGGCTTGGGTGTGGATCGTTTCATCGACCCCATCGGCGACGACCTCCATCAAGCCTGTTGGCTAGTCCACGACTGCAACTATACTCCGTGCATCAACAAGTGCTATAACCACGCAATCGACCGTAAAACTGCGGACGACTTGCTGTTCGCTATGCTTTTGTTCGCCGGAGAATCTAAATTTAAGGCTAGGGTCATCTGGGCTTCTGTACGAGTGTTCGGGTCGTCTGCGTACAAGGATGATGACGCTTTCACATTCGAGAACTACAAGCGACTCGAAATCAATCACACTCTGAGGAGGGTAGAATAATGCCTATCGTGCCTACTAGAAAGAACCAAATAACCGAAGGAATCAAGGGTGTCGGTGCGCTCGGTCGAGAATATATGAACAAAGGCGCAGATGTTCTCGGCAAGGGTCTCAAGAAAGCAGGTCCGCCGATTGCCGATGCACTGTTCGGCGAAGAAGGGCGCATCCCGCTCGCAGCATCACTCATTCCGGGAGCTGACCTCGTTGACAAGCTCAGTGCCGGTAAGCGCCCCGGTCTTCTCGACCTTCCGGGACTCAGCGATGTGAAGGCTCTCAAGGCTCTGCTCATCGCCGGAGTACCTATCGAGCAGATTTTCAAGGCGTTCGGCAGAAAGATCGGGCAGTCCGGCGATGTGGGCGACGCCTTCGCCGAGCGTATGGGACGGCTTCCGGATATTCTCCAAGATGCCACAGCCCGTACAGTCATCGGCAAGGAGTCCGGCTTCCCCGGCTACAAGATTCCGCCCATCAGCAAGGGTAACGCACCCGTCCCTACTCGCGGTGGCACTTCCAACAACCTCGTCAAAGGCGCGTATGTCAACCGAGGAGGTGCAAACAACACCCGTGAAATCTGGACTCGCGGAGACGACCCGGATCAGGTAGCCCGTACACTCGTTGGCATTACCGCCGGTCGTGCGCTTCCTGCCGAGCTTGACAAGTTCACTGATATTTCTCAGGCTGCTCTCAAGGGAGTTCCGGACAACGGCAACTACGGTCGTATGCTCTCCGATCTCATCTACGGCGGGAACAAGAAGATGTACAAGGATATGGAAGCCCGTGGGAACGCCCGTGAAGTCAGCGATTACCTCGCCAAGCTCTACGGCAACCCGAACTTGCGCTATGTCCTTGAGAACGCCGAAAAGAACGGCGAAGGAATCGGCGAACTGAGTGACGCCTTCAAGCAGCTCTCCGGTGGCGTACCCCTCCGCAATAACTACGATCCGAGCGCAAAGAACGCCGTCCTTCAGGAAATCCTCGCAGGCAGGATGAACAAGTCCGATGCAGGCGACCTCTTCGAGAAGCCGATGAGCAATTCCATCAACGACTTCGGCAAGGGTCTGGACAACAGCTACCCGAAGGAAGACCTCTTCCAGCTTCTCGCTGGTGGCGCACAGAGCGGTCGTATGAGCGCACTTTCTGACAAGTTCAGGAATATGGGCGGTCTCGACAAGGATATGATTCAGCAGAATATGGTTCCCACGATGATGAGAAACCTCAGCGACAAGGGGAGCAATATTCCTATGAGGGAGTCCTTCGACAAGCTCATCAAGAAAATGCCTATCGGCGACAAGGACCCGCGTCTTACTTCCGGGAAGTCTCGAAAAGTACGCAAGTATTACTTCGATGACTAAAACGAAAAGGCATAGGGAGTACATTTCACGAGTATTCCCTATGCCTATCTTTTAAAATTACCCCCGTATTTTCCCCTATTTTATACGCGAGGAATTTTTCAAAAAAATTTTATTTCAGAAAATAAATTTTATATACATTACGGGGGTATTTTCAAAAGTTAATTTTGAGTTTGAAGTACTCGCGAGTCAAATGAAAATATCTCCATTGAAGCCGAGAAACAGGCGCTCCGTGACGACCTTCGTCAAGTGGTCGCACTGGCTCATCTGCTTTTCCACGGCGAGGACTTCGGCGAACTTGTCGGTCGGGCGCTTGTATTCCGAGACGAATACCGCCTTTCCGGAATCCACGAGTCCGTCGATGAGCTTGTGGAAACGGTCGAAGTCGAACTTCGCCTTGTCGTACCCCTTCGTATCGGCATACGGCGGATCGAAGTAGATGACATCATACGGCTCGTAGTCAATATCAAACATCGACTTCTTGAATATGTTAAGCTCAGTCTGTAGGCTCTGAGAGGCTACCGACATCACTTGTTCCACTTTCTGCAAACGGCAGAGGTTGGTAGCCTGCTCCGTATGGGCGAGGTTCTTGATTTCTGAAAGCTCGATGCTCCAGCGACTTCCGTCAATTTTGCCGGATTTTATCAAGTCCCTGATGAAGCCGTGGAAAGCAGTCCTCCGTTCGTCGAGTGTCGGCAGTGTCATCGACTGATGCACGAGGTACTTGAGGTGACGCCTCCTTTCACCCCATTGGTAGTCGTAGCCATTAAAGCCAAAAGACGCTATGAAGCGATCCACAGCGTCCTCCAGAGTCGCACGGTTCTGGACCGCTTCCTTGTAGCGCTCCGCCGTGACGAGTTGTTTATGTTCGTAGTCGATTTTCCCGAAGTCGCGGAACACCGCATTTAGAAGGGTAATGATGCCCTCGTCGATGTCGATGCCGTCAACCCTGTCGAACTTGCCGCTGAGGTACGCAGCTTCGAGTACTGCGCCACCTCCGCAACAGGCGTCGAGAAAGCTATGCGCCCTCGGAAGTTGGGCGACTATTTGGTTTGCTATCGTGTTCTTGCTCCCTTTGTACGGGAGTCCTAGATTGTTGCGAGCCATTGATACTCCATCCGTTATACTTCAAATATAACTTCTCGAAGTGTCGATTGCAACTATTACTTGACTCGCCTATACGCCTTGAAGTAATCTAGCTGTTGCTCGCACCAAGAAATCATCTTCGCATTGCCGTCTTTCTTGGCTCGTGCGAGTGCTTCCTTGAGCTTGGCTTCGTCACGGATTTGCTGATTGGTCATCGTGAATCTCCTTCTTTGGAATGTTGATGCTCGCCTCCAGCCGAGTCAGCTTTCGGCATTTTGCATACCCTGAGCAAGAGTGCTTGGATGTGCAGTATTTGCAGAGTTCGCTCGGAAGTCTGTTCATAGCGAACCCTCCCGGATCATCTGAGCGAAGGCGGGGCAGGCATCAAGGTCTTTCTTCCTGTACTCAAGCCTGAGTCCCATCTTGTTCGCCTGAACCGCGAGTCTGCAAATGAATGGCTTGTCGCAGTGCAGATACTTCGAGAGGCACATACACTTGCCTTTAGTTAGTTTATTCATATACTTCTCCTTACGAATAAAAGAAGTCCGCCCGCGAACCCAAGCGCCAAGCGGACTCTTCAATCCGGAAATTACTTTGTTCTACCTCCGGAGTAATAGAGGTCAACCATCCTCTGCAAATCCTTACCGTGGAGTCGCAACTTCATATTGTGAAGGAAAGTGCAGTTGGTCTTCTTGTAGATGAACGGAAGTACCCTGACATAGAGGCGCATCCTGATGTGCGGACCGCCGGGGAAGTCCTGTTCGATATGGTTGTCGTTCTTTGCCACGAACTTCGTGATGTGCTTGAAAATGCGGAACTTCATTCTATTCTCCATAGATGATGAGCGTGAGTGGACGCTGTTTAAGGTTCAGTTCGATAATCTTGCAAAGCGACTCCAGAGCAGCCTTGGATTCGAGAAGCCTTGCGTTATGCTCTCCGGTCCACTTGCACTCGCGACCGACGAGGATACAGCCTTGAGTATCCGAAATGGAGTTTCCGGCGTGGATTCTCAGCCCCCTCGCAGGATGACATTCGGTATCGTTGTAGATGAGCGGGAGCTTACGACCGAACTTCGGACTGTCGCAGTATTCGACGGTGTAGAGTCCTGTCGGAATCTCGTACTTTGCGTTTTCGAGTGTACGGCAGATTGCGACGCCGTTCATATAGAGTGTACCCGTGACCGAATCTCCGTCGCGAAGATGTTTCGGGCAGCGTTCGAGTTCAAAGACAATGCCTCTGTGCATTAGCCAACCTCCATTATATCGTTTTCAATTTTGACGGGAATGTTGTACGCTTCGCAGTACGGACCGATGAACTCGTCAAAGAGAGCTTTCGAGTTGAATCCTGCGAAGTCCCCAATTTCAAGGTGTACGCAGTCGCGGTTCCTCAGCGAGTTGGACTTCGCATCGAGTTCGCTCAGCCTCAGCTTGAGTTCAGCGGTAAGCTCGTCCGCCGTCATATCCGTACTCAGGACATCCGAAGTGCGGTTCATCGAGAACTGGATATGCGGGAGCCACGACTGGATAGTACTCGCGGCGTAGTTGAGCTGTTCCGGCTTCGCATCCGGAGAGAGGCGCCCAAGCTGAATACTCGCCTTTCCGGTCGCATCGTCCACGAACCTGTCGAAGTTCACGGTAGGGGAGAACAGCGCACGAAGCACTGGGTTCTTGAGACTTCCAAGAACGATGTTCTGCGGACGAATCGGAATCATATAGTCTCGCTTGTCGTTCTGCAAGAAGTCGAGGAAAGAATGAGCCATCTGCTGACTCACATCGAGAGCCTCGCCGTCGTAGATGTTTCCGAAGAGCTGGTTCAGGTATGAACTGTTGCGAGTGAACCTGTTGAGAATCAGGTGCAGCAAGTTCGAGCAGTGAAAGTTCTGGATCCTTCGCTTGATACCGCTATCCTCGAAATAGATGTACCTGTTCGAGCTGATGACGAAGTTCTGATAGGTTTCGGCGACGATGGGATCGACTCCCTTGCCTTCGTACTGAAACTTGTCTCGACCCGTCATCGACTTGATGAGCGCTTGAAGAGGCTTCGCGTTTTCGTTCTCCTCGTATTCCGAGATAGAGACCAAGCGCTTGCCCATAAGACTCATCGTGAACCGCAACTGCTGAACGGAGAACGCAGTGAACGAGTCGCCGAACATTCTCTGGAGCATACTGATGAACTTCGATTTACCGTTACCGCCCGCATCGAAGTCGTTGAGGTACAGGATGTAGCCGGTCGCCGAGTTCGGGACATTCACCATAAAGTGAACGAGGTTGTAGAGGGCTTCCCAGTCCTTCACGCGCCCACCGGCGACGAGGTAGGTCAGGAACATAGCCCTGCGCAGGGACTTCTCGTTCACGAGGGACGGCTGGACTTTCGTAATCTGCGAGCAGACATTACGGAACATCTGGCTATCCTTCACGAAGAATCCGTGCGGTTCGTCCTTCGCGAAACTCGAAATGATACGGATGCGCTTGAGGTTCGGAGCCATCTTCTTGAACACCCCGTCATACGGTCCATCGTAGGACTGCTTCCGGAGTTCCTTCAATCCGTTAAACTCTTCGACCGCCCCGTTCGGCGCAGTGCGAGTAATCAGGAGCCTTGCGGCGATGATGTCGTCGTCAGCCTTCAAGCCTTCGAGTGGCATCTGTTCACAAGTGCAGTTCTTGTCGTGAGGAATCAGGCGGAAGTCTCCATCGCGGTTACGATATACATTGTTCACGATGAAGTCGATCTGGTCCTCGCTAAAATACAGGGGAGTCATATTCCCGCCGCTCGAAGGCTTGAACGCTTCAAGTATCTCTTCGTCGGTAGGATTCAGACTCCTCATAACATCGAGGACTTCGCGCTGGCTTGCGGATTTGCAGGCGTTGTACATAGCCTCGATTACTGAGCGATAGACTTCCTTCGGACTCATCGTGTCGAAGTCAACACAGCTCATAACATACTTCTGCGTTTTCTTCGGCATTTGGGAGAGGATGTTTACCGCCTTTTGAAGTGGTGATGTCATAGGTCTCCTAGTTTAGATAACTGTTTACATACTTGAGGAGGAACCATACAAAGTAACACGCGCTCGCTATAATTCGGAGCAAGTCTATCAATGAGAGATCGACTTCCGAAATATCCTCGTCGCGTATGCCCAACATCAGGTCGAGCCACCTTGAGAGTTCACAACAAGCTATTATAAACAAGATAACGAGAATGATGTGCATTTGTACTCCTATAACCAAGTTACAGAGAAAGTAAGAAGGGCTGCGGAGAGCCAATAGACGGTCATCCGCAAGTCCTTTTGAATCGCATACGGGACGGCTGCACACACATCGAGTATGATGAGTATTGTCGGGAATACTTTAGGATTCACGCTTCGGCTCCCACTTGTACGCTTCGTTCTCGTCGGTGTATTCCGGATACATCTGAGCGAGTACATCAGCCATACACTTGATTTTCAGACGGCGCTTTGCACCCTTGCCGAGATGCGTAGTGATGAGGTCTTCGCGACCCCACAGGTCGAAGTTGTCGTCGAGGTCACGATGATATTGTCTGTAGTCAATAAAGTCCTTGTACTTTTCGAGGTCTGCAATATCGAAGGCATAGACGCCAAATCTAGTCTTGATACTTCCGTTATGGGAGTTGAGAAGGTCACGGGAGAAGTTGATTGCCTTCGCGTCCGGACAAGTCGGCTTCGTCCACATAAAGTAATAGTTCTTCTGAGTCATCAAGTCATCGCCGATAGATGCGAACTTGCTGGCAGCGGAGCGGTGGTACTTGTAGATAAAGTCTTGCCACTTGTAGCGAGTCCAGTCGATGTCGAGTTCGGAAATGCTCGGAGTGAGAAGGTTGCGAATCATCGTGTCGAGAACAGCCGGTTCGTGGAGCTTGTTGACCATATCGCTCCAATCGAGACCACGACCGTCAATATACTTGCCATCCGCATCATAAATGATGTAGTTGTTCACATCGCGGAAGTACACCTTCGGCATAAATTCCTCTTCGAACAACATTTCGTACTTGACGAGCATCTGGTCTGCCTTCTTGCGGAGAGTCTTGATATTGTCTTCGCCGATTACGAACACGGAGTCGGTATTGATTTCCACGACATTCTCCTCCCAATTAGGACAAGCGAACGCCATTTCAGAAATCACGAGCTGACCGATGTAGCACATAGCTTCGCCCGCCGCCGGATCGTATGCCGGAGAACTTCCCGTGCGGATGCGGAATCCGCCGGAGAGTGCATTAAGCACGAGAATCTTGTATCCCATATCGAGGTCAGGCTTGTATTCCGGAGTACCCTTGAGAGCCTTCAAAGCAAAGCGAGCCTGCATAGCATCCTTCCAATTCTTGCGGGCTTCCGGAGTCTTGAGCAGACCCCAATGGTCGATTGCGCGAGGATATTCTGACTGAACATCAAGACCGAACACATTGGAGAAAGTCCCCTTCTTGATGTAGTGGCAACCGCCCTTCCCGTACTGGATACCCTTGTAAACGCATCGGGCGGCGACTTCCTTCTTCTCGGCTTCCGTCTGAGGATGCACGGAGGCGAGATACCGGATGATGTCCTTCACTTCCTGCGGTACATCAAATTCGTCCACATCGAAGAGTTCGAGCGGGTTGCTGGTCTTCGGAGGTATTGCTTGATTCGACTGGTAGATTACACTTGCGGCGACCGCCTGTGGAGTCCTGTCGAACTTGTACGGAAGATGCTTCGGGTACAGCGAGTCCATAATAGCCTTGCGAGCGCGTAGCGTATGGTACTTGGTCTTGTTCTGACCGCTACCTGCCCAGAAGTACAGTTGCAAGTTAGCCCAGCAGTCGTGGAAGCAGTATTCGTCGATTTCATCCTTCATCTGCTCCGTAAGCGGGGTTTCCGGCTTGTACGGGAGTTCGCGGATCGGGAGGTTTCTGTACATTTCCCACTGCTTCAAGGACTTGCTCAGGAAGCAGTTGTTGAACATATCGAAGTGCTTTGCGTTCCATTCCTTGTCTTGGCAGAGGAACGGTCTATTCCCTACGAAGTCGTTAGCGTGCATAATGTCGTTCGCATCTGCGCTAACGAACTTCGAGGTGGTGTAGCCCATCTTCTTCACATCGCGCTTGATCTTTGCGAGTACGGGCAAGTCGAACTTGGCGCCGTTGTAGCTGACGATGTAATCAGCCTTCGCAAACATATCCTCGATGTCCTGAACATTCTTCGAGTCGATGATGAACTTCGGACCGCTACGGGTCTTGAATCGACCGAGTTCTTCGTGGGTATCGTTGTCTGCGAGAATACCGCAACAGACGAAGTGTTCTCGATAGGTTTCAATATCGAATGAGAGTACTTTCATAGAGTTCTCCGGTTTTTAAAATGGGCTGAATTGCCCAATTAAATATTAAAATTGTGGTTCTGTTTTACCCATATATATTATAAAAATGCTTATACATTCATATTTGCATTTTGACGGGGTTTAGAGCTTTATTTTTATTTACTAGTATATTCCTATTAGACAAAAGAAAAACCGCCTAATTTTGGCGGTTCTGTTTAAATATGGGCTTTTGTGGATTCATTGGACTACTATTTTTATATCGTATATTTGTAGTTTATAGGCTGAACTCGTGCCGATTTCCAAGAGCATCGAGTTACCCGAACCGAGTCCAAGCCATTCGACTACCTTGTTGTTTACTCCGGACTTGCCGAGCATACGGTAGTAATACTTCCCGAACGAGAGTCCTCGGTTTGTCGAGAGCCTGATATAGATTTGACGCCGCAAGTCCTCGATGTTGGTTATGTCTGTGACTCGCCCGGAGTCAAGCGAAATGGCAATCTTCCGGAACAGCTTGCGCTCGTGCCAAGTATCGAAGGAGTCCCTGATGTACCTCTGAATCTCAGTGCCGAGGTATGTCTTGCGGGTGTCGTCGCTGAACTGCACCACTCGCCCGTGCTGGGTAATAGCGTAGTCGAGGACGATGCTTGCGATTACGCCGTCCTTGTCTTCGTCCGGATGAACCCACCGCCACCACCTGCCCTCGGAGAACACGAAGCCGTCAAGCCCGGAATCGACTCGCACCATAATGTGCGTTTCGCCTCGGATTGAGAGAGGCACGATGTCCTTCGGATCCTTCAAGCGGTTGTCGATTTCGAGAGTGGATATGCGCTTGAACGAACCGCCCTGAATGAGACCGATGTACTCCTGACCCACGGTGTCATTGGCGATTACATACATAAAATCTCCCATCACGAGAGGCGCTCTAGCACCGTGATGGATGACTTGCATAGTATTGGACTGCAACGGAGCGTTCTCGTTTCCGGTGCGCGACCAAATCTCTATCGAATTGGAGTTCAGCAGGTAGAGCTGACCGTTAAACGCCTTCGCCGTGTTGAGCTTGTCCGCAGAGTTCGTGGATGCGTACCAGTTGTTCCAAAGCTCGTAGCTTTCTCCGTTGTTCGCCCACGGGTCCAGAGAGGTGTTTCTGGAGTACTGCTCAGGGTCGGTACAGGTAAGCCATACCGTGTTCTTGGACTTCTCCACGGCGACCAGCTTATTGTCGAACCAGTCGATAGACTCGATGGACGCGATGTCTCGGAGGTCGAGTGCGTCTGCTCCCGGACCGCCGATGATTGCGGAGTACTGGTCTGCGCTTCGGGCGTTGGTCTCGTACCCCATAGACGGAACGACCTTCGGCGAGAGCATCATCGTCACGCTTATGTCGTCATAAAGACCGGTAGCCCACTTGTAGATGTACTTGCCGTCACAACAGTACACCGTGGAGGGCTTGATGGACGACTCAGTGAATGTTACTTTGTCGTTATGGTTCAGGAGTGCGAACAACGGCTGGAGTACGCCACCGACGACGCCTTTCAACGGTCCTTCGTAGTTGTACGACCCGTTGTCGAAGGAATAGGTATGAATCGTATCGGACACGACTACATACAAGCGCTTCGAAGAGTCAACGAACCATCCACGGATTTCTTGGTCTGATTGCACAGCCTCGCTTATGATGATTTCTCCGGTGCGGTCGATGCAGGTCTCGCCGAGAGGAATCATATTCACATAGTCGCTTACGGCGAGTCCGTCGTGGAATGTGGTGATGCCGTCAAACTTACCCATTGTAGCCTCCGTAGAATCCATCGGCGCTGGTTATACTTCCGGCGGGGCGTCTGAGGGAGTCGCCGATTTTCCGGTTAATGTTCATAGAGTGCTGGCGCTTGGGGTAATTCTTCAACAAGTTGTTGTATGCACGGTTGGCAGCTTTCTCGCAGCTTGGAGCGCTCGCAAGACCGTATTCGTCCGCAATCCTGTAAGAGAGCGTAGCGATGAGGTATTCCCTGAACTTCACGGGAGCGATGATCTTGCCGTTCCAAGGCTTCGGGGAATCGAAGTAGTTTACGACGGTAGCCGGAACGGGAAGCACGAGTTCCACGATGCCATCCGCAAATTCCTTATGGAAGCGGACTCGCATCTTGCCTTCGTAGCCTTCATCCATATAAACATACTTCGCGTGACGGAACTCGGCACTGATGAACTCCTTGGCGTGCTTGTACTCGAACTCTACACCGCTGCCTGCTTCGACAACGCCTTCGACTCTTGCCGGAACGAACGGTACATTGTATATCGGGTTCACTTCGACGGAGTTAGTGCCTTGAGCGTATGCGGACGGAATATCCTTCGGACACTCCAAGAACTTCAAGTCCTGAGTCCATACGCCGAGCGGTATCAGTTCTCCGGTAGGGTCTCTCGGCATAGTATCATCCGTAAGTCCGATTGCTGCGAGAGCTTCAACGAGGTGGTCGTAGGATGCTCCACCGCCCGGAGCAGAGCGGACTTCGAGCAAATACTGAGCTGTGTACGGCAGAGTCACGATGAACCACACATCCTGCGGAGGCGCGATAAGGTCGATTATGCCGTTTACCGGTCTCACAGCCACCACGGTCTCGGTCACATCGAGTCCGCGATCGTTGTTCATATCCGTAATAAGCTCGTTCACGAGTATATCGGAGACACGCTGTTCGTAGTCTTCGGGACACTCGTCCGGATTGAAGCCGGGGATGAGCTGACTTCTCTGAATTGCTCTATGGACAATATCCAGAATTTCCATAATATCTCCTTTCCGAGTAAGCTACTCGCCGTCTAGCTTGTTCGAGTTTTCTAGCTTCGTTAGCTTGTTTGGGCTGGACTCCGGCGAGGTTGTTCAACCACTTTAGACCGTGTACCACGGAGTCAACGATGTCGTCGTGGTCGCTATGAGGGAACGCAAGGAACTGAGAAAGGACAGTCGCCCATTCGAGTCCTCGTATAGCAAAAAATACATTTCCGCCATCGAAGAGGTGCTTGACTTCCATCGCTCGCTCTACTTTATCCTTGCACGGATTGATTTCGACGATGCCCGAAGTCTCACGGCGAAGTATCTGCATCACGGCAGTTCCGTTCGCCTTCGCTTCGACAAGTACAGGCACTTGACCCCACCGCTGTCGCATCTCCCTCACGCATTGGCATACCGAGAGTACATCCGCCCGGAAGTTCTGACACTCCAGCACATAGAACATACGGTCACAGTACCCGATTACACTCACGGCATTGCAGTCGCTTTCTATGTTGTCCTTAGCGGAGGCGTCGATGGCGATTACTATGCGCATCTGCTCCTTGTTCGGTCTGTACATAGCCAAGCGGAGTATTTCCCTGTTGAACATCTTGCCGATGTCATCGAGAGGAACCTGCATATACTGCGCATTGTAAGTGAACGGATCGTTCTTGTACTTCTCGACTTCTTCGACCGGGAGTCGTTCAGGACAAAGTGCAGTACCGTCCGGCTTGATGGCAGCGAACTTGTGGAGTACCCACTTTTCCTTCGTGTCTTTCAACAGGAATCCGGAGAGGTCATCGGCGGCGACTCTCTGCTGAATCACTAGAATCGGGACTTCCGGAGCGTTGATACGGTTACGGATTGTGGACTTGAAGATTTGATTTCGCTTGTCCAAAATCACAGAACTCGTGCGGTCCGAAGGCTTGTTCGGGTCGTCGAGTACCAACAAAGTAGAGCATCCTGCACCCGTGACCGGATTGTTCGTACCCTTCGCGAGAATTGTTCCGTTAGCCTTGTTTACCCATTCAGTCTTACCCTTGGCGTTCTGCCTCGGCATAAGTTCCGGAAGGTCGAAGTGCTTCGAGAGCCAAATCAGCAAGTCGAGGATTTCTCTGTTCTTACGGGACACAAGCGACTGGTCGTAGGAGCAGTAGATGATGGATGCACTCGGATTGAGAAGGAACTGCCAAGCGATGAAGTGCTTGACAAGCTCCGTCTTACCGATACGCGGAGGAGCGTTGATGATGGAACGCTTCTCGTTCTTGAGGTTCAGAAGGATGTTTGCCACTTCCTTGTGAAATTCGTAGAACACGAACTTCGTATGGTATATGTTCCAGAAGCAATATGCTACGAAGAACATAAAATCCTTCTTGCAAAGGTTAAGTTCGATTTCTCTCTGAGTCATTGCTATCCTGCTCTAGCGAACACGCCTCCGGCTACACCACCGTTCGGCACATTCGCTTCGATGAAGAACTTTGCACAACCGCTCGCCCAGTCGCCTCCTGCGTTGTCAGCGAAGCCGAGCGCCTGACCGATTACGGTAATCGCACTTCCGTACCAATGGAGCGGAGTGCCGTCAGGAGTGACGAACGCTGCCCTGAGTTCGACGACTGCGCCGAGCGTACCAGCCGGAGTGATGTTCCCTGCACCGGTAATGAACACATCGCCTTTCCATCCCCACGGAACGACGAACTTCGCGATGAGGATATACTTCGGACCGCCATCGTAAAATTCAGCCTGATTCCAAGCTACCGAAACCCTGCTCACTCCGGTCGGGAGCGTGATGTTTTGGGAGACGATCGTGCGAGTGTAGTTGCCGTCGATTTCGGAGTGACCTACAGTCGGGCGCACTTCCGCGACGGAAGGTATCGTGGGTACATCGGCGTTCACAGGAACGATGGATATACCGTTTGTCTGTGTCGGATAAACTATCACTTCCATCGGAGTGTACGGACGAAGCCACATCACCTGACTCCAAGCGCCGTTGTCGAAGGCTTGCACGAGGCACTGATATTTCGCGTATTCTGTGGTCGGTTGCCACCAGAGTATGAGCCTACGGGGAGCGGTGAGACTTCCGCGCAGCAAGTTAAATTCCACATTCTCATAATAAATGTGCGTCGGCGTACCGTGAATCTGAATAATTCTCGGAGTAGCATCGTCGATATACCTCGGCTCAAAAGTAGTGGCTTGAGTCGGGTTTATATCCATCGCCCCGAAGTCGTTGTAGTTCGCGTCTCCGCTTTGTTCGAGACATACAAACTTGCCATTAGAGAGGAGTGCAATAAGCGCACTTCCTGTTCCTGTGATAGTACAAATCTTCTCAGAAGTACCGTTGCTAGTAGGGTTCCACAACTGCAACGCACGAGCCTTCGACACATCCATTACTTTGACAAAAATAACTTGTCCGTAGCGAGGCTTGTCGCCCGGCTTCGGGAACAAAGTAAGGTTGGCTATACCGCTTGTCTGTACTTCCGCCGTGGAATCATACGCGATAGTCATAATCTTCGTAAACTGGTTCACGAGTACGCTATCGAAAGATGCGGTTTCGATAATCACAGGCTGTTCATTTTCGCTCCAAGTGTTGAACGCCGGAGTTCCTGCAATGTCGTTCCATTGCAAAGTATAGTCGCGCTGACTGTTGGCGCTCCATACAACATTACCGAGCTTGTTGCGGAGCTTGCCGTCGTTGACTTGGAGATCGGTGGCGACTCCCTTCACAGCCCACTGCACGAAACGCGCTCCGTTGTAGTGTCCGGAGACGACTGCATCAATATGGACGAATACGCCGTTACCGAGCAAGTTACCTGCTGCATCACAGATAAAGCCTTCGGAGTTCGTATAAATTTCGTACCCCAAATCGTTGTCATCGGAGTCATAGAACTTCACATTCGCAGTCTGCCCCGGACCGAGTTTTGTCGCCGTGAACCTCCCTTTGATGTACGGAAGTCTATGGGTATCATTGATAGAAATGTTAGCCATTATTTCTTCTCCTTGTTCTTCGTGGGAACTCCACGGGTGCGCACTTGTTCGTAAATCGGATCGCGTTCGCCGATGAGGGCGTTCGGTAATCCTTCTTGCGGATCGCCTACTCCGAGCAGACGAGTACCCCACAAGCCGAAGCGTCTGAGCGTAGCGGAACCCGGATTGAGACTCTGCTTGTCCTTGAGGAAGGACTTGACATCGGGCGCCCATACCTTAGCGTTCCAGTCCACATTAGACGAGCCTGTTCCCTTGTCGTGAATCTGCCTGCGAGTAGCGTACTCCTTCGAGAGCTGGTCGCCACGCTTCATACGGCGTTCGATTTCATCCTTCGCGAGACCTTCGATAGTTTCGGACTTGTCCTTGAGAGGAACCTTGAACTTGCTCTTGTAGAACTGAGGCGACTGGTCTGCGGTAACTCCGAACACATCCCAATCTTCGACAGTAGTTCCGGGTACTCCGGCATCGTCACGGTTGTACTTCGAGTATGTATTACCGTCAGCAAGAGACTGTACTTCCTTCGGGTTCATATCCATCCACTTCTGAATGTCGCCGTGGCGAGACTCCGGGAACAGCTCCATCAAGTCATCACGAATATTGTCACGATCGCCGTGGAGCATACCTTCCTTCTGCTTCTGTCGAGGTACTTGAGCAATACCGGCATACGGGTAGCCTTCCTTCGAGATGTCACGGTACGGAGCCTTGAGATAGTCTCCCCAAGTCGCACCCTTCGCAAGAAGTTCCTCAACGAGCCTGTCATCGACTTCGCTGGGCTTGATGTCGAGGGCTTCGCCGAGGATGGTGCGAGCCTTTTCCTTCGGACTCAACAGGGACGATGCACCGAAGGCTGCGCCCTTGCCAATCTTGTCGAGGAATCCGCCCACGAGACCCGGTGCGCCTCCCGCGAGTGCTGCGATGATTGCTCCCGTACCGCTCGAAGCGCCGGACTGACTCTGGTTCTCAGGGTCTAAGGCATAGTCAGCTCCGTGGAGTGCGTAGTAGTTTCCGAGATTGCCGATACCGCCTTCCCAGGTGAGTTTGAGCCAAGGCTTCTCCGCATTGTGACCGATAAATTCGGCAGAGTTTTCGAGTCCACGACCCAAGAGAGACGGCATCTTGGTCGCCGCCTTTCCTGCATACTTCGCGGCTGCGGTCACTGCTTTTCCGGCTATCTTTCCGAGCGGATTCCAGCCGGTAAGCGCGAGTTCGCCTGCATCGAGAAGACCGTTTCTCAGCTTTTGATCCCAAGCACTTCTTGCGCTGAGTTCCGGATCCATCGCCGCTCCGATAGTGCGCATCGGCAACAGCATAGACGCGAGTCCGTAGAGCGTGCCGTGGTCTTCGAAGGGTATAATCTTGCCTTCATCGTCGTAGATGTTGCCCTTGATGAGTTGCGCCCTGAGAGCTTCCGGGTCTTCTGCTGTGCTGAGTGCTTCCTGAGCGCGTTCATCGACGAGTCTGTTCATTTGAGCATACAGGTCATCAATGTCGAAATCCGCGAGGTGTTCCCCGTGGTCTCCACGGAGCGCATCGTTGTAGATGGCGTTGATTGCTTCACGGGCAGTACGATACCACGGCGCACCTGCGAGGTCGCCGCCTTCCTGAACATCCTCCCAAAGCGCACCTTGCCACGATCCGGACTGAGGGTTATAAGCATAACCGTACTTCTCGTATTCCGGATAACGGGCGAAGCCTACTCGTGTATTGGCGATGTCGTCAAACATCTTCTTGAAGCGTTCGTTCGCCATAATGTCTTCGAGCGTGAACTTCCCAGCCTTGTGCGCCTTTTCTTGGAGCATATCGAGAAGTTCCTGCTGTCTCTGTTCAGTAGCCACGATCCTCTGTGCCGGTGTGTACTGACCGAAGTCCATACCGAGGCGGTCGAGGATCGAGGTTCTGGAATGTCGAGTTGGAATAGTTGCCATAGTTACTTCCCGTTGTTGAACTTGCCCTTACCGGCAAAGCTGTCGCCACGAGGCATAACGGAGCCGGTAGTAATGCCCATCTTGTAAATCTTGGAGTCGCGCCACTTGCCGTTTGCGCGTTGCCAGTCACGGAGCCATTCGCCGAAGCCTTCGTCCGGGTTGAACGCCGTGCGGTACTTCCACCCGAAGTTCTTGCCAGCCTTCTGCGCCCAATCGTTGAACTTGCCGATGTTCTCCTGACGGGAGCGCTGAGCCAAGTCCCAAATGAGCTGATGGTTTGTCGGTGCATCCTGCATCACATACTCGCGGAAGGCTTCGATACCATTCTGCATAGCTTCCACCGCCGCCTGCAACTCTGTCGGTACATTCCCGCCAACCTTCTTGACCGCACCGAACACATCCATAATGCCCTTTATGAAGTTCGCGTGTTCCTTAGTACCCGGCGTGAGCTTCTTGATGAAGTTCTGTTCGAACAGAGGATTCTTGCTCTTGTCCGATGTCGTGTACTTTTCGCCGGATATGTCCTTCGCCAAGTCGTCGAGTGTCTTGCGGTTGGAGAGGTCGATGTCGAACTGCTGGGCGAGTGCCATCAGGCTGTTATTGTCCGAGAAGAACTTTGCCATTACCGTGTCGTAAAGGTCGCGCACTTCCGGAGTCATCATTTCGACCTGAATACGCACCTTTTCCGCATCGGCGATTGCACCCTTAGACTTGCCCATATCGAGAATGACCCGTTCGCCGAGCTTATCGAACATCGTGTTCGCTTCTGCGGAGTTGAGCCATTCCGGATTGTTGATAGCCTTCTCGTAGATTTGGCTCATCGTGGTGTCGAGTTCGTGAAGGTTGTTCAACGGTTCGGACAAGTTCTTGTTGAAGCCCTGAGAGAAGCCACCGGCGTCGATACTCGGCATACGGAGCGTACTCGTGTCCATACCCGCCGCTTTCATATTCTCAAGAAGCCTGTTCGCTTCTTCGTAGAAAGCCTGTTCGGTCATCTCGCTTCCGGAGTATGCGCCACGACGCCAATCGCCGAGGAGTTCATCCCATTCCCTCTGCATACGCTGGCGTTCCCTCTGCATCGGAGTCGTGAGCTGACCCTGAGCCATTGCCGCCCTCTGTTGCTGAGCGAGAATCTGTTGTTCGAGTTGCGCTGCTTCCATATCGGACTGATTGGACTGCGCCACCGAAGTTCTCGGACCGTGCAGAACGAAGTCAGTCCACGGCGTAAGAGTCGGGTCACGGCGAGTAAGCCAGTTGAACACCGTCTGGTACTTCTGCTGATGGGGCTGACCGGAGGCTACCGTGGATTGTGCAGTACCGACGGCGAGCGAGCGGAGTCCCTCACGCTGTTCCATAGGGTCGAACACGGGCTGAGATACCGGAGCCTCCACCGGAGTACCCGGCTGCTGCTTCGGAACGAAGGCGCCCACCTGCTTCACTGGCTGAGCCGGAGCCTGAGTCTGTGCCGGTTTTCTTTGCACCGGTGCGCTCGGCTGTACCGCCGGTTTCGGAGCCGGTGCAGTGCTGGAAGACTTCTCCGGCGGAGTCACTCCGGGAGAAGCCGAACTAGAAGAGGATGCCGGGGACATAGAGGACGCGGAAGTAGGCACGACCGGAATAGTCGGCTGTGCTTCCACAACCGGCTGAGCCTGCACCACCGTGCCGTCCCTGTTAAAACTAAGTACAGCCATTACTTGCCTCCAAGCGGAGAATACACATATTCCTCAATTTGTTCCGGAGTCCACCCGGCGAAACGACTCTTGTTCGGGACCTTATCCCAATTCTCGTTCCATCCATAGACCACATCATTAGGAGTCATCCCAATCTTTTCGCTATACCCCTTCGTCATCGGATTCTCGCCTGTCACGACGGAGTTCATAGCCTGTTCCCAAAGCTGGGAGTTGTCCATACCGTCCCAACGAGTAGAGCCTACTCGCTTGGTGGTGTCGTGACCGCTGTTCAGGCTCGCATCGAGTCCGGCTGCTGCTGCTTCCGCACCACGGCGGTCGTCAAGTCCTTCGTTCATATCGAACTTCACATCGCGAGTCTTATCGCCCCATTCTTCGGCTTCTTCCTCTTCGTCAGCCTTCCACTGCAAGGAGTTCAGGAACGACATCATATCCTTCATTTTGTGGAGCGGTCTTTCAGTCTGCGAAAGCTGAGGCACATAGAACTGCGGTGCGCTGAATTGTTTAAGTCCAAGCATAGTTCACTCCTTAGAGAAGGGCGCGGGACTGACCCGCCGCCTGAGTCGCCGCCTGAGTAGTACCGATATTTCCGGAGTACTTCTGCTGAGCGAAGTCGTTGTTGAGGTTGATCCAGTTCATAATCGGGTCGTTGTCCGCTTGGAGCTGACTCTGTGCGAGCCCCGCCTGCTGGTTTGCGGACTGACCGAACTGCTGATTAGCCTGCAAGTTGTGCGAGGAGTCGCCAAGCGCCTGATTAAACGCGGTGTCCCACATCTGACCAGCTTGACTTGCGACTGCATTTGCGACATTGCGGTTCGTTGCAGAACTCTGGAGTGCAGACCCCGCCCCTCCCTGTACGGTCTGCATAGTGTTCTGCAACATCGTGTTCATCTTCGGGTTCAGGTAACTCTGCACATTGTCCGCATTACCGGCGTTCATTTCTCCGAGTGCGTTCTGACCCGCCTGAGTCGTACTGTTCATCGCCTCGCCCATAGTGGTGTCGAAGCGGTCGAGGTTCGCATCGAGAGTTCTGCCGTTGGTCGCTCCCCAGAGTTGGTCGAGCTGAGGCTTCAAGTCATTGTAAAGCTGAGCGTTCGCGCTCGCCATACCGGAGTTCGCTGCATCCACCGCTCGCTGCGGAGCCTGAGAGTCAGTTATGCCGAGAGCGTCCGTAAGTCCTTGCGTGAAGCCGGTAACTCCGTTTGCGATATTTTCGTACCACTTAGCCATTAGAAGCCTCCGAAGCCTTTGTATTCAGGGAACTGCATAGCGTTGTTCCAGTCGAGTTGATTCAAGTTACTGCCGACATTCTGTATTCCGTTAGCCATAGAGTCGGCGACCTGACTACCTTGTTGGTTCTTCTGACCGAGCTTGTTCATCACAAGACCTGCGATTGCTTGCCACATAAACTACTCCTATGCGTTAGTGAAGAGGGTTGCCGCCGCACGAGGAGGCTGTGCCGCCGGTCTCGGTTGCGGAGGAAGGTTTGGCGGTACACTTCCCGTGATGGATGCTTGGGGCTGACTAGACTGACTAGGAGGTGTACCGCCCTGATTCGGTTGAGGGTTCTGCATTGCGCCCGTACTTGCAAGTGCGTTGTTGACGGACTGACGGGTGACTGCGGAGTTCGCGTCTGCAATCTGACCGATGGTCGGGTCTGCGATAATCGGAGGGTCTTGCATATTGATGGCTTCCACGACGAGCCGTGCGCCTTCGTAGTCGCCATTATCGAGGAGTCTCTTGAGGACTTCCATACGAGCCTGCTGAGACTGGTCGGCTTCCGTCTGCCACTGCTTCTGAGCGATTTCGAGGCGCTTGATGCGTTCGTCGGATTCGATGGCTTCGCTCTGGCGTTCGAGACGCTGAGTTGCCTGAATACGGAGTAGCGCGATCTGCTGATTGAGCTGCTGAATCGTAGCCTGACTCTGCTGGAGCTGTTGCTGGAGCTGGACGACGAGCGGAGACTTGTACGGGTCCTGCCTGAATGTCTCTATGAGTCGTGCCTTGATTTCACCCGGCAAGTCGCTGAGGTCTGTAAGCTCGATGACTATACCCTGCGTATTGAGTCCGGCTTCCTTCGCATACCCGTAGATTTCCTTCATTTCGCCACGATGCTTTTCGCGCTTGCAAGCCTCGATGAAGCCACCGACGATGACGACCTTTTCGGAGTCGCCGCCAAGGAGCATCTTGATACAGCGATAGACTTCCTCGATGGAGTCAACGATACGGGCAAGGTAGAGGTTCGAGATTGCGTCCTTTACTTCCTGACGAGCCTTGACTTCTTCACGAGTGACCGCTTCCGAGCCGGATGCCACCGTGGGTCCGAGCATATCGGCAATCACTTCCTTCCACATCTGGAAGGACTCGATAAGGAAGTGATCGTCGTGCGGAATGAACTGGATTCCGGAGATGGGCTGGGCGTTGCCGTCCTTGTCATCGACTGTCTTCACGCCGGTATTAGCCCAAGACAAGTCGTGGTTGCAGATGGCGGCATCCGGAGCGATGTAGTTGTCCGCATCTGTAGCTCCTACTCGTGTCTGCACCTTCGTAGCGGAGAGCGCGATAGCCTTCATAACGCTCGAAAGCGTGAAGTAGATGCCACGGTAATGATAACGGCGGTCCGAGAGTTCTACTTCGTCGCCGACAAAACGGACAACCGGAATACGGTCGATGTTTCCGAGAGGATAGCTCATCGGCTTGTCCGCATTGTCGTCGTATATGTCGAGTACGAACTGACCGGACTTCTCGTCCTTCCTGTAATGGGAGACCCTGACCTTTTCAGCGTTCGGATCGAAGGTCACATAGGTGGACATCGTGGAGTTCGCGACCATTTCTGTACGGAAGCAGTCATCCTTTTCGTCCGCAGAAAGAGGCACTACTTCAAAGACGATTACATCGGTGGCGTCCTTTAGGGTCGGGTCCTCTCCGTTGAACATAATGTAGCGAGCGTCTATCTTCTTGACTACCGGAACGCCGTCCGTCACGCCCACTCCCACGAAAGCATACCCGTCGTTCAGAGTGTCCTTGTAGCGCTTGGCAAATTCGGAGTTGAGACCGAGCTTGATGCCGAGTTCGTTCATCTTCTCGTCTTCCGGACGGACCGGCGCGGAACTCATCTTCGATACTAGAGTCGTGATGTAGGTGTGGATATAGTTGACAACCACCACGGGGTCATTCGTGATACTCGCCCATTGTGCAAAGTTGTCAGCATTGCCGAGAGAACCCGCCGCGAGAGAGCGGGAAATGTTCAGAGCGTCCGAGTCAAACTTTCGGTACGCCAGCCTGTTCTTGAACTTCTCCAGAACTTGTGTGAGTCGGGACATCTAGGTATTGCTCCATCAACTGTTTCTCGACGGCTGCAACATCTGTGGACTCGATGGATTTCTCGTTACTCTTCGAGCTATCAATCTTGTCCATCAGTTCGAGTGCTTTGACTTTACATCCGTCTTTGCACCGGTAGTCGCCGATGGTGTCTTCCAAGATTTTAAGAACATCGCTTGCGGGTAGTAACGAGCATTTGTAGATGAGGGAACACGCACTGATGCGAGTCGATGGTGTCGTCTCTGAGCATAGTGCGATCTCCACAAGCAATTTTGCGTTCTTTGCGTCTAGCATTTATGCACAATATACATTATTCGCCACGCAGAGTCAATAGGGGTATATAGCCTTTTGAGCCGTTCTTGTCTTCGTCGATGCGATAAATTTCGAGTCTCTTGGACTTCGAGTAGTGTATCTCGAAACTCAGGAAGAATAGCTCTAGGCGAACAAACTTGTCGTCCAGTTCAGTGCCGTTCTTCGTGGTGCGAACATCGGTGCATCCGAAGTTGCCTTGCAGTGCGTTGATGATGTCTTGAAGTGTACAATTTCCTGCGATCTTCACGGAGTACTCCTTGAGCTTAGGGTAAAATAAAACCCACGAGAGGAAACCTATGAAAACTCTCGTGGGTCTAGGACTAGTCTAATGGACTAACAGGGGAGATTACTTTTTCTTGTCATCCTTCGCCGGAGCGTCCACCATTTCATCCGGATTGTAGCGGTGGATGTGGTCCGGCAACTTGCAGACTGCGAGTTCGAGGTACACATCGTTACCGAACGCCGGAGCGGTGCGGTACGGAACATAGTCCACGGAGTAGTCGATGTCGAGTTCATTGGTGGTGAGCTTGTCATCAATCTTGACCTTCGTGATGTTCGTGTACTTGGAGTCAGCCTTAGCCTTCTCGACAAAGATTTGGAACTGAGTAGTCCACATCCTGTCCGCTCGACCCTTGCGCTGTCCGTTCACGAGGCGCAAGCCGTCAGCCTTGAGGAGACCTTCGAGGTCGCTGACTCCGCAGAAGAGCTTTACGAGTCCTGCATTTTCGCCATAGCTGATGGTGAGCCACTTCGTCCACTTGCGGAGGATGACCGGAGTCATTACCTTATTGCCGTTTTCATCTTCGTCTTCGCGATATACCGGATTGCCCTTTTCGTCACGGAGGTGTGCAGCGAACATAAAGCGAACGGAGTGACGCTTGTCCTTCTGACCCTTCTTGAGATACTTCTTGTCAACCGGAACATTCGCAGTTTGATACGAGAGGATCACAGCCGGAACATACTCGTCCGTGGGGAAGTTCTGGAAATCGCTCTTGTTTTCGAGAATGGAAGTTTCTTCTTCCTGTTCGAGTTCTTCTGCGAGTGCCTTGGATTCTGCATTTTGTGCCATAATTGGTCTTTCCTTCGCCGAGTTTTTCGGCATTTGTTGTTTGTTTGAAATTGGGCTTTACCCACAATAAATATATAATTTTATCGCGAGTTACACCCGTTATTTTTTAGATTTTTTGACGGGAGTCTTGGACGATTCGGGAAACTCCAGCTTTGAGATAGCCTTGTCGCGTTCCTCGCGAGCCTTAGCCACTTCGAGCTTGAGCCGTTCGTTTTCCTTCAGGAGTTCGGCGTTTGAAGCGGACTGCATTTCGTTCGTCTTGACGAGTTCGTTCTTGGCGTTGTTGACAACAGAGAGGTCGTTGCGCACCCTTTCGAGAGTGTCCTTGACTTCCGTGAGATTAGTACGGAGTTCGTCGCGTTCGCGTTCGACCTTCCAACGAGCCTGCGTAGCTTCGCTTACCTTGGAGTCGCACACCGCCTTAGTCGTCACGAGTTCGCGGTACTCCGAGAGAGTAATCATCACAGTGAGTTCCTGCGGTACTGCGAAGTCAGGCTGATGGTAGCCGTCGAGCTTCTTTTGAAGTACAGGATTTACGAGTGTATCTGTCTGTTCTGCCATTTTGGTTTTCTCCATTTGATTACTTACGAACTGTATGTTCGCAATAGAGGAAGTGCGGGAGTCGAACCCGCCACGCATCTGATTAAACGCTTGCGCCTCCGCCGAGGACTCTTTCGAGCCGTTCCTGCTCTCTTCCGCTGAGCTAACTTCCTTACTCCATATTACACCAACAAGGGTACTAGTCGAAGTTCAGCTTGTTGTACTTGATGTAGCGGGACGGGAGTCCTTCGCTAGTGACCGCATCGTACACTTCCGGATAGAACTCCTTGAGCTTCTTTGCGTCCACCTTGATACTTCCCTTGCGTTCAACCCACGAGGCGAACTTCTTGCCTTCGCAAGTCGTGCGCGGGGAGTTCATCATCTTGTACGCGAGCTGGTTCTTGAAGTTTTCGAACGCTTCGGTAGCCTTGTCAGCGGCTTCCTTGAGGCGTTCGTATTCTTCGTACTCCTCGCGAGTGATGGTGGCATCTTCTTCGGAGCGGTCGCTTTCGCCTGCGAGCTGTGCGATAGCCTTCTTGTCGGATTCCGGATTTCCGAGTACGCTGATTTCCGGAACTTTCTTGAACCGCACACAGCGGTAAATCGTGAAGCACTTGTGGAGCATCTCTTCGACGAACTTCGGGGAGTATTCCACTTCGCGTTCGATGTAATGGTAGCCGCCTTCACAGATGACTGCGATGATGATAGCCTTGCGGATGCCGGTTACATACATTTGCCACTGCACCTGAGCGAAGTACTTTTCAGGATACGGGTTCCACTTGGATGCGGACTGGGAGGACTTGCACTCGATGATGCACGGAGTACCGTCGGGGAGTACGCACTGAGCGTCGAGCGAACACTTCGCCCAATTACGCTGGTAGAGGCGACCCTGAGTTACCGTACCGGCGAGTTCAGGATGGAGCGTCTTGAACTTGCGAACGAGGTCGTCTTCGAGGATGTGACCCCATTCGAAGAAGCCGTCCGGATCACTCTGGTCGTCCGGAGGAGCGATGCCCACCTTCTGATTGTACACCGTGAGTGCGCTCTTGTACTGGTCGGGGAACATAATCACGGCGGCTTCCGTAGCAGTGATGCCTTCGGAGCGCCAACAGAGCCATTCCGGTGAACCCTGAGCCGGAGCGTTCGGGACTTCATAATCGAAGTGAGCCACGCCCATCTTGACTCCGCCCCAATCCTCTGCGGGACCGCAGTTGAAAGAGAGGCGTTCCTGTTCCGGTTCTGGTTCGGAGGTTTCGCGAGGCGCTTCGCACTTATCGACTGCCGGAGCAGGAGCGGATGCCACCTGTTCAGCCATATCGAGTCCAAGCGTGCCTTTGATTACGATTTCCTTGCTTCCGCAGAGTGCGCAGAAGTTAGGCTGGTCCTTGGCTGTTACCACGGTGTCTTCTCCGCATTTCGCGCATTTAATATCGAAAGTACCCATTATTTAGTCTCCTTGAAATAGGGTTCGAGAGTGTGGATGGAGTTCACATTGACGACTGTGTTGTTGCCGTCATAGATGGTCGCGAGTTCGCCGTTACACTCGATGACCTTGCCCACGATGGGCTTGTACGAGTTGTTCGGGTAAGCGGCGACATAGGGAAGTCTGCTGTTGTCAACCTTGTACGGCTTCTCGATGGAAGTCGAGTATTCCTGACCTTCGATAGCGTTCTCAATCTGATAAGTGACCTTGCCGGTATTCTGGTCCTGAGTAATGCCACGGAGGTATCCCATCGACAAGTACTTGCCGTCACTGTAAAAACCGATGACGAGCGTACCATTGAAGACATCCTTACTGTCGAGTTCCGCACCGCTGGAGAAGCGGTACATCTGAGCGAGGTTGATTTGGTTTTCTTTGTACTTGATGAATTTATTTCCCATAGGTTTATCCCTTCTTTTGTTTGTTGTTTATGGCGCACCACTCGTCGTAGCACACCTTGACTTCGAGGAATTTTTGCGGGTCGCCTCCCTTGTCGGGGTGGTTGCTCAAGCAAAACTTCTTCCAAGCCTGATGAATGTCAGAGTTCGATCCGAGTCCGCCGAGGAGTTCCCTCAGATGGTGGTCGAGAACCGAGTCGCTTTCGACCGTCACGAGCAAGGCATCGAACATCTGCTTCGTGCGGGCGCAGTTGTAGAGGATGTCCTGACCCGTGACGACTCCGCCGTTCCACTTGAAGTTCAGCCAAGTGAAGTAGGTAATGATGTTCGTCTGACCGGTAGCAATCATTCGTCTCCACCACATCACGAGTGACGCCGGGGAGTGCGTGATGCCACGCTTGCAGAGCTGGATGCAGAGCTTGATGAACGGCTCCGATTGTTCAGTAGCGAGTTCAAGCAGAGCCGAGCCGTTGAAGGCGCACCAATTACCCATCTCCATAAGGCTAAAGATGTTCTCCCTCAGCCTGCACTCGGCTTCGAGCTTCTTAGCCCACGGAGCGACATAGAACTTGAAGTATTCCGGTGAACGCCGCATCACCTTCTCGATAAGCTCGGTAGCAGTATCGAAGGCGAACTGGTCTTCACTATTCATTATCGGTTTTTGACGAGCCATTTGTCAACGCCTCATAATGCGGTTTCCAATTCTTGAAGTCGTCGAAGACCTTTTCCACTTCCTTGTCGATCCACTTCGCGTAGTCGATGTATTCGCCACGCTTGCGGTATTCGTACTTCTTGAGGATTCCCTGACCAACCACATACTTGACCTTGGCTTCGAGCATAGCGAAGAGGGAGTCGTTATGGTCGTAGAACGGGAACTTCTTGCGCATACGGGAAGTAGTCATCTTGTTCAGATGGATGAAGCCCATATTCGCCGGATGACCGTGAACCATATAGCCTTGCTGAACTACATCCGAGTTCACGAGGTCAGAACTCTTCCGATTCAGGATAGCAACTTGGTGGTTCCACTGCTCCTCGGATGCAATCTCCGCAATGGGGAAAATCACAGATTCTTCTGTCTGTGGAGTCGCAGGTTTTTCCTGCACTTCTTCGTTCGGATTCATTTTGAATCTCCTTTGTGTTGATTAACTTGTTCATATGGAGTGTTCCTTTGTTCGTAGCACTCGGACCCGCACCACTACTGGAGTGATACGAGGCTGAATGTTACTTTATCCTTCCTTATCGTTGAGTTCACGAAGTTGTTTGCACACCTCGATTACTTCGTTCACAATCTCGGTAGTGTTCCACTTCTTGTGAGCGCCATATCCACCGGAGGCGTCGGGCATATAGTCCCCATAGTGAGCGTAGTCCCAACCTACCACATACTCGCCAGCTTCGAGCTTTACCCCTTCGAGTTCGCCCTTGCCGTAGGTGAGTCCGCCGTGGCACTCCACCGGAATGTCGTCATAGGGAACTCCGTTGAAGATGTGACCCTTGTGGAGTACAACATAAGCGCACGGATGCCAACCTCCCTGATTGACTACATAGTAGTCGAACCCGTAGGCAGTACCGCCCGCTACGAAGTGTCTCTTGCGACTCGGTTCGTCCGGACGCTTGTATTCAAATTCTGTCTTGAAGTTAATCACTTGGTCGCCTCCATATACTTCTCAAGAACGCAGTTTTCGATGTGTTCTCTGAGCTGGCGAGTGATAGGGAAATACAGCGAACGCAAGTCCTCGCCCTTGTAGAACGGGTCGTTCGGGTATCCAACATAGAGTCCGTTTTCCCCTTCCATAATGCGGAGTCCACGGATAGTGAGCTGGTCATTGAGAATAACGGAAGCCATACCCTTGAAATGACCGAGGCTGATGCCTTCCTTGAAAGGGAACACCTGAACATTCGTAACGGCGAGTACATCAAATTCGCTATTCTTCGGATGTTCTTCCTTTATCGGAGCCGGTGTCTTATCCTTCTCAGGTGCGCCTGTCTGTACTCCGTGAAGCTTTAAGATTGCGTCTGCAATGCGTCCGAGTTCGTGCGGTACGCGCTCGCAGAACTCCATTTCTACTTTTGTGAGTCCACTCATTTTATACTTCCTTTGCGGTTTTTCCGCTCTAATTTGGCTTTATTGCCCATCTAATATATAGTTGTTCGGGCTTTTATTTACCCAATTATTTTATTTATAAACGCAAAATTACCCCCGTTTTTTTCTGCTATATAAAAGCGTGAATCAAAACAGAATTTTTTTTTATTCTGAAAAGAAATTTTATATAGAATACGGGGGTAATTTGAAAACCTAATTTTGCAATTCTCGGCGAAGTCACACGGTATGAGTGCCTTCTACGCCACGAGCCTCGCGACCCATCGTGCGCTTCCGGAGCCACAGCAAGGCTTCCTCGATGTGAGTCAGAGCCAGTGCGTTTTCGCGGCACTTGAACTCGGAGTTCTGGAATCCTTCGAGACGGCGGATAACCATAATCAGGAGGTCTTCGTTAGCGCAACCGTTCACGCCACATTCCTTGATGGGACCTTCCTGAAAGTGGATGTCCACGAGGCTTTCATTGTCATCCTTCCGGACAACCTTGAAGGTGTGGGGAGTGTTGTACTGGAAGTCTTTTTCTTCGAGAACCTTCGTGTACTTGGTCGTGAGCAGATCGTGCTTGGTCTCCACGAGTTCGACGGAAGTCGGCTTGTCCTTGACGATTTCGTAAGTCTTTTCAAAGATTTCCGGCTTGCACGGATAGAACTCGCCGTTGACTCCCTTGATGATGATGTCGTCCGGAGTCGCAGTCATCGTTCCTTCGAGAGTCTTGATGGCTGCTACACTGCATCCGCGCACGACATCAGGAACGAAGTTTACCTTGTCACCGCAGAAGTCCTTGACGGCTACTGAGTTTTCGCCCGTCCACTTCATACATTCGATGACGACCGGCTTCTTTCTTGCGAACACTGTCATTATCCAAGCTCCTGTTGAAGTTTGGCAAGGAGTTCGCGCTTTGCGGATTCGCTGAGGCGACCCACGAGCTTGTCCGGATCAATGGTGCGCGGCTTCGGCAAGTTCGCAAGGATTTCGGAGAGCTTAGTGCCGTTCGGGTAGTTGCGAGTGATGCGGGTGTGGGACACATTCAGGCACTTCGCTACATCGTTGGCGCTGAGCGTAGCCTGTGCGAGCTTTTCCTTGAGGGATTCGATGAGGGGCTTCACGAAGTCACGCTTGCCGCCTTCGTCGAGGTCGTTTTCGTAGTTGAACGGGTCAGTGAGTCCGCCGACATTCTTTTCTGATGCTCGCATACCGATAGCAGCATTTTCCGGAACACTCACCTGAGCGCACGGATTTTCCGGAACTGCGTCCGGTTCAAAAGCCGGAGCCTGCGGAGTCGAGAAAGACTGTGCGACTTCGTTTTCTACGACGGCTTCAACTTCCGGAGCGATTGCATCGGAAGGACTTGGGACGCTCTTCGGGATGGCGGAGCCTTGAACCGGCATAGCTCGCATCTGCGGAGCTGAATTGATAGGACGGATTTGTGCAGAGTTGTTATTAAGAGGAACCATATATTTAATCTCCTTATTGGACTCCCATAAATATAATAAAAATTCCTCCGGAAGTCCAGTATTTTATTATATTTATTATATGATTAGTAAATTAGAACAATTAAAAAGAGCCTCGGAGGAACACAGGAAGTTCCGCGAGACTCCTCAATGGATAATGTTCCGAAAGTATATGCTTTCGTTGCACAATATGACTTGCGACTTCTGCAAGCAACCTTACAAGCAGGCGGCACGACTCGATGTCCACCATATGTTCGATACGAACTATACCCGCCTTGAGGAGTCTAGGTTTATGGTACTCTGTAAACCGTGCCATACCTTTATACACTCCAAGGACAAGAGTCCGGCTTTCAAACATCTAGTGCATCGAGTCGATTATGTATCAGTAGTACAGAAGCCACAAGCAAGTAAAGATGAAGGCGGCGGCGATTAGACTGCACATATAGCGTACCTCTCTTTTGGGTGTTCCTTGTTGAGCTGGTGCGCTACCTTGAGCGCTCCCACCCTGTCGTACCGGCATATCCCCTTCATTCCGGAGTGGAGTTCTACTAGCCGGTACATCTGTCTGTTTTGGTTCATTGGATTCCTCCTTTGGTGGATGTTTTTTTAGCCATTCATTCTCGTGAACGACTGTGCCGTAAGCGAGTTCGTGGAACAGGTCCTTGTCGGTATGCCCGCTCCGGATGTAGTCGATGCCGAAGAAGTACTCGCCGGTAGCAACCCTGACATAGAGTTCTTCGGCGTGGCATTTCCCGAAGCTCATTTTCTCTCCTTCAAATCGCGTACTTGCCAGTCAGCCTCCGGGAAGCCCGGACCGACGAGTGGAATTGCGCCGTTACCCTTGATGATTTCCCTCGACACGCAGAAACTCGCTTCGAGTTGTCTGGCGATCTTGAGGTCAGCCGGAGTGCCTGCCTGCTTAGCCCATTGCTTGAGCCTCGCAAGAGTCGGCTGGAAGCGTTCCTTGCGATAGGCGTCGGCGAGTTCTTCGGGGATGTAGAAAGCGATAACCATTACCATACCTCCCCTGCTGCCTTCGCGAGTTCCCTGCACTTTGACTTCACTTTTGAAGCGAATCTGGAACAGTGCATAGTGTGGAGTCCTGTTGCGAGTCGTCCGCAGTAGCAGAACAGCGTGGTCTCCTTGTCGCAGAGTTCCACGCCTTTCGCATAATATTTATTCAGGAGTTCGGTCGGAAATTCCTTAGCCATTCTTGACCTCCGCGAGCTTGTCCATCTTGAACTTCATAGCGGTGTAGGTGCAGAATCCGGAGTGTCCCTTGACGACTTCGCCATTGTCATCCTTGAGCTTTTCGGCGATGCCTTCCTTTTCGAGCTGTTCGACGATGCCTTGCCAGTTGTTCTCGTCAACGAACTGGGAGTCGTCAGGGAGCATTTCGCTCTGACCCGCCAAGTTTACCGTGACGACTCCATAGGGACGATCCTCGTCTTCCTTCTGAGCGATGACGGCGAGCGTGTTGTTATACTGGTAAGTGGACTTGATGTATTTCATAGGTTTCTCCTATTGCTGAGTTTATGTTGTTCAGGTAATCCCTGTCACGACTCCGCCGGAGCGAAGCCGCAGATAGAGACTACTTATCGTTGTTCAGGAGTTCGCATCCTGCAAGTAGCCACGGGAGGAGCATACCGACGCTGAACTGTCTGTCCATCACGACGACTCCGCCACGCTTCTCCAGCAAGTCCAGCACCATATTGGCGGCGGAGTTCGCAGTGGTGAGGCTGACCTTGATGTGCTTGTTCGGTGCGCCTTCGAACATCTTGCCATTGACGAGAAGTCCGGTGCGGTACAGCCAATACGAGTTATCAAGTGCGCGTTCAAATGCGCTCAGCTTTTCCGGCGAAAGTTCCTCGTCACGAGCAAAGCTCAGGTCGATAGATTCGAGTTCTTCATTAGCCATTTTCAGTTTCCTTCTTGTTGATGTTGAATATAGTCTTGTATGCCCATTCCGCACTCCGGCAGGCATCCGCGAAGTCGTTGGGCTTGATGTCGTGGATCTTGGACTTCCATCCGGAGATATACGCGGCGGAGTTCTTGACCGTTGGCGACATACCGAGATGACCGAGGCATAGGCAGGCGCAAAGTTCGGCGACCAATTCCTCCTTGGCGTACTCGTATTTCCTGTTGCAGAAGATTTCCGTGCTGTGTCCGAGTTCGTGGAACACCGCTCCCCAGAACTCCTCGCGGCTGTCGAAGTCGCGTTCGTCAGGAACGATGATGTACCTGTGAGATGGAGAATAGTGCGCGGAGTCGCCTCCCCATCTCACGCCGAGATTGGCACGGGAAGCGTACTCCTCAAGCACGGGCTTCGCATCGCAGTCAGCAGGTGGCGGAGCGCTCCAGATGTGTGCGAACTTCGGTTCGAGAGTCGTATCGCTGATGTGGAACACCGTGAACGCACGGAGTACATATACGGATTCCTTCTCGCCGTCATCCATTTCTTTCTGATATGTCTTCGAGAAGTACACGCGATGACCCTTCGAACCTTTCTTGACGCGACCGCCTTCCGAGTTGATCTGGTGCATCGTGGCGTATTCTCCGGCGCACCCCAAGAGCATACGGTTACGGAGTCCGATATATGGACTCCCATTGTAATGATTTATAATCATCGAAGGTCTCGCGACCCACGGCTTATGCCACGGGACGACGCCTTCTTCGAGTTGGGCAGTGATAGCCTTGAAGATGTCTTCCGTTGCGCTCATACGCCAAACCTCCATTCCAAGTCCTTGCGCCACGCATCGACGACTCCATCGAATCTCCGGCGAGGAGCCATAAAGTTTTCAAGTTCCTTGATTGTTTCGAAGTCGAAGCCCCTGAGCTTCGCGAGTTTATAGAGATATTCCCTTGTCATTACTTGCCTCCGTAGTAATTGGCGAGTTTAATGTAGGTCATCGCGTGCTTGACTGCACGGTTGTACTTTCTGGAGACTAGTTCGTAGTCTTCCTGAGTAGGCGCGAGGAGCATACAAAAGCTGTACGATTCAGCCTGACTCGAACAGCGCTTCGCACCGGCTACGCAGCGTTCCGCTTTAGATATACTTCTCATTAGAGTTCCCCCACGAGAAGCATAGCGACGAGTCCGGCACTGACTACTGCACCGAGGATTCCGTGGCATACTGCGTTGATGAAGCGGTCACGCTTGAGAGTCTTTTCCTGAAAGTCGAGCGTGGCGGAGTCGATTTCTTTGAAGTTCATTGAGTACTTCCTTTGCGCGTTTGCGCGAGTAATTAAGGTTCTGTTTCTTTAGACTCCAGCGGATCGAGTCCACCGTGGCGAGTCTAATGTGTTGGTTGAGTATGTCGGCGGCGACTTCCTGAGCGTCCGGACTGAGAGCCTTCATAAATGACTCTTCATCGAAGTCGTGCTTAGCCGGTAGGACTTCTTTAAGCCCTTCGATAGCAACTTCTTCGGTAACTCGTCGCTCACAAGTAAAGAAGCACCCTGCCTTCATCAGGTAGGATGCTTGCTGAGGTATCGGGCGAGTAGTGTCCAAGTTCAGGTACGCCTGAGCCACCGCACTCCACGCCGAGTCCTCGTCGCATCGTCGCTTCGCCATTATACTCCGGACGATTGCTTTAAAGTTTAACATACTTCTTATGCCAACCCAACCAATGCTTCGCACTGTGCTTCGAACGGTACTTCGTATATCGGTACTTCGGAAGTCGGCACGATTACCGTTCTGAATACTTCCTTACCGAACTTGAAACCGCCGAGTGCTTCGGGTACACGCAACGCTTCGCGCTTCGCATAGAGTCGCACTTCGGTTTTCTCCGTCAGGCGCATCGTGAAGGTGTTTACGGCTACTCCGTTGTACACCATAGTTACTCGCACATCGTTGATGAGCGCATTGATTTCGACTTCGTGAGTTTTCGCCACGAGTACACCAAAAGGTGTTACCGCATACGAGTTCTCGCCTGAGTCGGAGAAGTACAAAGTGCCTAACTCCGATGTGAACTTCTTGAATACTTTTTGCATAGATTTTTAATCCTTATTTTAAGGTTTTTATTTTATTTGTAATTTGGTTTTATGCGCCAATAATGCGCCAATGAACAATATAATAAAATATTGCTCTAATAGAGATATACGAACAAAATAAATTTTCACGCTCTGGACAAAACTGCTTTCTAGCAGGTTCTAGCAGGTTCTAGCAGGTTCTAGCAGGTTCTAGCAGGTTCTAGCAGGTTCTAGCAGGTTCTAGCAGGTTCTAGCAGGTTCTAGCAGGTTCTAGCAGGTTCTAGCA
>JAFYOF010000167.1 GCA_017560305.1 Alistipes sp.
CGTGTTGAGAATCAGCGTCAGCGAGCAATCCTCTACCACGACACCGTGGAGATTTTCTTCGATGAGATTCGTACCCACATCGACAAGCTGGAGGAGGTCATTGACGACCAGTTGTGGCCATTGCCAAAGTATCGTGAGTTGTTGTTTATCAAGTAATTAATAATATCGAGAGAAAGATGAAGATGAGATTTTTATTGAGCGCTGCACTTTGCGCCCTTGCACTCGCCGTGAGTGGCTGCGCAGGGAAAAAGTCGGTAGAGGCGACCCAGTTGCCCTTTACCTACCAGAATCCGTTACCCTTCTCCTACACCTATTTCGATGGAGAGTGCGACCGCACCATCACCGAGTTGCGTGACCCCTGCATTATGCGTGATGGCGACACCTACTATCTTGTCTTCACCCACTTCCCGTTCACTCACCACACCAGCCGTGACGAGTCGAAACCCGATTTGAACTCTTCGCCAGGCATCCGCCTCTACTCGTCGAAGGATTTGAAGGAGTGGAAGTTTGAGAACTGGATTGTAAAGTCGAGCGACCTGCCCGAGGATTGCCCTTACAAGCACCGCTTCTGGGCACCAGAGCTGCGCAAGATGAACGGCAAGTATTACATCATCTTCTATGCCGACAACTGGTTAAAGGATGAGTATAATGTGCGTGGCGAGATGGGTTATGTAGGCTTCGTGGGCGTGGCTGACAAGCCGACAGGCCCTTACGAGCATATCACCTGGTTGCCAGGCTCGGGATGTGATACCCACCTCTTTGCCGATGACGATGGTCAGTTCTACTCGGTGATGCCTTTCGGCGACACATTCGTTCAGAAGGCTAATCTTGAGGATATTGAGAACGGAAATATCTTCCTTGAGGGTGAGCGCAAAAAGGTTGTCAATCGTGATAACGCCGATATTGGAATAAAATTCAGCCCCGACTATATGGAGGCTCCGTGGATGATGCGCCGAGGCGATAAGTATGTCTTGTTCTCGGGCTCGCCATACAAGCCAGAGCAGCGCCCCGAGGGTGATGACAGCTCTCTTGCCGATGGCTATTGGGTTGGCGTGGCAATGGCGGATAACATCTGGGGCCCTTATGTCAAGCAGCCTCAAATCTTCCTTGGCGGTCACATCGCAGTCTTCACGGGTCCCGATGGCAAGGAGTGGTTCTCCTACCGCAACGAGTCGGGTGGTGAGGCGCACGGCAAGTTGTGCATCGACCCAATCCCGTTTGAGGAGGATGGCTCGCTGAAACCATTTGAGCCGTCACGCGGAGAGATAACAATAGAATAAAGAAAAGGTTGCCATCCATTTGGGTGACAACCTTTCTCTTTTACTTTCTCCCCGGGAACTTGAGCTCGCTCTTGCCCATATCCTTCGATGTGGCTACCGCGATACCTCGCTCGCCCCGTTTGCTCACGGCGCAGTAGAAGTGGTAGACCACGCCCTTGTGCTTCACTACGCAGGGCTTGTGGGCGTATTGCGCATCAAACTCCTCGCTTGGCTCGATGAGTGGCTTGCCCTCCCAGTCGGTCCAGTTTACAAGGTCGTATGAGCAGGCAAATGTGTCCCACGCCTTGCCCGATGACTCCTTGTCCCAGCCAAAGCCGAAGTACCACATCACCCATAACTTGCCCATCCTCTGCAGGTATGCGTCGCCCGATATGCCCTTGTGGTGGTCAATCACGGGGTCTTTGCCCAGTCGCTGCCAACTCTCCATATCGTCGCTTGTGGCCATTCCGATGCGCTCGGCATTGCCCTTGGCGTTGTAGTACATCACAAAGTCGTGACCCGTGAGTCGCTTTTTGTCGCGTATCACCGTGCTCTTGTAAATCTTGTGGTTATCCCACCAGTTGGCATCCTTGTCCTCGGGAGAGAGGATAGGCTCTGCGAGGCGTTGCCATTCGTGAGCCGCAGTGGGGGAGTCGGATGTGCAGGCTATGCCCGCCGCCAGCGAGCCCTCCTCATATCCGCGCGTGTTGCCGCCCAGATAACTCATCCACTTTCTGCCCTTGTAACTGCCCAGTTTATAACTGCCGCCCCACTTGGTCTCCACCAGCGCGAGGTAGCCCGCCTTCTGGTTTACATCCCAGTCCTTAGGGTCGGAGAAACTCATCACCTTGCCCAAAGTCTCCCAGTGCAGCAGGTCGGGGCTCTTTGCCATCCAGGTCTCGTAGCCTCTGCCGTCGAAGATGATGTAGTACATATACCAGTTCTTGCCCTTGCGGAAGATGCTTGGACTGTCGGTCATCTGCTCCGCCGTGGGGGCGGTCACGACCAGACCATACTTATGCGTCGCGTGAATCTCGTTGTAGACACGCTCCATCTCCTCCTGCGGAACTCTCTGTTGTGCTCTCAGTGTTGTGGCGCAGAGCATTGCAGCGCAGATGGCAATGCAGATTCTTGTTGGGTAGTGTGATGTTTTCATATCGAAAAAGTTTGTTTACTTCAAAGGCTTGAGCACGCACATCGCCTCCATCAGCATACATCCCGAGAGGTGCGATGTCAGCGGCACATTGGTAATGCTCTTTGGTGCTTCCCACCACTTGCCGCCGTAGAGATAGGTCTTTGGGTTGATGCCATTCTCGGCCATCGTTGTTGCAAGGTGGGTGAGGTAGTTGTGGAACTTGGTGCGTGTGGCGATGTCGAGAGTCTCATCGTTGATGAGCTTCACGAAGTAGCGGAAGAAGATGCCGTGGAACAGACCGCCATCGCCGCCTGCCGCATCCTCCAGCACACCCTTGTTGTTGCTCATTCTTTCGATGACATAGTTCGCTGCCAGTACCGCATCGTCAAGATACTGCTTGTCGCCCGTAATCTTGTAGAGTTCGTGTGCCGCTCCGAGGAATGTGCCCTGATTGTAGGTGAAAATCCATCGGCGGTTTATCTCGCCGCGACCGTTGATGTTGTCCGCCACAGCGCCCCTGCGGCTGTCGAAGAGCACCTTGCGCATCCAGTGATATATCTTCTTTGCCTCATTGAGATACTCCTCCTTAGACTTGCCGCCCTGAAGACCTGCCTGGTCGTAGAAGTTGTAGAGTCGGGCTGCTATGAGTGCTGCCGGACCATTCGAGCAGGCGTTCTTTGACTTCGATACATCGGTCTTCCAGGTGATGCCGCCATACCAGGGACCCTCGTCCTCTGGACCCCAGGTTGACCATATCCACTGGTCGTACATCTGGCGAGCCTTCTTGATATAGGTCACATCGCCCGTGCTCTCCCACATACGAATCTGCGCCAGCACAATCCACTCCATATCATCCACAAAGACATTCCACCAGCGGTCCTCTCTGCGACCCGAGAAGTTGAATTTCGGTGCGCCCTCCCACCACAGAGGGTAGAGGTCGAGATACTCCTTCTTGCCTGAACGCATATAGGCATCCACGATGACATCCATCGCGTGAGCCTGTGGCCAGTAGTGGTTTGTGGTGAGGTTTGCGAGATTGCTGCCGTAGTTGAAGTAGTAACGCTTCTCAAATCCGTAGAAGTTTGCGCCCCAGAAGTGGTCGACAAGGGCTTGAGACATACCCTCTGCCATCTTCTTCCAATACTTTGGGCTCTTTTGCTTTGCTGCTTTTTGTTCTACCTCTGCTGCCGAGGAGTTGCCTTCAGCAGCCATAGTCATCTGTGCCGATGCCATCACCGATAGCGTCAGCATTAAAAATAACATCTTTCTCATAAGCATTTTTATTGTAGTAATAGGTTAATACAACTTCTTTCGGTTGTTTCGCTTCGGCTGGGCAGGCAGGTATTGTGACCTGTGAGCGGTAAACGGGACTCGAACCCGCGACCCTCGGCTTGGGAAGCCGATGCTCTACCAACTGAGCTATTACCGCAAGTGGGGTGGTGTAACACCTATACAAATATAGTGATTTTTTCCTTCCCACGCAAACAAAAAAATAGCCCAATGCGTGATTGGACTATTTCTTCTATTTATAAAAGTATCTCTACTTTGCAATCTGCTTGATGGCCTCCAGGTTCTTTGGGTTTGCAGCCTTCTTGCCCTCGGGAGTGTAAACATACTCCAAACGGTCGGCATAGCGCTCCTCAACCTTGCCACGGACAACCTTCATCGTGCTGTTCACAAGGCCGTTCTGCTCGGTGAATGGCTCGCCAACGATAGCTACAGCGCCTGGCAACCAGCGGTCTGGGAACTCGTCGGCATACTCGCCACCTGTGCGGTACTTGTCAATCTCTGCCGAGATAGCCTGTGCCACCACAGCCAACGATGCGTCGTCGTCCTTGCCCGCCAGCATAGAGCGTACAGCCTCGCGGTTAGGTACTACGATAGCCGAAGTGAATGGGCTCTGGTTATTGTAGATGATAATCTGGTCGATGAGCTTCGACTTATCCACAATAGCCTCCTCCATACCCTCTGGGCTATACTTCTCGCCATCGGCTGCAATCAGCAAGCTCTTGAAACGACCCAGCACATAGAGGAAACCATCCTCAGCCATATAACCCATATCGCCAGTGTAGAGCCAGCCATCCTTCACGGTCTCAGCCGTTGCCGATGGATTCTTCCAGTAGCCTGCCATCACATTCTCGCCCTTGATGACAATCTCACCCTTCACGCCAGTAGGCATCTCGTTGCCCTCGCTGTCGAGAATCTTGATCTCCAGAGGCTGGATAACCATACCCGACGAGCCGAAGCGGTGACGCTTCTCGCCCAATGAGTTTGCCGAGATGATAGGCGTAGCCTCCGAGAGACCATAGCCCTGCAACATAGGCATACCCACCGCGTAGAAGAAACGCTGCAACTCCGAGTCGAGCAATGCGCCTCCACCCACAAAGAACTTGATGTTGCCACCAAAGCCTGCGCGTACCTTCTCGAAGAGAATCTTATCGAACAGAGCAACCAATGGTTTGAGGATGAAACGCCATCCCTTGCCCTTTGAGTAGCCGTCCTGATTGTACTCGTAAGCCACCTTCAGGGCGAAGTTGAAGAGCTTCTCAACCTTTGGACCCTGCTTCTTGATTGAAGTCTCGATGCTCTTGCGGAAGTTCTTTGCAAGGGCTGGTACCGAGAGCAACACATGAGGCTTCACCTCCTTGATATTGATAGGCACATTCTTCAATGTCTCCATTGGTGTGCGGCCAACCTGAGTCGTTGCAACCGAAGCACCACAAGCCACCATAATGTAGAAACCTGCCACATGGGCGAAGCAGTGGTCGAGTGGGAGGATGATGAACATACGATACTCCGAAGGGATGTTGATGCGGGTCAACGCCTGCTCAACATTGGCAGTATAGTTGCGGTGAGTGAGGATTACGCCCTTTGGGTCGGCTGTTGTACCCGATGTGTAGGTGATAGTGGCGTAGTCATCGTTCTGAATAGCCTGACCGACCTTCATAAACTCCGCCTCGTTTGCCTTGAGGTACTCCTCGCCCTTTACCATCAGGTCAGCGAGCAGAATCTCGCCCTCCTCCTTTGGCTCTGCGCCACCGAAGATAATCACATTCTTGACAAGTGGCAACTGCTCACGGATGCTGCGAATCTTTGGCAACTGGTTGCGTGACACGAAGATTGTCTCAACATCGGCGTGGCGCAAGCGGAACAACAAATCGTTTGCCTCCTCCAACTTGATTGAGAGAGGTACGCTGATAGCACCCGCATACAACAGACCAAGCTCCGAGATAATCCAGTTGTTGCAACCCTCAGCAAGGATTGAGACTGTCTGCTTTGGCTTAACACCGATGGCAGCCAGACCAGCACCCACCTTCAATGCGAGTTCGCGAGTCTGCTTGTAACTTGTTGGCTGGAACACGCCATCGTGCTTCTCCAGCAAGAAGTCCTTGTCGCCATACTGTGCAACCGATGACTCAAAAAGGTCGATAATAGTCTTTTTCATATAGTTTAGATTGTTTTATTTAATCCATCTTTAACACAGCAAGGAACGCAGACTGTGGTACCTGAACATTACCCACCTGACGCATACGCTTCTTACCTGCCTTCTGCTTCTCCAGCAGCTTACGCTTACGCGAGATATCACCACCATAACACTTTGCAGTCACATCCTTACGCACGGCCTTCACGGTCTCACGGGCGATAATCTTCGCACCGATAGCCGCCTGAATAGCGATGTCGAACTGCTGGCGAGGGATGAGCTCCTTGAGTTTCTCACACATCTTGCGACCGAAGTCGTAGGCGTGGTCAGCGTAGATAAGCGAAGAAAGGGCATCCACAGGCTCGCCGTTGAGCAGGATGTCGAGCTTCGCCAACTTCGATGGCTGGTAGCCGGTGCGGTGGTAGTCGAATGATGCGTAACCCTTCGAGATACTCTTCAACTTATCGTAGAAGTCGAAGACAATCTCCGACAATGGCATATCGAAATTCACCTCCACGCGGTCCTGAGTGATGAAGTTCTGATTCTTCAACACGCCACGCTTGTCAATACAGAGTTTGATTACTGCGCCAAGGAAATCCGACTTTGTGATAATCTGTGCGTTGATATATGGCTCCTCGATAGATGAAATCTTTGTCACCTCTGGCAGGCCCGATGGATTGTGTACCTCCAACACATCGCCCGATGTTGTTGTGATGCGGTACGATACATTAGGCACGGTAGTGATGACATCCATATCAAACTCGCGGTACAGACGCTCCTGAATAATCTCCATATGCAGCAGACCCAGGAAACCGCAACGGAAACCGAAGCCGAGTGCGAGTGAACTCTCTGGCTCGAAAGTGAGCGAGGCGTCGTTGAGCTGCAACTTCTCGAGCGAAGCACGCAAGTCCTCATACTGGTCAGCCTCCACAGGATATACACCCGCAAAGACCATAGGCTTCACATCCTCGAAACCTGCGATAGCCTCCTTGCATGGGTTGGTCATTGTGGTGATGGTATCTCCCACCTTCACATCCTTCGAGTTCTTGATACCCGAGCAGATGTAACCCACATCACCAGCCTTAATCTCCTGACGAGGACTCATCTTGAGTTTCAAAACGCCAATCTCGTCGGCGTCGTAGTCGTTGCCGATGTTGAAGAACTTCACATGGTCGCCCTTGCGGAGTGTGCCGTTGAAGACACGGTAGTAGGCGATGATACCACGGAATGGGTTGAACACAGAGTCGAAAATCAACGCCTGCAAAGGACCGTTCTCGTCACCCTTTGGCGCTGGGATGCGCTCGATGATTGCCTCCAGCACATCATCCACACCCTGACCAGTCTTACCCGAAGCCAAGAGGATGTCCTCCTCCTTGCAACCGATAAGGTCGATAACCTGATCCTTCACCTCGTCAACCATCGCCGACTCAACATCAATCTTGTTTAGCACGGGGATAATCTCCAGATCGTTGCCGATAGCAAGGTAGAGGTTTGAGATTGTCTGCGCCTGAATACCCTGTGTGGCATCCACCACAAGCAGAGCACCCTCGCAGGATGCGATGGCGCGGCTCACCTCATACGAAAAGTCGACATGTCCTGGGGTGTCAATCAGGTTGAGTACATATTTCTCGCCATTTCGAGCCACATACTCCATCTGGATGGCGTGACTCTTGATGGTGATTCCCTTTTCACGCTCAAGGTCCATATCGTCCAATACCTGCGACTGCATCTCGCGCTGGTTCAATGTGTTGGTGAACTCCAAAAGACGGTCGGCAAGTGTAGACTTACCGTGGTCGATATGGGCTATAATACAAAAGTTACGAATGTTTTTCATTGCACATAATATAAATCGTGCAAATATAAGAATTTTAATTGGAAATTAATAGCCCAGATGCGATTTCCTTATATAAAAGGTAAAATTAACCTCTGCTACCCAACCACAGCAGCAGCATACCAATCAGGATAAAGACCAGATCGAGCGCCTTTGCGCGCAGGTTTTTCTCCCTCAGAAGCATCGCTCCACAGGCGAATGAGACCACCACCGAGCCGCGTCGAATCATCGACACAACCGAGATCAGAGCGTCGCCATCCGAGAGCGCAATGAAGTATGCAAGGTCGGCTGCCGAGAGCAGGATGGAAATCATCGGGATGGCCCAAGACCAGCGCCAGCGAAGCGTCTCCTTGCCGTTGCACAATGCGATGATTACCACCGTGATAGCCATCATTGCGGCCTGATAGAGATTGTACCAGCTCTGCACGAAAAGTGGCTCAAGTTCCTTCATAATATGGCGGTCATACAAGCCGCTTGTTGCACCCAGAATTGCCGCTGCCGCAACGCACAGAATCCAGCGGTTGCGCACGAAGTCAATGCCCTCCTTTTTGCCTGCACGGCTGAGTAGAAATATCGACATCAGCGCCATCGCCACACCCGCCCATTGCAGGGCGTTGAGACGCTCGCCGAAGATGAGAAATGCACCCAGCAGAACGAGCACGGGGCGTGTCGCGTTGATAGGTCCAACGATGGTGAGTGGCAGGTGTTTTATGCCGATGTAGCCAAAGACCCACGATGAGAGTACGATGGTCGATTTGATGATGATTTTCAGGTGCGATTGCCAGCCTTGAGGCTCGAAGCAAAAGATGCTTTCGTCGAACCATCCCCAGCCCAATTCTGCGCTCAGGAGTATGGGCGAAAAGAGTATTGTCGAGATGATTGTGGTCATCAACAACACCACGGGCACGGCGTTGTCGCGCAGTGCCTGTTTCTTTGCGACATCATAAAATCCGAGCAGCGTGGCGGAGATGAAAGCGAGTGAAAGCCACATAGTTACGCTGTGAGTAAGCCGATGATTACGAAGATAGCCAATGTGGTGCTCGCCAGGCCGTTGAGCGTGCCGAATGCGATGCCGATATTACGCTGGCGGGTAGGTGTCACGAGGCAATGCTCGGCGATGATGATAGCCGTGAAGATTGCCGCACCGATAGAAATCCAGATGCTGCGAGGCATCAGCAGAACGAACCACGCAAGCGCCGCTATTGTCACGATGTGCAGCGCAATGCTGATGTAGAGCGAGGTGCGCACCGAGAATTTCGATGGGATGGAGTGGAGTCCCTCTTGCTGGTCAAACTCTCTGTCCTGCAGGGCGTAGATGATGTCGAAACTACCGCACCAGGTCATCACAAGCAGTGCCAAGACGCAGGGCGCCAGAGCGAACTCTCCCGTTACGGCGATGTGCGCTCCCACGGGTGCAATGCCGAGTGAAAGACCCAAGACCATATGCGCCAGCGATGTGAAGCGCTTGCAGTAACTGTATGCCATCACCACAAGCAGCGCCACGGGCGAGAGAATTGCCGTGAGCGAGTTGATTGTCGAGGCTGTGATGATAAACAGAATGGCGTTGATTGCCACAAACCACAAAGCCGCGCGTGGGGAGATCTCTCCCGCAGGAATTTCGCGTGATGCGGTGCGTGGGTTGCGGGCGTCAATCTTGCGGTCAGCCCAGCGGTTGAAGCCCATCGCCACATTGCGTGCAAAGACCATACAGAGTACCACTTGAACAAGCAGCACCGCCCACCAGTATGGGTTGCTATTTGTTTGGTTTTCTGTTGATTGTAGAATTGCGTAGCAGAATGCTATCAGCGCAAAAGGCATAGCGAAGATTGTGTGTGAAAACTTCACCAGGCGGGCATATTTTGTAATTGTATTCATCGTTTTGGGTAAATTTTCTGCTACAAAGATACTACATATTCCTCCAAATGAATTATTTTCCGTGCAATAAATTCTCCGCCCCGCAAAAGTTGTCATTATTTTCTGCTCCGTCCGCGATATCAGCCGTGGTTGCATATATATCCGATTTTCTGAAAGAAAATTGATTATTTTGGAACTGAATTTTTGAATATTGCGTTTTAATATTGTACCTTTGTAAATTAGTTGGAAAATAAATGAAACAAAATAAAACTATATTATGGAACTATCTTTTAATTGGTTAAAAAAGTATATTGATTTAGGCGATATTACAGCCGAGCAGGTAGCGACCATTCTCACCGACATCGGTCTGGAGGTTGAGGAGTTCAAGAAGGTTGAGACCATCCGTGGCGGTTTGCAGGGTGTAGTGGTTGGTTATGTAGCCACTTGCGAGGATCATCCCGATTCTGACCACCTCCACCTTACAACTGTTGATGTTGGTGCTGAGGCTCCTTTGCAGATTGTCTGCGGTGCACCTAACTGCCGTCAGGGCTTGAAGGTGTTGTGCGCAACTGTTGGTGCGGTGCTCTATCCAAACGGCGGTGACGAGGAGTTCAAGATTAAGCGCAGCAAGATTCGTGGCGTTGAGTCATTTGGTATGCTCTGCGCTGAGGATGAGTTGGGCATTGGCTCTGCTCACGATGGTATTATGGAGCTCCCAGAGGATGCGCCAGTAGGTATGTTTGCTCACGAGTATCTGAATGTTCAGGATGACTATCTTATCGGCGTAGGTCTTACACCTAACCGTGTTGATGCAGCTTCTCACATCGGTGTTGCACGCGACTTGGCTGCTTACTTGCGTTCGCAGGGTAAGGATGTGAAGGTGCAGTTGCCATCGGTTGAGGATTTCAAGGTTGATAACCACGATCTCAATGTAGAGGTGGTAGTTGAGAACGCCGAGGCTGCTCCACGCTATGCTGGCGTGACTCTTACCGATTGTAAGATTGCTCCATCGCCAGAGTGGATGCAGAACGAGTTGCGTGCTGCGGGTATCAACCCAAAGAACAACTTGGTCGACATTACAAACTATGTACTTTTCGAGTTGGGTCAGCCACTCCACGCCTTCGATGCTGATAAGATTGAGGGCAAGAAGGTGGTTGTTAAGTGCTGTGAGGAGGGTACTCCATTCGTCACTTTGGATGGCGTTGAGCGCAAGCTCTCAAGCGAGGATTTGATGATTTGCTCTGCCGAGCGCCCAATGTGTATCGGTGGCGTGTATGGCGGTCTGGATTCAGGTGTTAGCGACACAACTGTAAACATCTTCCTCGAGAGTGCATACTTCAACCCTGTATCTATCCGCCGTTCTGCAAAGCGTCACGGCCTTTCTACTGACGCTTCGTTCCGTTTCGAGCGCGGTATTGACCCAAATATTCAGGTTTACGCATTGAAGCGTGCTGCATTGCTCTTTAAGGAGCTTGCTGGAGCTAAGATTTCAAGCGAGATTATCGATATCAACCCAACTCCTGCCCAGGATTTCGTGTTCGAGTTGTCACTCGACCGTGTGAATTCTTTGATTGGCAAGGAGATTCCAGAGCAGACTGTTCGCACAATCCTTGAGGCTTTGGAGGTGAAGATTCTCTCGGAGCAGGGTCGCGTTCTGACCGTTGCCGTTCCTCCTTATCGTGTGGATGTTCAGCGTGAGGCTGACTTGGTTGAGGATATCTTGCGTATCTACGGCTACAACAATGTCGAGATTCCATTGACTGTTCACTCTACATTGGCATATGCTCCACGCCCAGACAAGACAAAGCTCATCAACCTTGCTGCTGACCACTTGGCTGCAACTGGTTACACCGAAATTATGTCGAACTCACTCACAAAGGCGGCATACTACGAGGGTCTCAACTCATTCAAGGCTGAGAACTGCGTGAAGATTATGAATCCGTTGAGTGCTGACCTCAATGTGATGCGTCAGACTTTGCTCTTTAATGCATTAGAGGCTGTTGCGTTGAATGTAAACCACCGCAACGCTGATCTCAAGCTCTTTGAGTTGGGTAACTGCTACTTCTTCGATGAGGCTGCGGTGAACGAGGAGAATCCACTCTCTCGTTATAGCGAGAAGTATTGCTTGGGTATCACCGTGACAGGTCAGGATGGTGCTCCATCTTGGAATGCAAAGGGTGCGCAGGCTTCTTTCTATACTTTGCGTGCAGCAGTTGAGAAGTTGTTGCGTCGCTTCGGTATCGATATCTACACTCTCCGCAGCGAGAGTCTCCAGAGTGATGTTTACTCTGATGGCTTGGGTCTTATGCAGGGCAACCGTTGCGTAGCGCAGTTGGGTGTTGTTGCTCTAGCCTTGTTGCAGAAGTTTGACTTGAAGCAGGCGGTTTATTTCGCTGAGATCGACTTCGAGTTGATTCTCCGTGCAGCGAAGAAGCAGCGTATCGCAGTTGAGGAGCTCTCTAAGTTCCCAGAGGTTAAGCGTGACCTCGCATTGCTTGTCGACAAGAGCGTTACCTTCCACGAGTTGCGTAATATTGCATTCGCAACCGAGAAGAAGCTCTTGAAGCGTGTGACATTGTTTGATGTTTACGAGGGTGATAAGTTGCCAGCTGGCAAGAAGTCTTATGCTCTTGGTTTCACATTGGAGGATAAGAATCAGACCCTGAATGATAAGGTAATCGAGAAGACTATGGCAAATCTCCAGCGCCAGTTTGCAACAAAGGTTGGCGCAGAGGTGCGTTCTTAATCTTTATTTCGAGATTTTGAAAGGTGTCGGCAATGTCGGCACCTTTTTCTATACCTATATATATTATATATATTAAGAGTTCCGCCGCAGCCCCTTTAATTCCAATGTTAAGTGAATGTTAATTATTAAGATATTTTAATAATGTAACGCACTGGTGTGTAGATAGTTAAGTGAAAAGCGGTGTTTTAATGGTGTAAAAAAGAGTTAAAATTATTTGGTGGAACGAAAAAAATGTATTTACTTTGCACTCGCAAACGAAAGGAAACGGGTTTGCAGGAGTTCTGAAGGATGCGACAAGCAAAGAAAAATTTTTGAAAAAATATTGCAAAAAGTTTTGCAGATTCGAAAATAGTTCTTATCTTTGCAACCGCTTTCGCCTCTAAAACGGCGAGAGACAGAATAAGAAATCAAGGAGGCAAAAAGCCTTACGAGATAAAGAGTTCTTTGAAGATATTTGAGCAGCTAAGAAAGTTTTATTCACTCTTGAAAAAGAGTAATTTCAAACAATACCTGTGAGATTAGAGCTACGATTTAAAATTTGAAATTTATA
>JAFYOF010000168.1 GCA_017560305.1 Alistipes sp.
GCTGACCTCAAACATAAGGGTATAACAATCCTCGTATCTACACCGTATATGGACGAGGCTTCACGATGTGATAGAGTAGCATTATGTAACGAGGGTCGTATATTGGGTATAGATACTCCAACGGATATTGTTGCAGGCTTTGATTCTCCACTATACGCAGTGCAAGCGGATAATATGTATCAACTACTTATTTCAGCTCGAAGAGCAAGAGGTGTTGTGGAATGCTACCCATTTGGCGAGGCACACCATCTTATAGTTGATGCAGAGTTCGATATTGGGCAATTCAAGGCGGAACTTGCCGATGTGCAGGGTTTGTGCATAAAACCCGCCGAACCTACCATTGAGGATATGTTTATAAAACTGATGAAACAATGAACGACTACATAATATCTGTCAGAGAACTAACAAAATGCTTTGGCGACTTTACCGCCGTCAATCGCATCTCGTTTGATGTTCAACGAGGTGAGATTTTCGGTTTCTTGGGTGCTAATGGTGCAGGTAAGACTACGGCTATGCGTATGCTCTGCGGATTAAGTTACCCAACTTCGGGTAGTGGTACGGTGGCTGGCTGGGATGTGATGCGCGAGGGTGAGCAGATAAAACGCCATATCGGCTATATGAGTCAGAAGTTTTCGTTATATAACGACTTGACCGTATGGGAAAATATCAGGCTATTTGCAAGAATCTATGGACTCTCAAAATCAGAGACAGCAAGGCGAGCTACCGAAGTACTCGAAAGGCTCAGCTTCTCGTCAGAGCGTAACACCCTTGTAGGCTCGTTGCCTCTTGGTTGGAAACAGAAATTATCGTTTGCCGTAGCGACCATTCATCGCCCCGAGGTGGTCTTCTTGGATGAGCCGACGGGTGGCGTAGACCCCATAACACGCCGTCAATTTTGGGAGATGATTTATGAGGCTGCCGACTGTGGCACGACCATATTTGTTACCACACACTATATGGATGAAGCGGAGTATTGCTCACGAGTTTCTATTATGGTTGATGGCGAGGTGCGTGCGCTCGATACCCCTGCACGCCTTAAAAAACAATTTACTGCAGAGTCGATGGATGAGGTTTTCCGCATCTTGGCTCGTGGAGCAAAGCGAGGAGAGTAGGCTGATATGAAAGGAAATTTTTTATCGTTTGTAAAGAAGGAGTCGTTGCACATTCTGCGAGATGTGCGCACCATGATGATTGTACTGCTAATACCAGTGGTACTGATGATACTCTTTGGCTTTGCCATATCAACGGAGGTAAACAACCTCAATGTGGCAATAGTCGCCCCCAATCGCACAGAGGGTGTAAGACAAGTGGTGGATAGGCTTGCAAGCAATCCATATTTTACGCTCGTTGGTTATATTGACAACAGTGATACAGATAAGCTGCTTCGCAGCGGCAAGGCCGATGCCGTTGTTGTCTTCGATGAGGACTACGAACATCTGATAGCTCAGCGAGCAGATGGCATAGATACTCACCCTGCAATACAATTTATATTAGATGCCTCAAATACAAATATAGCACAAACGGGTGCAGCATATCTGCAAAATGTAATATCGGCAGACCATTCACAACAGGAGTTGCTAAATCTGCATCTGCTCTATAATCCGCAGATGAAATCGGCATACAATTTCGTGCCCGGTATTATGGGACTTATTTTTATTCTGATATGTGCGATGATGACATCGGTGTCAATTGTGCGAGAAAAGGAGACGGGAACTATGGAGGTGTTGCTCGTGTCGCCCGTCAGACCTATCAAGATTATTCTTGCCAAGATGATTCCCTATTTTGCCATCTCGTGTATTAACCTTATTACCATTCTTCTTATTGCCAGCCATCTGCTTGATGTACCGATGAGCGGTGGCGTATGGAGTATTGTAGTTATTTCTATCATCTATCTATTGCTCTCATTGGCGTTAGGATTGTTAGTATCGACTATCGCATCATCGCAAGTGGTGGCTCTGCTTATCTCGGCAATGGTGATGCTCTTGCCAATGATGATGCTCTCAGGTATGGTCTTCCCGTTAGAGAACTTACCAACCGTATTAAAGCCATTGCCCTATATTGTGCCTGCACGATGGTATATAGAAGCTAACCGTAAGTTGATGATTATGGGACTTCCTCTATCGGCTGTAATCAAAGAGATGTCAATCCTTATTTTTATGGCTATTGTGCTTGTAAGTATTTCACTCAAAAAGTTCAAAGACAAACTCGAATAAATTATGCAACAATTGCTTATTTTGATACAAAAGGAGTTTATTCAGATTTTCCGTAATCCGTTACTCCCCAAACTGTTTATCGTCTTTCCTGTGATGGTCATGCTCGTTATGCCGTGGGTTACGACGATGGATGTCCGCAATGTCGGTGTTGCCATTGTCGATGAGGATGGCTCTAC
>JAFYOF010000169.1 GCA_017560305.1 Alistipes sp.
AAGTTCGACGCAAAGTTGATGCACGACGCTACAATCTCTGGTGGTAAGGAGTATGCAGAGTTGCTCGCATTGGCTTACCGTCAGGCTATCGCTGCTCACAAGCTCATCGAGACTCCTAACGGCGAGCTCGCTTGGCTTTCAAAGGAGAACTACTCTAACGGTTCAATCGGTACTGTAGATGTAACTTACCCATCAGCACCTATGTTCCTCTACTACAACCCAGAGTTCGCAAAGGCTCTCATCAACTTCATTTTCTACTACTCAGAGAGTGGCAAGTGGACTAAGCCTTTCGCAGCACACGACATCGGTACTTACCCATTGGCAAACGGCCAGACTTACGGTGGCGATATGCCAGTTGAGGAGTGTGGTAATATGCTTATCCTCACAGGCGCTATCTGCCAGGCTGAGGGCAAGGCTGACTACGCTTTGAAGCACTGGGATGCTCTTACATTGTGGACTGACTACCTCGTTGAGAATGGTGGCGACCCAGCAAACCAGCTCTGTACTGACGACTTCGCTGGTCACTGGGCTCGTAACTCTAACCTCGCTGTTAAGGCTATCGTAGGTGTTGCTGCTTACGCTGACCTTGCAAAGATGGCAGGCAAGAATGATGTTGCCGAGAAGTACAACGCTATCGCTAAGGAGATGGCAGCAAAGTGGAAGGAGATGGCACAGGAGGGCGACCACTACCGCCTCACTTTCGACACAGGCAAGGACACTTGGAGCCAGAAGTACAACCTCGTATGGGACAACTTGCTCGGCTACAATGTATTCGACCCATCAATCGCATTGGATGAGGTTGCTTACTACCTCACAAAGCAGAATGTATATGGTTTGCCACTCGACTGCCGCAAGACTTACTCTAAGTCTGACTGGGTTGTTTGGTCAGCTACAATGTCTCCTGACAAGGCTACATTCGAGCAGTTCATCAAGCCTTTGCACAAGTTCTACAACGAGACAAAGGGTCGTGCTCCTATGAGCGACTGGTACAGCACAGACTCACCAACCCATGTTAGCTTCCAGGCTCGTTCGGTTGTTGGTGGTTACTGGATCAAGATGCTCGCTGACGAGATGAAGTAATCCTGCACCGCAGATAACATTTCACGGGTTGCTCCGCCTTCGGGTGGGGCAACTCTTTTTTTTCCCTGCCACAACACCTTCTCGCCGCCCTGCCCCACTTACAAAAAGATATTGCCACGCAACAACTTTTTATGCAGGGCGTATAATTATGCACAAAAGTTTGCATAATCTCATAATATATATGTATATTTGCAGTTGAAAGAACTACAACAAACTAACACTTAATCACTATGAAAAAACTATTTATGGCGATTGCTGCCGTGGCTGCTTTGGCGGTTAGCTGCAGCGCACCACAGCAGGTGAAGAACGAGTTGCGCGCACCAGCGTATCCACTCATCACCATCGACCCCTACACTTCAGCGTGGTCACCAACCGACAACCTCTACGACTCGCAGGTTATGCACTGGACCGAGAAGAAGTTCCCATTCGTTGGTACTTTGCGCGTAGATGGTCAGCTCTACCGTTTTATGGGTCAGGAGGACCCTACTATCACCTCAATCGCTCCTATGTCAGTTGAGGAGCCTTGGTGGGGTACTTACACCTTCGACGCTCCACGCGGTGACGCTTGGACAAAGCCAGGCTTCAACGACAAGAGCTGGAAGAAGGGTGAGGCTGCATTCGGTTTAAACTCTACAAACATCAAGACTTTGTGGGAGACCAACAACATCTGGGTACGCCGCGAGATTGAGATTAACCCAGAGGATTTGAAGAACAGCAAGCTCTTCGTGATGTACTCTCACGACGACAACTTCGAGCTCTACTTCAACGGTACAAAGATTGTTGACACAGGCTACGCAGCACGCGAGAATGTATTGGCAGCTGTTCCAGAAGAGCTCACAAAGAACTGCGACGGCAAGATTACCATCGCTGCTCACTGCTACAATGGCCCAGGTCTTGCACTCGTTGACTTCGGTCTCTACAAGCAGTCTATCGACGAGATCATTATGCCACAGACAGCCGTTCAGACATCGGCTGATGTTCAGGCTACCCGTACAATCTACGACTTCACTTGCGGTGGCGTAGATTTGAAGCTCACATTCGCTGCTCCTATCTTTATGGAGGATCTGGAGTTGGTATCACGCCCAGTGAACTACATCACCTACGCCGTGAAGTCTAACGATGGCGCAGAGCACGATGTTGAGGTTTACTTCGAGGCTTCGGCTGACTGGGCACGCAATATGCCTACACAGAAGAGCATCAGCACAACTGAGGCTGACGAGAAGTTCAACTATGTTAAGTCGGGTACAGAGTCACAGCGCGTATTGCGTCACCGTGGCGACGACATCCGTATCGACTGGGGTTACTTCTATATGGCTGCCGACAAGCAGACTGCAAACGCAGTTGGCGAGTCAGTTGCATTGCGTCAGGGCTTCGCAGCTAATGGCGAGGTTGCTTCTGCAGGCGAGGGCACACAGATGGCTATGTCAAAGAAGCTCGGCAAGGTAGGTGCAGCAGAGGTTAGCAACTACATTATGCTCGGTTACGACGACCTCTACTCTATCCAGTACTTCCGCGAGAATGTTCGTCCATACTGGAACCGCAACGGCGACAGCTCAATCCAGCAGCAGTTCGCTTTGGCAGCAGAGCAGTACAACGCATTGATGAAGCGTTGCGAGAAGTTCGACGCGAAGTTGATGCACGACGCTACAATCTCTGGTGGTAAGGAGTATGCAGAGTTGCTCGCATTGGCTTATCGTCAGGCTATCACAGCTCACAAGCTCATCGAGACTCCACAGGGCGAGTTGGCTTGGCTCTCGAAGGAGAATAACTCAAACGGTTCAATCGGTACTGTGGATGTGACTTACCCATCTGCTCCATTGTTCCTCTACTACAACCCAGAGTTGGCGAAGGGTCTTTTGAACTTCATCTTCTATTACACCGAGAGCGGCAAGTGGACAAAGCCATTCGCAGCACACGATGTTGGTACATACCCACAGGCAAACGGCCAGACTTATGGTGGCGATATGCCAGTTGAGGAGTGTGGTAATATGCTTATCCTCACAGGCGCTATCTGCCAGGCTGAGGGCAAGGCTGACTACGCATTGAAGCACTGGGATGCCTTGACTACCTGGACTGACTACCTCGTTGAGAATGGTGGCGACCCAGCAAACCAGCTCTGTACAGATGACTTCGCAGGTCACTGGGCACGCAACGCAAACCTCGCAGTTAAGGCTATCGTAGGTGTAGCGGCATACGCTGACATCGCTGATATGGCCGGCAAGAAGGATGTAGCTCAGAAGTACAACGCAATCGCAAAGGAGATGGCAGCAAAGTGGAAGGAGATGGCACAGGAGGGTGACCACTACCGCCTCACTTTCGACACAGGTCGCGACACCTGGAGCCAGAAGTATAACCTCGTATGGGACAAGATGCTCGGTTACGATGTATTCGACCCATCTATCGCACTCGACGAGATTGCTTACTACCTCACACAGCAGAACGAGTACGGCTTGCCACTCGACTGCCGCCGTGGCTACACCAAGTCAGACTGGATTGTATGGACAGCAACAATGTCACCAGACAAGGCTACATTCGAGCAGTTCATCAAGCCTTTGCACAAGTTCTACAACGAGACAACAAGCCGCGTACCTATGAGCGACTGGATTAATACCGACAACAAGTCGTATGTTGGTTTCAAGGCTCGTTCGGTAGTTGGTGGCTACTGGATCAAGATGCTCTCTGACCGCGATGGCAAATAATCTGCCACACGCATAAAGCAAATGCCGTCCCATTTCGGGGCGGCATTTTTTATTCTGTATATATGGAATTATCTACTTTAATGTTGTACAGAAAAATAAATATCGTCATTCCACATTTTCGCATCAACCAACCTTTGCAGTAGTTTATAAGAGTCTATGCGGAAATGATTGGAATCTTCCTTTGTTAATGTTTCGGTCGTAAGAGCGATTATTTAGGAAACTATAAGGTAGATCCCCATCGTCGGACTTTGTCCTCCGGGGGATGACGATTTGATAACAATACTAAAGTAGATAATTCCGAAAAAAATTAGGGCGAGATAACTCACCCTAATTTCATTTATATTCTCTTGCAAGAGTATTCTCTCTTGTTAAAAATTGAAGAACGAGAGATATTTTTAGGCGCACGCAGACCGAGAAACCGCAGTTTACTAAGCGTAAATGAGGATTTCGAGGTCAAGTGCAACGCAGAAATAGCCTCGTTATTCGGTTTTTCTTACAAGCGAGCCTTAATTGCCTTCGACTCCTCCTCATAACCTGGCTTGTCGAGAAGAGCAAACATATTCTTCTTGTAAGCCTCAACACCTGGCTGGTTGAATGGGTTTACGCCGAGGATGTAACCGCTGATACCGCAAGCCTTCTCGAAGAAGTAGATGAGAGCACCGATAGATGTCTCGTCGATTGCTGGAATCTCGATGCAGAGCTGTGGAACACCACCGTCGATGTGAGCCAAACGAACGCCGAGCTCCGCCATCTTGTTAATCTCTGAAATGCGCTTACCAGCAAGGAAGTTCAAACCATCGAGGTTAGCCTCCTCTGCCTCAACCTTTACGGTGTGCTTTGCATTCTCAACAGAGATGATTGTCTCGAACAATGTGCGCTCACCCTCCTGGATGTACTGACCCATAGAGTGGAGGTCGGCTGTGAGAGTTACGCTTGCTGGGAAGATACCCAAGCCATCCTTACCCTCTGACTCGCCGTAGAGCTGCTTCCACCACTCGGCAACATACTGCAACTTTGGCTCATAAGAACCCAAAATCTCAACCTTCTTGCCAGCCTTGTAGAGCTCGTTACGAACGATTGCGTACTGTGCAGCGAGGTTATCCTCAACAGCAACATCAGCAGCAGTAGCCTTCTCCATTGCCTGTGCACCAGCAACCAACGCCTTGATGTCAACGCCAGCAACTGCCAATGGCAACAAACCTACTGGAGTGAGAACAGAGAAACGACCACCTACATCGTCTGGAATAACGAATGTTGGGTAACCCTCGTTTGTAGCGAGTGTCTTGAGTGCGCCGCGAGCAGCGTCGGTGATAGCCACGATGCGCTGTGCTGCCTCCTCCTTGCCGTAACGCTTCTCCAACTCAGCCTTGATGAGGCGGAATGCGATAGCAGGCTCGGTTGTTGTACCTGACTTTGAGATTACGATAGCTGCAACAGAGTAATCCTTTGTTGCCTCCAAAAGCTCGTGAGTGTAATCCTCAGAGATATTCTGACCAGCGAAAACCACTGTTGGGTTCTCGTGGTTCTTCTTCAAGAACTCGAAAGAGTTGCTCATAGCCTCGATAACAGCCTTTGCGCCGAGGT
>JAFYOF010000170.1 GCA_017560305.1 Alistipes sp.
AGCCGAGGAGGCTGTCAAGGTTATCAAGTCGGGTGACCACATCCATTTGAGCTCTGTTGCATCAGCACCACAGTGCTTGATTAAGGCTATGTGCGAGCGCGGTCGTGCGGGCGAGTTGAAGGATGTTCACATCCACCACCTTCACACCGAGGGTCCAGCTCCATACTCTGAGCCAGAGTTCGAGGGCGTATTCCAGCTCGACTCATTCTTCGTGGGTGGCAATGTTCGTAAGACTACACAGGCAGGTTACGCTGACTACATCCCAGTATTCTTGAGCGAGACACAGCGTTTGTATCGTTGCGGTGCTGTTCCTTGCAATGTGGCTATGATTCAGGTGTCACGCCCTGACAAGCACGGCTTCGTATCACTCGGTACATCAGTTGACGCTACTTTGGCTGCTGTTGAGTGCGCTGACACAGTTATCGCAGTAGTAAACAAGTATGTTCCTCGTGCATTCGGTGACGCTATGATTCCTATGTCGAAGATTGACCTCTTCGTTGAGGATGACCAGCCATTGGAGGAGGCTCACTTCACAGCTCCTAACGAGGTTGAGATTGCTATCGGTAAGCACTGTGCTGCCCTCATCGAGGATGGCGCTACTCTTCAGATGGGTATCGGTGCTATTCCAAACGCAGTATTGGCACAGTTGGGCGGTCACAAGAACCTCGGTATCCACACCGAGATGTTCGCTGACGGCGTATTGCCATTGGTACGCGCAGGCGTTATCAACGGCGAGGCAAAGAACATCGACAAGGGTAAGATGGTATCTACATTCTTGATGGGTTCTAACGATGTGTATAACTTCATCGACGACAACCCAGCAGTATTGATGAAGGATGTGGGCTACACCAACGACCCATACATCATCGCAAAGAACGACAAGGTTACAGCCATCAACTCTGCATTGCAGATTGACCTCACAGGTCAGGTTTGCGCTGACTCACTCGGCCGCAAGTTCTACTCTGGCGTAGGTGGTCAGGTTGACTTCGTATATGGTGCCTCTTTGTCAAAGGGTGGTAAGGCTATCATCGCTATGCCATCTATCACAAACAAGGGCGTATCGAAGATTTGTGACACATTGATGCCAGGTGCTGGTGTTGTTACAACTCGTAGCCATATGCATTGGTTTGTAACCGAGAATGGTGCTGTTGATTTGTACGGCAAGAGCCTTCAGGAGCGCGCACGCCTCTTAATCTCTGTTGCTCACCCATCAGCACAGGAGGAGTTGGATCGTGCAGCATTCGAGCGCTACGGTTCACACCACCACTATATTAAAAGCTATATGGGCAAATAGTCTATAATAGGCTTTAATAGTTGAAGCAAGCACTTACCTTTTCTCGAGGTAGGTGCTTTGCTTTTAATATTGTGGTGGTGTGTCCACCACAATATTTACATTCCCTCTAAATCCCCCTTTGGCAAAGGGGGACTTTGGTCGCTGGCGCTCCGAATGAGGGTTATATGAACAAGTAATTCTTTGACCGCTTTTCATAAGCTAAAGCCTTCCATTGAGGAGGGCTTTTCTTTTTTACTATAATATAAATGTCATTCCCCGACTTGCATAGCAAGGCGATGGGAATCTACCTTATATATATTTATTGGAGAGGCAGGCGTAAAGCCTGTTTTATTTTTCACTTTGACGCGTAATGAATTTATCTAAAGTGGGTAGCGGGGGGGCGCTTTGCGCCATACCCACTTTAGATACGCCTCCAAAGGAGGCGCATTTGCGGCATATATTATTGTCTATAATTTTGAATTCTAAATTTTGAATTTTGAATTAAAGAAAAAGCCCACCCCGCAGGGTAGGCTTTCAACCGATTATTCAATAAGTAGCATTAAATCTCCCAAGTCTCGCCCGAGCGCAGGAGGTCGTCCATACACTTGATCTTTGCAGACTCCTGTACCTCCTTCACCTGCTCCTCGACCTTCACATCGTAGACATTCGCATCCTGCACATCGCGGATAACACCCACAGCCACTGGATACTCTGGCCACTTCATCGCCGCTAGCATCGAGTGGAGTGTTGTGTCCTCGGTGTGAGCATCGTGTGTGAGGATGTCATCCAATGTGTAGCCATCCTCGCCTACGGTCACCACCTTCAGGCGCATATCCTCAAACACCAGACCCTTGTTGTTGCCCTCGCCAAAGAGCATCTTCTCGCCGTGCTTGAGTGTGATGGTGTTCTTCAGGCGTGTCTGACGATCGCCAGCAAATGATGCGTGTGTCTTGTCGTTGAAGATAACGCAGTTCACCAACGCCTCCACAACTGCCATTCCCTTGTGCTTCGCAGCCGCTACCAGACAATCCTTTGTGAGCATCACCTCCATATCTATGGTGCGGGCAAAGAATGTACCCTTAGCGCCGATTACCAGCTCTCCTGGGTTGAATGGCTTCTCGATAGTGCCATAAGGCGAAGTCTTTGTAATCTTGCCGAGCTTTGTTGTTGGCGAGTACTGACCCTTTGTAAGACCATAAATCTCGTTGTTGAAGAGAATCATATTAAGGTCAATGTTGCGGCGGATAGCGTGGATGAAGTGGTTGCCACCGATAGCGAGCGAGTCGCCGTCACCCGAGCATACCCACACCGAGAGGTCAGGGTTTGCCACCTTGATACCCGTAGCAATGGCATTCGCACGACCGTGGATGGTGTGGAAGCCGAAGGTCTTCATATAGTAGATGAATCGTGACGAGCAGCCGATACCCGAAACGAAAGTAAACTTGTTGTGTGGAATGTCCAACGCATCAGCCACCTCGGGCATAGCGCGCTGCACAGCATTCAAAATTGCGTGGTCACCACATCCTGGGCACCACTTTACAATCTGGTCGCTCTTGAAATCTGCTGGTGTATATTTGTATTCTGCCATAGCCTCTTAAAGTAATGAGTTAAACTTATCCTTCAGCTCAACGATTGTAAATGGCTGACCCTCGGTTTTGTTATACTGCTCAAATGTGTAGTTCTGGAACAACTGACGCAGGTAAGATGCAAACTGACCCTCGTTGAGCTCGCAAACCACAATCTTCTTGTGACCCTTCAACAACTCCTCCACGCCGTGTGGCATAGGGTTCAGGTAGTTGAAGTGCAGCAGTGAGATGCTCTTGCCCTCCTCCTGAAGCTCTGACACAGCAGTCTGCAAGTGACCGCGTGTACCGCCCCAGCCGATAACGAGTACATCGGCATCCTTTGCACCCATAACCTCTGGAGTAGGCAACTCGTCAGCCACCAGCGCAACCTTCTTTGCGCGTGTGCGAGTCATCTCCTGATGGTTTGCTGGGTCGTATGAGATTGTACCCTTCAGGCAATCCTTCTCCAAACCACCGATGCGGTGCTCCAAGCCCTCCTTGCCTGGGAATGCCCAGCCGCGAGCCAATTTCTCGTTGCGGGCGTAAGGCATAAAGTCGCCCTCGCACTTATCAACGATAGGTGGGCAGATTGTAGGGTAGTCCGCCATTGATGGAATGCGCCAAGGCTCCGAGCCGTTAGCGATAAAGCCATCGGTTAAAAGGATTACAGGAGTCATATGTTCCATAGCGATCTTCGACGCCATAAATGCATAGTGGAAGCAGTCGCTTGGTGACGATGCCGCGATAACCACCGCTGGGCACTCGCCGTTTCTGCCATAGAGAGCCTGCATAAGGTCACTCTGCTCGGTCTTTGTAGGCAGACCAGTAGAAGGACCACCACGCTGAACATCCACCACTACGAGTGGCAACTCAGCCATCACAGCCAAGCCCAACGCCTCGCTCTTGAGCGACAGACCAGGGCCAGATGTCGTTGTAACGGCAAAATTACCCGCATACGCCGCGCCGATTGATGTACAGATACCTGCAATCTCATCCTCCGCCTGCACGGTCTTTACGCCCAAATCCTTGCGCTTTGCAAGCTCCTCAAGGATAACAGTCGCAGGAGTGATAGGGTATGAGCCGCAGAAGAGTGGCAAGCCCGACTTCTCGCTCGCTGCGCAGAAGCCCCACGCAGTTGCTACATTACCGTTGATTGAGCGGTAGGTACCCTTCTCCAATGGAGCAGCCTCCACCTTGTATGTATTTGCGAACTGATGAGTGTTTGCCGCATAGTAGTAACCAGCGTCGATAGCGCGCTTGTTGGCCTCTGCTACGGCTGGGCTCTTCTTTGCAAACTTATCGTCGATATATCGCTTTGCGTAGTCCTCTGGTCGGTTGTAGATGTAGAAGCAGATACCGAGTGCAAACATATTCTTGCACTTCACCACCGACTTGTTGTCCAAGCCCATATCTGCCAGCGCCGCGCGTGTCATCGATGTGATGTCAGGAATAACCACATTGTAACCCTCCAGACCCAACTCCTCGATTGGGTTGAGTGTAGCGTAGCCCGCCTTCTTGATGTTGTCCTCGGTCATTGTGTCGCCGTCGATAATCACCGTAGCATCCTTCTTCAGCCACTTGCGGTTAGCCTTCAATGCTGCTGGGTTCATCGCCACCAATACATCGCAGTAGTCGCCTGGGTTAGTCACCACGCCTGCGCCGATGTGTACCTGAAAGCCCGATACGCCAGCCACAGTACCCTGTGGGGCACGAATTTCGGCAGGGTAGTCGGGGAATGTTGAGATTCCGTTTCCGATGAGTGCGGAAGTGTTCGAGAAGAGTGTACCTGTGAGCTGCATACCATCGCCCGAGTCGCCCGAGAAACGGATAACAACATCCTTCAACTCTTTCGCATTAAGATTCTCCATAAAATTGAATTTCTTATTTTGGTTAGTTTATTCTGTTTTCACTTGAAAAAGTGCGTCACCACTCCTTTGGAGTGCTAACATTATACAAAGATATAAGATTATTCGTGAAGTTGTCCTTTTGTGGGGCACTTTTTTGAATTATATCAAAAACAAATATCATTTAAAATCGTCATTCCACATTTTCGTATCTCGTAACATTTGAAAAAGGGGGTAGAGGTCAAACGAAAATGAATGGGATCTACCTTTGTTGGATTGGCGGAAGAAGAGGGTAGCAATGTAAATTATTTTTTATTTTGAATAATCATCTAATTTCGCCCTTAACTCTTTGCCGTTGGATTTATTTTCCTTAACTTTGAACTACGCAATAACCTAAAAACAAATAAATCTATGAAACGAATTCTCTTTTTTGCTGTTGCCCTTTTCTGCGTGACAGCCTGCCAAAACCGCGAGTGGCCCGCTATTGTTCTGCCCGAGAACGAGCAGTGCTTCGATGACCCAGTGACAAATGGAGCTGCCGATCCTGTGCTTATCTGGAACCACAAGAGCAACCAGTGGGTGATGTACTACACCCAGCGCCGTGCCAATATGCCAAACCCTCAGGGTGTTGATTGGGCGCACGGCTGCAGTATCGGTATCGCAACTTCTCCCGATGGTAGCGAGTGGACTTACTATGGTGTGTGTCAGGGTGATAAGATGCTCTCAAATACCGACCCCGAGAAGCGCCACACCTGGTGGGCTCCCGATGTATTTACCGACGAGAATGGTTTGTTCCATATGTTCGTGACCTATGTGCCAAACATCACAACCGACTGGAGCGGTCCTCGTGATATCCGCCACTACACCTCGGAGGATGGCTTTAATTGGGATTTTCAGTCAGTGCTTCCACTTGAGGCAGAGCGCTGCATTGACCCTTGCGTGAAGAAGATTGGCGACACTTGGTATCTGTGGTATAAGAACGAGTCTGTCGGCGGTTACACCTGGATGGCAAAGAGCCCCGATCTCTACACTTGGGAGGTTGTCGGCGAGATGACAAAGGATGTGGCTCACGAAGCACCTTATGTGTGGGAGTGGGATGGCAAGTATTGGATGATTGTTGACGCTTGGTCACACTACCGCCGCATCTATGTGTCAGAGGATGGCTTGAGTGGCTGGGAATTCTCATCTGAGATTTCTTCGTTTGCTCACCCTGCGGTCTATATCATCCAGGGTAAGCCTATCATCACTGGTCACCTCCACATCGATGGTCGTCATTCAGTCCTTCTGATGCACGAGTTGCAGTACGCCGATGGCAAATTCTCAGTCAAGGAGTAAGCTTTCTACCATACTAAAAATGGTTGCTTCCAATGCGGAGGCAACCATTTTTTTTATTGATGAAAATCATCTTCGGTGGCGGGGGGGGTGACGCGCAAAGCGCATTACGCCACCGAAGATGCAGGCTAAAGCCTGAATTATCTTATATCGTCATTCCCCGACTTGCCTTGCAAGGCGATGGGAATCTACCTTATATGTCATTGCGAGGAGGGCAACGCCCGACAAAGTCTAATTTTGAATTTTGAATTTTGAATTCTCTCTTTTACCTCGCCTTCCTCTCCGCAAGATATACTCCCGCTAAAATCAGCACCGTGCCGACCATTGCCAGCGAGGTGATTCTCTCATCAAGTACCACCCACGCCGTTATCATTGCTACTATCGGGTTGATGTAAAGATAGTTCGTCGCATCCACCGCACCGAGGCGCTTGATAACGATGTTCCACGCCAGATAGCAACCCAGTGACGCCACCGCACCGAGATATGCGATATTTCCCCACACCATCGGTCTTGCCAGCATCTCCATCGTCACGCTCCACGGCTCAACGGCAAAGTAGGGCAGCAGCGTCAGCATTCCATAGAAAAAGACTTTGCGTGTAATCATCGCCGAGGAGTATCTGTCCTGCACTTTTGTGATTATTATGCTGTAGATCACCCATATAATCACCGCGCCAAAGGTTAAAATATCACCTTTCGGATTGAGTTTTAGCACGAAGTTTCCATTCATCACCACCATCGCAACACCCACCAACGACATCAGCGAGTAGGCGTATAACTTTCTGCTTGCGCCCACGCCCTTGTTTATCAGGTTTACGGTGAGCATTGTCAGCAACGGTGTGGCGGCAATGATAATCGCCACATTCGACGCCTGCGTGTAAACGAGCGCCGTATTCTCCAGCAAGAAGTACAACGAGCCACCCGACACACCGAGCAGCACCATCAGCAACTCATCCTTCAGGTTGCCGCAAAACCACTCCTTGCGCTTTATGAATGGCAGCATCATCACATAGGCCAGTATGAAGCGCAACATCATTATTGCAGCGGGCGACAAACCCTCCTGCAAAAGCAGTTTTGAACTGATGAATGTTGTGCCCCAGATGGCAGATGTGAGGATGGCTAAAATGTGAAAAAGCCTCTGCATCGCCTATCGGATAGAGTTCATACGGATGCTTGCCTTCACAATCGCAATCGCGCGTATGCGGCTCATCTCTATATCCTTATCCGCGTGGTGTGGGTTCTGGCTCACCAGCTTCACATATCCCTCACGCTCCGACTTCTGGATGTACTTCACGGTGATGTACTCCTCGCCATCGAGGTCAATCGAGAGCAGATACATATCGCCCCAGAAGATGTTGTTTATATCCTGCAACTGCTTGTACAACACGATGTCGCCACTCTTTAAAAGAGGGTACATCGAGTCGCCCACGATGTAAATCGCGCCATCACACTTTGGCAGGTTGGGGATGTGGATGTAGTTGATAGGCTTGTTTGACTCCTGGTCGGTGAACAGAGGCACCAGACCCGCCGTGCCCTCAATCGAGTAGAGCGGCACGCTCTGCATCGGCAACGATGAGTCCGAGCGCAGGCGGAAAGCCGTGAAGTCGGGCTCGGCGTTGAACATATTACCCTTGCCAGTCTCCAGCCAGTCGGGGTTGATGTTCAAATCTTGAACCAATATATTCTTGTTGCGGGTCGACAATCCGCACTTGCCTGTCTCAATCATCGAGAGGGCTGCTTTTCCAATGCCAAGTCGCTGAGCCAGTTGCTCTTGTGTGAGTTTTAGCTCCTTGCGTATCAGTTTAATTCGTTCACTCATTGTATTTCTATAAATAAATTTTATATCAAAAATTTGTACCTTCGGTGTATAAAATTCAATAATTGAATATATCTTTGTAGTGCAAAGTTAAGTAATTTACATTAAACCACCAAATTAAATTCAGTAAAAATCAATGATGTACGAAATTTCATCTAAACTTTATCACGAGGTAGCCACTCGCCTCACTGAACTTGCTGCCTCCCACAGCTACATCTCCACCTCCTTTGAATTCGAGTTCGAGGATGTGTGGTGTAAGATGATTATCTCTGCCGTGGTCTATCGTCAGTCCTCGCCTGATGTCGGTCACTCGGTCTGCGCCGTGACAGATATGATTCCCGTATGGTGGGAGTTCCACACCTTTGTCGAGGGCGAGGAGGTCTTGAACGATATGTCGTTTGACCTCATCCGCGAGAATATTCACTCATTAGTCTAAACCCTTGCGCAATGAAACAACCTACATTTGACTCCTGGTTGAAATCCGTTCAACCTATATTATTAGAGGAGCAAACTCCGGGCCCGACCGCACCGCCTGCCCCCGCTGTGCCGCCCTCGTTTTCAGAGTATGCTCTGGCTGTCTATCCCTTTCTGGAGTTGCAACCATTTCATCGCAACTACTATCGTCTGCTTGAGGCGTTTGCCGAGGGTCGCATCCGCAAGTTGATGGTCTCAATGCCGCCCCAGCACGGCAAGAGCGTCGGCGCAAGCACTCTGCTGCCCGCCTATATGCTCGGACTCAACCCCGACTGCCGCATTGCGATTGCCTCCTACTCGGCTATGCTCGCCAATAAGTTCAACCGCCGTGTGCAGCGCATCATTGAGAGCGATGAGTACGGCTCGCTCTTCCCCGCCACCCGCATCAAGTGCGGCGGCAAGCCCACGCGCTACCTCCGCACCGCCGACGAGGTGGAGATTATCGACCACGAGGGCGGTCTGCTCTCGGTGGGCAGGGAGGGCTCGCTCACGGGCAACCGTGTCGACTGCTTTATCCTCGACGACCTCTACAAGGATGCTATGGAGGCGAACTCGCCCCTCATCCGTGAGAATTGCTGGGAGTGGTACACCTCGGTGGTGCGCACCCGTATGCACAACGACTCGCGCGAACTCATTGTCTTTACCCGCTGGCACGAGGAGGATTTGATTGGCGTGCTGCGTGCTCACGAAAGGTGCGTTGAGATGACCTGCTGGGAGGACTTGGATAGGGTGGGGCACGAGGATTGGCTCTGCATCAACCTTGAGGCGCTCAAGACTGGCGCTCCCACCGAGATTGACCCTCGCGAGGCGGGCGAGCCCTTGTGGGCGGAGCGCCAGAGCCGCACACTGCTTGAGACCAAGCGCCGCCTTGACCCCGTACGCTTCGAGTGTATGTATCAGGGTCGCCCCTCCACGCAGGGCGGTCTGCTCTATGCTTCGGGCTTTGCCACCTACGATGCTCTGCCCAAGGAGATTGTCCGTCTGGGAAACTACACCGACACGGCAGATATGGGTGACGACTACCTCTGCTCGATGAGTTATGCTGTTGATAGTGATGGCGTTATCTATATCCTCGATGTGGTCTACTCGCGCGAGCCGATGGAGGTCACCGAGGGCGAGGTGGCTGCGATGTTGCAAGCGTCGGGCGTACGGCAGTCGCTCATTGAGAGTAACAATGGTGGTCGCGGTTTTGCCCGCTCGGTGCAGAAGTTGTGCCCGAGGGTGAAGGTCGAGTGGTTTCACCAGAATGCCAACAAGGAGGCGCGCATCCTCTCCAACTCCGCCACGGTTTTGCACCTTGTGCGCTTCCCGAGCGGCTGGGCAACCCGCTGGGCGGAGTTGTACGCCCACCTGATGACCTACCGCCGCGACTTCCGCTCCAACCGCTGGCACGACGCCCCCGATGTCCTCACCGGCATTGTTGAGAAAGAGGGGAGCGTGCTCTCGCAACCTCGTATTAAGATTGGTTTTTCTTAGGAGTGAAAAAGGGACTGTCCGGTCGGATAGCCCCTTTCTTACTATTATTTAAAGTTAGTTTATCTATTCAAGAATCTTGGTTTTGCGCCGAGTTTGCTAGGGTTAATAGGTGCTGATTGAGCAGACCTTGTAACCGCCGAACTTGTTTGACCTATATTCTTTTTGTCGTATTCCAAGAATGTGTCAAATGAATACTCCTCGCCAGCAATTTCCATAATATGCTTGTATATAGCCCAACGGCTAGGTGCATTAAAAGTAGTGCCTGAACCGTCTCTCATAATACTTGTATATGTTGATCTATACGCTCCTTTTTTATAATACAATGCACCTTCATATATGCCGATATTTTCGGAAGCATAGTTTGGATTCGATAGAAAATCTTTCCATACAACTCTCTCCGGATCATTTGTTACATCTACATTTAGATACCATCCACGCTTATGCTCATCCCAAATAACTTGTTTCTCTTCTTCTGGATAATTACTAAAAGTAGTATCTGTGGTCTCTACATACTCATCTCCAAGTCTACCAAAACCGTGCCCCAATATCTCGTGATGAATAGTACGTACAAAATCTTCTGGTATCTCCTCGTCATAGTTTCCTATACTTGCACTAGAGATAGATCCATACGGCATCCAGTAACACATATCTCGTCTCCACGACATATCGTTTAAGATCGCTATACCATGTATTTCGTTTGATTTATTAGGTATCTTCATTATATATTCCTCTATTTTTTCAATTCCTAAATCATACATATCACCCGCATATTCAGTCTCAAGCGCAGAACCATTTCCAAGTCCGCTTTTTTTAGAAACAGAATAAACGACATATACATCAAAATAATCTTTGAATGATGCATAGGGCTCAACCGCAAATAGAGCATTGTAACACCTCTGTACGTGCACATCAGCCTCGCCGCTTGCTATCTGCTTATCAGTAAATCCATCCATCGTTATGACAAATGATGCACCATCACCTTTCGTATGAGTCTGCAATGTGACAACATGTCCATCCATTGTATAATCAACAGAGCCTTCCGTGTTCAAGATGATTTCATATCCCTCTTTTTGATTTAATTCAAAATAATCCAAATTGTATATAAAGTTGCTTAAATCCTCTGAGCACTCCCCCGAAAGATTATTGTTACTTAGATATAAATACTTAAGACTTTTTAAATTTACAAATTCTTCTGGAATACCACCAGTAAGGAGATTGTTATCCAATGCCAACTCAACCAATTTATCAAGTTCTGATAATTCTTTGGGAATAGTACCAGTAAAATTATTGGAACCAATACTCAACACTGTCAGCAACTCTATGTTCCCCAACTCTTTTGGGATATTACCCGTAAGATTATTATCAAAAAGTCTTAAGTCTTCCAAACTTACACAATTCACCAATGCAGTTGGAATTTCTCCACATAACTTATTTCCTCCTAAATTCAAGTGTTTAAGTTTTGATAAAGAGCCTATCTCACTTGGTATTTCCCCACTTAATTGATTTCCCATCAAATCGAGCCATCCTATATTCTCAAGTCCACTAATACTTGTAGGAATAGTACCCGATATTGAGTTTACACTTAGTATTAAAGACTCAAGATTCTTCAAATTACCCAACGAATTAGGTATTTCTCCTGATATTTGATTGAATTGTAGATTTAACTCTCTAAGCGCAACCATATTACCTATATCGGTAGGCAATTCTCCATTAAGTTCATTACGATTAAGCCATAAATATTCAAGTTGGGTCAATTTTGTAATTTCAGAGGGGATAGAACCTGTTAGCGCATTTCCGCTCAAGTACAAATTTTTTAAATTCGTTAAAGAACCTATTTCCTTAGGAATATTCCCACTTAAATTATTATTAGTTATTGACAATTGCTCCAAATTTGACAACGTTCCAAGAGATGCAGGAATCTCCCCAAATAGCAAATTACTGCTAAGGTCCAATGATTTCAACTGAGATAAATCAGATATTTTCTCTGGTATTTCACCCGTCAACAGATTGCCAAACAAAGATAGAGTTTTTAATGAAGGTAAATTTGTTATTTCCCAAGGAATCTCTCCTGTCAACTTATTTGCAAACAATTCAAGGTATTCTAAATTTGATAAAGCCCCAAGAGATGCAGGAATCTCGCCTTCTAACATATTGCCACCAAGATTCAAAACTGTCAACTGCTCCAATTCTGCGATTTCCTCTGGAATATTACCAGTTAACTTGTTAATGCTAAGATCCAAAACTGTCAACTGCTCCAATTCTGCGATTTCCTCAGGGATATTACCAGTTAATTCGAAACCATTTAGCCGAATTGTTACAACTCTTTTAGAATTTATTGGCATCATAAATTCATCTACATTTACTCCATGCCACTCACTAACTGGCTTATCAGAACACCAATTATCATTGCGAGTCCAATTGTCGCCACCCGTAGCCTCGTAGAATGCAATCAATGCCTCACGCTCCTTTTCGAGAATCTCCTTCAAGCCGCTTTGCGTTACCTTAATGGTTTGTGTTGCGCTACCGCCCGAAATAGTGATAGTACCCTCTCGGTCCTCTATATCCGAACGCTCCGACACATTGAAATACAAAGTCTTTGTCTCCAATGTACGAGTCTCCACCTGCTGAATCCACTCCTTTGCATTGTCGGAAATGGTTACAGTAATATCTACATTAGTCTGAATCTCGAAGACAAGATTACCTCCGTCAATGCCAAATTCATACTCCGAATCTGCTAAAACAATTGCATCTCTCTGCATCTGCTTAATGGCAACAACTTCTGAAAGACCGTTCTCCTTGTTGGTAAACTTAATCTCGGTAGAACGATTGTCGTGACTGTCGTTAGGTTGAATGTCAAAACGATATGTATTGGTTGAAAAGGCACGAGTGGTGTTCTCCGAAATCCAATCCACATCGGCGGGGAGTTCTACCGCAACATCTATATTACTCTTTACATCAACAGCAATGGTCCCGCCATCAGACGGCACAATATATTCGTTTTGAGATATGATGATTGATGGTTTTGACCCCTCTTGATAGATGGTTATAGTCTCATTTAAATCACCACTTGTGATGTAAATCTTCGCTTCACGCTTTTCAGAATCCTCGTTCTCGGCAACAGAGAAGGTGAGTATAGATGTTTTCATTGCACGAGTACCCTCATACTTTACCCAACCTTTGGCAGACTCATCAATAGTGTACTCAAATTTAATGTTTGCTTTGACCTCTATCGTAACCTCTCCGCCCTCGGCAGTAATCTCAAACTTTGAAGATGTTATGGTCAGCGCATCCTTCTGCTTTTGAGTTACATTGATAATCTTTTGAGCAGAGCCAGCCTTAATGCGAACAGAGGCAGAACGCTCGTCTGTAGTGTCGTTATTTTTCGCCGTAATGGTGAGCGTAGCATCTCCTGCATTTCCGCTTGTTGGACTTACACTCAACCAACTATCAGCGCGAGAGTTAATCACCTCGGCAGTCCACGACTCGGTAGAAGTGATCGAAATCTCATCTCTACCGCCCTCGGTTGTGAAATCCAAAGATCTGGTTTCAAGTTTAATCTCGGTTTTCGGTTTTTCAGGAGTGGGGTCTGTGTTTGAATTTGCACTATCGTCACTATTCGTACAAGCAGTAGTAAATAGAACTGCCGTAGTCAGTAAAAAGGTTAATAGTTTTTTCATAGAAGTATAGTATTTTTTGTTTTAATTACAAGATATGATACCACTTTCCATACAAAGATATAAAATTTTTCGCCAAATGCGATGTACAACTTGTAGTCATTTTTGTAATAAAACAAAAAAAAACACCTCTCGCTTGCCGCAAAAGGTGATTCTCTTATAGTTGTTTCGTTCTTTATGCCAGACTAGCCGCCTTTGCTGCGTAACCCGTCTTCAGCTCGTCGAACAACTCGCTGACCTTCAAAATCTTGTCGCAACGCCAAGCGTTTGAGCCTGCGAATGCGTAGCCGTGATCCATACGACCCTTGTAGGCATTGAACAGAGCTAGCATAATGCAATATGGCGAGTTAGTCACATCGCAAGTCTTGATGCAGTTGAACGGACACGCCTTTGGCTTCTTCAAGCCCTCCTTCACCGCCTCGAGGAAGCCGTTGGTGATTGCTCGGCCAGGCATTCCCACAGGGCTCTGGATGATGGTCACATCCTCCTGCGTAGCATCGATGTACGCCTGCTTGAACTTCTCGTCAGCATCGCACTCCTCGGTAACAACGAAGCGCGTACCCATCTGCACCGCGTCGGCACCCAATGCCATAATGTTGTAGATATCCTCACCAGTATAGATGCCGCCACCCGCAATTACCGGGATGTGCTTGCCGTGCTGCTGCTCCAGCTCGCGTGCCGCCGCAACAACCTCTGGCACGATAGCCTCCAGTGAGTAGTTCTCATCGTTAATCTGCTCGTGTGAGTAGCCCAGATGACCACCCGCCTTTGGACCCTCCACCACAACTGCGTCGGGCACATAGCCGTACTCGCCAATCCAGCGGCGGCAGATGACCTTCAACGCACGCGCCGACGATACGATAGGCGCAAGCTTGGTTGTTGAGTCGCTCGTGAGGAACGATGGCAGATTCAGTGGCAGACCCGCACCCGCAAAGATGATGTCAGCCTTCTCGGCGATGGCGGTCTTTACGATGTCGGCAAAGTTTGTCAGCGCCACCATAATGTTCACGCCGATGATGCCGCTCGACTTCTCGCGCGCCTTGCGCAACTCCTCCTTCAGTCCGTGGATGCAAGCCTCGTTGAAATCCTTCGAGAACTCGTTATAAATCACACCAAGACCAGCCGCCGAGATTACTCCCACGCCGCCAGCGTTGGCTACAGCAGAGGCAAGTCCCGAGAGCGACACACCTACGCCCATACCTCCCTGCACGATGGGTACTTTGGCAAGGAGATTTCCTATTTTCAACTCTTTCATTCCTTTAAGTTTTTGGTTATGCAGAATGTTGAAATTCTGCTTGTGTTCTATTGACCTCGCAAATATAGATAAAATATTCAAAAAGGGAAATTAAATGTTGAAAATATGAATTCTTAAAATTTTTCAATTAACCCGCTCGCGTCACTTTCCACCTCAAGAATCACTTTAGCTGCAAAAATAAAGCACCGCTTATCTCAAGCGGTGCTAAAGGATTGGGATAAAGAGTTATAAGTATCGCATTTCGTCCGCAATTTTTTTTGACTCTTGCGCTGCATTAGGGTGTCCCATTGCGGCTGCTCGGTCGAAACATATTTTGGCGCGTTCCAAAATGTGTAGCTTGGTGTTCGAGATGTTGCTTTTGTCTTTTTTACCCTTTACAGAGGGGATTACCGAGGCGATGTTTTTCAACTCCGTTCCCATGGAAAACCACGAGTTCATTTGGTTTTTCAGCATCTCATTCTGTTGACTCTGGATGGTCTGTTTTTGGTTGGAGATGATAGTTGACTGAGTTTTAATCTCCTTGTTTTTCTTTGCAATCTCATCCTTTAGAGAGATAATCTCATTCTCCTTTTGCTCGATGATGTTTCTCAGGTTCTGGATGGTTGCAATAAAGTGCTTGCTGTCTGCAGAGGCAGTTTTTTGCGCAGTGTTCAATTTGCGCTTTAACTGCTCGAGGCGAGCCTTGATTTCATCGGGCTTGTTTGATATGGATGAAGAACCAGATTCCACATCCATTCGTAAATTCATTGTAGCATTGGTAAGTGAGCGCAACTCTTTTACAACAACATTGATCAAAGAGTCGTTTTCAATGTTCTTCTGAATGATTGCCTCTTGCTTGTGGCTAAGGTCTCGGTATTCCTGAACGGCGCTTTCATATTGCTCCAGTGACACCATTCGGCGTGGTGGTTCTGCCTCTTTTTGTTCGCAAGAAGACAGAGCTGCTACGCTTAAAGCCGCAGCGAAGAAAAATTTTATTTTGAAAGTTCCCATTTTGTTTGTTGGTTAAGTTGAAATTTGATTTTAATAGAATTTAGGTCTTTGTTGTAGTTGATTATACCCGTGCCGAGTTCAATGCTGCTAAATGAGAATGATTCGGGGATAAATGTCAGTTCATACAATAAAGGACTTGCCTCGGTGTTGACCTGCAGTTGGAATTTATTCTGTTCAATGTGTCGTAAAATTGCACTTGAATATGCAGTTCTCTCGCCTGATTCTGTTTTGAATGTAAAGTTTCCTGCCAGGAAAGAAGGGTCGATAACTTCGGTTTTGATAGTCGAATAATCGATATTATCCCTCACGGGCATAGGGTTGTTCTTTGGCATAATTAGGAACATAATCAAACTGATAGCCATCATAATGCCGAAGTTTATAGCGAGGCGAATGGCGCTCTCGGATTTGACCTCGGGGTTGGTTACATTCTTGCGATAAGCGTCAATGTAAGTGTAACTTTTGGTTAGGACAGAGTATAAAGCAATGGCAATAGCCAACCAAAGGATTACTTTTGGCAAGAAGAAGAATGCCGCAACTGTCAACGAGATAATCGTTGTGCATACATCGGGAAGTAACTTGCCTGCTACATACGAGGTGAAAGGTGCTGGGCTGTTATCATCCACTTGCATCATTCCTTTCTGGAAATCGCTTAAATTATTATAGGCATTCTTTTGCACATCATCAGGGAAGAGACTGAGGAAGAAGTTGTCGTTGATACACAACTTGAGAGTCCAAAGGATAGAAAACAAAAGAACGATAATAAGCGAGTTGCTCTTTGCAAAGTTTGCAGGGTCTGTCGCAAGTTCTTCAATGTGCGGGATGCCCAACGATTGCAGGGCGAGGAGATCCTCCATTCGTCCTTTTGACAATAAGCACGCCGCACCAGCTGCTGTGATTGGGAAGAGTAAACCGAAGATTCCCTTGACACCCAGTAATGATAGCTTAAGTGTGATAGGGTGCTGGCGGAGGGTGCTATTGAGAATGGTGACAATGAAATAACGGATGAGATAGATGAGTGTGAATGCAAAGAAAATCACCCAAAACCAATTCTTTACAACAAGATGTATGCTTGAGAAAAGAGTCAGAACGGGCTTTAGGAAAACCTTGCCATAGAGATTTTGCGATGGTGTTCCAAGAAAATCGAGGGTGTTGTTTACTGTCTTGAACAGACCATTCAAACGCACCTTGTTTTTTCTGGGGAGATTATTGAATTCCTCCACTCTCTGTGAGATGTATTTTTGGAAATAGTTAAGAGTCTTGTCGATACCATTCTTGCTGATACTTGTTTGAAGGTCAACATAATCCTCACCCGCAGTAATTCCTGTGAGATTACAATAAGAATCATACTTCTTGCCCATTCTCACCTGAATCAGTTCTGGATTTTCGCTAACGACAAACAACACTCCAATCTGCTTGAAATCGGGGTAGTTGTGTTTGTCCTTTGCGAGTTGTTCAAAGATGTCGTCGGCTGTGCTTCCGATTTTCATCTGGTTTTCGATTTGGTCGACATGGTACAATACAGGGTATAAACCATAGGGATAATCGAAATTCAGGAACAACTCTTTAGTTTTGTTTGTAAAATTGTCGGCTCCCTGCGCAATCTTTGCGGGGTATCGGCAACTTTCGGTTAAATCTTCTTGGCAACTTACGAATAGTAAGATGGTTGCCATAAGGAAAAGAAATCTTTTCATAATAGATATAAGTTGTTGGTTAGTAATTGCTTGTTAGTTTTGTTTCTTTTGATCGGATGGTATGGAAAAAGAAATATTCGATTCCATATTGTTCGCTTTGTATGCAAATATAGCAAAAAAGTTACAATATAGAATCGAATATAGTTCCGATTCGGGGTATTGTGTGATATTTATCCCTACAAAATCTCCTCCAGTCGTGCTACGGGGGCGATGTCGTAGGATGAAATCATACCCTGCTGATAGCGGTAGTAACCCGAGATGGCAATCATCGCTGCGTTGTCGGTTGTGAACTTCAGTTCGGGGATGAATGTGCGCCAGCCGCGGCGGCGTCCAGCCTCGGCAACGGCCTCGCGCAGACCTGAGTTTGCCGACACTCCACCGGCGATGGCTACATCCTTGATGCCGGTCTTCTTGGTCGCCTTGATGAGTTTGTCGAGCAGGATGTCGATGATGGTCTTCTGCAATGATGCGCAGAGGTCAGCCTTGCGCTTCTCAACGAAGTCGGCATCCTCCTTCACGCAGTCGCGCAGGGTGTAGAGGAACGATGTCTTCAGACCCGAGAACGAGTAGTCGAATTCGCCCTTGACATGGGGCTTTGCGAAGGTGAAAGCGTTGGCGTCACCCTCCTTTGCCAAGCGGTCAATCACAGGACCTCCTGGGTAGGGGAGTCCCATCACCTTGGCGCACTTGTCGAAAGCCTCGCCCGCAGCATCGTCGATGGTTGTGCCGATAATCTCCATCTCAAGCGGTGACGACACCTTCACAATCTGTGTGTGGCCGCCACTCACCAGAAGGCAAAGGAACGGGAACGATGGGTGCGGCATCTCGCGGTCGGGAAGGTCGATGAAGTGAGAGAGGATGTGACCCTGCAAGTGGTTCACCTCCACCATTGGAATGTTGTTTGCTAATGAGAGTCCTTTGGCGAATGATGTACCCACCAGAAGTGAGCCCATCAGACCTGGTCCGCGCGTGAAGGCAATCGCATCCAGCTTGTCAGCCGTGATGCCCGCCTCCTTGAGAGCGGTATCCACTACGGGGATGATGTTCTGCTGGTGTGCTCGTGATGCCAGCTCGGGAATCACGCCACCATACTTGATGTGCACCGCCTGCGACGCTATCACATTGGAAAGCAGCGTAGTATTGCGTATTACGGCAGCCGAAGTGTCGTCGCACGAAGACTCTATGCCAAGAATTGTGATGTTCATATATATGTTTTTTCGCTTTTTTTTCTATTTTAATAGAAAAATGGTTACTTTTGTAAGTTTTATGACCGTAAGTCAATGCGCAAAGTTACGAAAATATTATTAAAGCTGCTATCAGTAACGCTTTTGTTTCTGATATTTTGTCCTATTGTGCTTACATTGACCGTAGCATTGCCCTCTGTTCAGAACTTCGTTGTGGACCGAGCGACTGACTATATCTCCAAAAAACTTGACACCCGCGTAGAGATTGACCGCATCCGTTTGGGTGCGCTGGGTAGCCTGCGTGTAGAGGGTTTGTATGTCGAGGACTACGAGCACGACACGCTGCTTTATGCTGGCAAGGTGAAGATGTTCTTGGTGGGTCTGATTAACGATGGCGGCGTGAACTTCCGCAACGGTATGATGTCCAATGTGCAGCTCAACCTGCGTGAGACCCCATCGGGTGAGATTAACATCAAGCAGGTGGTTGATAAGGTGCGCAACAAGAAGGACACCGTGAGCAAACCATTCACCCTGCGTGTCGAGGATGTGCGTGTAGATAATGTCTCTGTCCTGATTGAGCGTCAGGAGCACCGCAATCCCGAGTATGGTGTTGATTACAGCAATATGCACATCAAGCATATCTCTGCCTTCGTGGATAACTTCTATATTGATGATGGCGCTATCGGTGGTTACATCCGCAATCTCTCGGCCATCGAGCGCTGCGGCTTTATGGTGCAGAACTTCACGGGTCGCTTCGAGGTGGATAAGGGTGTGGTTGAACTTACCGACTTTGAGGTGATGGCGCGTAACTCGGATGTGCGTCTGCGCTCGCTCAAGCTTACGGGTAAGGAGGGCTGGGACTCATACCGCGATTTCATTCACGATGTGCGTATCGATGGCGAACTCTATCGTACGGCCATATCGTCTGACGACATTGCATACTTTGCTCCCGCTCTGCTGCCTTGGCACTTGGCGGCGCGTGAGGCGAATGTTGCCGTGAGGGGAACGGTTGCCGATATGATGGTTGATGTTAAGAATGTCGATTTCGGATATCACAGCTCATTTAATTGCGACATCTCGTTGCGTGGTCTGCCAAATGTCAAGCGTGCGGGTATGTCGGTCGAGTTGCATAGCCTGCTCACCAACGAGCACGATATGAATATGCTTCTGTCGAGCATCACGGGCAAGCCTCTGCCAAAGAAGGTGCTGGAGATTGCCTCTTCGGCTGGCGAGATGATGGTGGCTGGCGAGTTCAGCGGCAGTATGCGTGCTTTTGAGACCGACTTTAACCTTGTAACGCAGGCGGGTAGTGCCCACCTTGCGGCGCAGTTTGAGCATAACGAGGAGAAGCGCATCAAGGATGACAAGGGCGCAGAGCGAGTGTCGCCTGCTATGTCGGTCATCGAGGCTGACGCCGACCTTCAGCATATTGACCTCGGCACGCTGCTGGGCGAGAAGCTGCTGGGCGGTGTGAGCGGTACAGTGCATTTCGGTGGTGTCACATCACGCTCGGGCATCCGTGGTCAGGTGCGAGGCGAGATTTCTGATTTGACCTTCAATAAGTGTGACTACTCTGATTTGTGGCTCACAGGTACAATCCATAACAAGAGTTTCGCGGGCGAGGTATCAAGTGACAGCGCGCCGCTGAAGTTCAACCTTGCGGGTCAGGCTAATATGAATGGCGACAGACCGCTCTACGACTTTAAACTCAAGGTGGATGATGCCGACCTCTTTGCGATGAATATCAACAAGCGTGACTCCTTGTCGCACCTTGCCCTGAATGCCGACCTCTACGCTATGGGTAGTACGGCCGATGCAATGAGTGGCTCGGTGGATATCTATAATGGTCTCTACCGTTATGGCGAGGATACTCTGCGTGCGGAGAACATACGACTGATTTCCCATAGCACCGAGGAGCGCCGCGAGTTGAGTCTTAGCTCGGAGTTTGCCGATGCTACATTTACCAGCCCTACATCCTATGCCGATTTGATGGGCTTCCTGAAGGTGGCGGCCAACAAGTATCTGCCAAACCTTGAGGTGAAGCGCGATGCCTACCTTGCCAAGGATGAGCAGGGCGGCTATTCGGCGCTGGAGGTGACCATCAAAAAGATTGACCCTCTGCTGAACGCCATCTCCGAGGGTCTGCACCTTGCTAACGGCTCGAAACTCAACTTCACGATGAATCCGCTCACCAACCACTTGCTGCTTCGTGCCGAGTCGGAGTATGTTGAGCGCAGAAATATGTTGATTACAAACCTCGATGTGAATGTCACCAATCAGGGTGACTCGCTGGCGCTTTACCTTCAGGCGGAGGATTTGTATGCGGGCGCGTTCCACCTGCCACAGCTGATGATGATGGGTGGTGCGAAGAACAACCGTGTGCAGATGTCGGCGGGCTTCAACAGCGAGGATCGTTCACTCTCGGGCGGCGTCTCTATGATGGCGCACCTTGAGAGGGTGGGTGCGCAGAATATGCCACGCGTGAACCTGCGCCTCTTCCCATCTACGATTACTCAGGATAACAAGCAGTGGCGTATCACATCCGATGGCATCAGCATCGACACAGCCCGCATCGTGGTGGATAACTTCAGCGTACGAAGCACCGACCAGCACCTGCAGCTCGATGGTGTGGCGTCGCGCCAGAGGGAGGACTCACTGCGTGTGACGATGCACAACTTCCAGATTGAGCCGTTTATGGGCTTCGCAACAAAGCTGGGCTATCGTGTGACTGGTCTTGTCAATGGTCAGGCTTCGATGCAGGCGGTGCTCAACCGAGGCGAGCTGGATGCCGACCTGCGTATCGATAGTATGAAGGTGAACTCAACGCCCGTTGCACCTATGGAGGTTGACTCGCGCTGGGACTTCGTACAGCAGCGTGTGCGTCTTACGATGAAGAATCTCAATACGGGCAAGCCTGTGGTGATGGGCTACTACGCCCCAGCCTCTAATCGCTACTACGCCGAGGGCGAGTTTGAGCATATCCCAATGTTTATGCTTGACCCGATGTTGTCGGGCGTCATCACCGACACCGAGGGCGAGGGCTACGCCAAGCTGGAGATTATGGGTCAGGGTCGTCAGGCGAAACTCAACGGCGTGATTGATGCCGAGAATCTCGCGACAACCATCGACTATACGCGTGCCCGCTACTTCGTGCCAAAGGCGAGGGTGAATGTGGTGGATAACCACCTCATAGCCACCAACGCCCGCGTCTACGATGCCGAGCGAAATACGGGTCAGCTCAATATGGATGTCAATCTGGAGCACCTCTCCAACATCGCCTACAATATGCGTCTCACGCCACGAAATATGATTGTGCTGAACACTACGGCGCAGGAGAATGACTACTTCTACGGTAAGGTCTACGCATCGGGTGTGGCGACAATCAACGGCAACAAGCGTGGTACGACACTCGATCTGGTGGGTACTACGGGCGACAACTCTAAGTTCTATATGCCACTCTCGAGCAAGAGTGACGCTTCGATAGCCGACTTTGTGACATTTGTCCAGCCTGGTATGCAGCGCAGCGACACGACAAACTACCTCGCCCGCAAGAAGATGATGTACGAGCGCCGTAACCGTGCCGCAACGACTGCGTCGGAGAGCACTATGGAGATAAATATGGAGCTCACGGCAACCGACAATGCCGAGGTGCAGCTGGTTATCGACCCTACGGTGGGCGATATCATCAAGGCTCGCGGAAATGGTACTTTGTCAATGCGCATCGTGCCAAGTGCAAATATATTTGATATGTATGGCGACTACACCATCACCGATGGTAGTTACCTCTTCACGCTGCAGAACATCATCAATAAACTCTTCCTCATCCAGAGCGGCTCGACCATCACCTGGACGGGCGACCCCGTGGATGCGAGATTGAATATTGATGCCATCTATAAACTCAAGACCTCGTTGCAGCCGCTGCTCTCGTCTACGACGCTTGACAATGTGACGCGCGCCGTGCCGGTGGAGTGCGTCATTAACCTCACCGAGCGATTGAGTAACCCTACGGTGCTCTTCGATGTGCGTGTGCCTAATGCCGACACCGAGATTCAGAATGCCGTGGCCAACCTGCTCAACAACCAGCAGTCCATCGCTACGCAGTTTATGTATCTGCTGGTGAGTGGCTCGTTCTACTCTGACTCAAACACCTCGCCCAACATCGGTGCTTCGGCATCAGCCACTACGGGCTTTGAGTTGTTGTCAAATCAGGTGAGCAACTGGCTCTCGAGCGACGACTATAACATCATCCTCCGCTACCGACCCAAGTCGGAGCTTACGAGTGATGAGATTGACTTCGGCTTCTCGAAGAGTCTGGCGAATGACCGCCTGCTGGTGGAGGTTGAGGGCAACTACCTTGTCGATAACAAGATGGCGCAGAGCAGCAATATGTCGAACTTTATGGGCGAGGCATACATCACCTGGCTCATTGACCGCGCGGGCAACCTCAAGCTCCGTGGCTTCACGCAGACCATCGACCGCTTCGACGAGAACCAGGGTCTGCAGGAAACTGGCGTTGGTATCTACTACAAGGAGGACTTCAACAACTGGCAGGATTTGAAGCGCCGAGTGAAGGAGCGCTTTATGAGCAAGCGCCGCCGCGAGCGCGAGGAGGCTGAGCGGGAGAACGCTGCGCAGGAACAACAAACCGCCGTTCAGGAGCGTTCTAATGATGAGGGCGCATCGCAGCAGGCCATCGAGAGCGCCAAGCAGAAGATTGTTACAGAGATAAACTTAAATAAATAATAATTAAACTTTTTTCGTACTATGATCGAATTTATTCAAGCTGCCGAGGCGGCAGCGACTACCGCAGCAGCGGTAACAGAGGATGTAACTCGTATGGGTTTGTGGGAACTCTTCCTTAAAGGTGGATGGTTGATGTGGCTTTTGCTCGTGTTGGGCGGCGTGGCTGTGTTTATCTTCGTTGAGCGCTGGATGATGATCCGCAAGGCCACTTACCTTGATATGCACTTTATGAACCGCATCCGCGACTATATCTCTGATGGCAAGATTCGTGCCGCAGTAGACCTTTGCCGCAAGACTAATACCCCAATCGCTCGTATGATTGAGAAGGGTATTGGCCGCATCGGTCGTCCTATGAGCGACATCCAGTCATCAATCGAGAATGTTGCCAACCTTGAGGTATCGAAGCTTGAGGATGGTCTTCCAATCCTTGCTACAATCGCTGGTGGTGCTCCTATGATTGGTTTCTTGGGTACTGTTATCGGTATGGTGCAGACCTTTATGGATATGTCGGCTGCGGGCGGTACAATCGACCTCTCGTTGTTGGCTGGTGGTATGTATGTAGCGATGGTGACAACCGTAGGTGGTCTTATCGTGGGTATCCCTGCTTACTTCGGCTACAACTACCTTGTGGCTCGCGTTGAGAAGCTCGTCTTCCAGATGGAGGCTAACTCAATCGCCTTTATGGATATTTTGAATCAACCTGTAAAATAATTAGAGATGGCAATTAAGAGAGGATCAAAGGTCGATAACTCTTACTCGGCATCGTCGATGACCGACTTGATGTTCCTGTTGTTGATCTTTATGATTATTGCAACCACACTCATCAGCCCCAACGCTGTGAAGTTGATGTTGCCAAAGAGCGCAAACCAGCTCAAGGACAAGGCTATCACCACAGTCTCAATCAAGAAGGAGAGCTCTGGCTCTTACTCTTACTATGTAGAGCTTGAGAATGTTGGTTCGCGTCAGGGTGTAGAGCGCGCACTCAAGGCACGCCTTGAGGGTCAGGAGGAGCCTACCGTATCTCTCCACGCCGACAAGACTGTCGAGTGGGACGAGATCGTGCAGGTGATGAATATAGCCAAGGATAATGGTTATAAGCTTATAGCTGCCACCCAACCATAAAAATGCTCTAACACTACTCTTTTGGCGTCTGGCTTGATTTTGGGTTGCTCATTTACATCAAGTAAACTCCGCACCCAAAATCTGCGACCAGCTTCAAAATAGTACGCGTTAAAGAATTTTAACACAAGGAGAGCAATCTCCATATCCTTAATTTTGAATTTTGAATTCCAAATTCTAAATTCTATTTTATGAATTATTACGACGAAAAAGACGATAGACCCAAACTCTATGCGGGTGTAGCGGCTGCGCTCTACGGTGTGGCGCTGGCGGCATTGTTGCTGCTGGTGTACCTACCCGTTAGGCACATCCAGACCCCCACGATGATGGAGATTGAGTTCATCGATGAGCCAAAGCCTGCGCCAAAGCCCAAGGTGACATCGCAGGCGCCCCGTCACGAAAACCTCTCCACAACCAAGCAGAACACCCAGCAGGTGACTGGCAAGGATGAGGTGACGCAGACGGTGAACCCTCGTGCCATATTCAAGAGCAACAAGGGTGGCGTAGATGAACCCGAGGATTTGGGAAATCCATACGCTAAGCAGGGTGAGGAGAACCTCGCCAACGGCACAGGTGGAGGACTCAACTCGATGGGTAATGACCAGTTGGACGAGGGCCTGAGAGGTCGTGGTCTGGTGGGTAGTCTGCCCGTGCCGGCATATCCGGGCAATGTGAGTGGCAAGATTGTCATTCGCGTGACTGTCGACCAGCACGGCAAGGTGACCAATGCCACCTACGAGCCCAAAGGCTCCACCTCGTCGGATGCGGGACTTATCTCCGCAGCCATCGCCGCCGCCAAGCGTGCGCAGTTCACTGAGAGCCGCAGTTATATGCAGGGCGGAACGATAACCTATAACTTTAAGTTGAATTAGTGACTCCGCCTTAGGTAGAGCAAAAAGAGTGTCAAATGAAGAAGATTTTATTTCTACTCTCTCTCGCTGTGATGTGCGGTCTCTCAACTCGAGTTATGGCGCAGAGCGAGGGCGGTGCGAAGATGACCTTTGAGCGTATGTCGCACGACTTCGGCGATGTTCAGCGCAAGGGTGGCGACCTGATAGCGATGTTCCGTTTCGTGAATGAGGGTGATGGCCCGCTGGTGATTAAGAAGATTCATAAGTCGTGCTCGTGCACTACCGTGAGTTACTCGCGTCGACCCGTGATGCCTGGCGAGAGTGGCGAAATCAAGGTCAAGTATGAGCCGCACAAGATTGAACCGGGAAAGTTTCACAAGGTTATCCAGATTTACACCAACGAATCGAGCAAGGTTAAGTTGATTACTATTCAGGGTAACTCCAAGGATAAGAAATAGAACGATAAACGCCAGAGTGAATGCTCTGGCGTTGTTGTTTATTGTGGCTGACTACTCAAGGTGATTACATACATATTGCTATCAGTGCCGATACGGAACGGAGGCCCCCACAGCGAGAGCCCGCTTGATACGATGATGTGGGAGTGTGACCAGTGGCGGTAGCCGTGGCTCTGCTCATACATGATATCAGTGAGCAGATTTAGCGGAAATATCTGCCCGCGATGGGTATGTCCCGAGAACTGCAAATCAACCTTTAGTGAGTCTGTCTGCGCAAGGTTGTATGGTTGGTGGTCGAGTACAATCGTAGGCTTTGCGTTGTCGCACTCTGCAACCAACTGCTCCAGCGACTTGCGACGGCGATTGTGTTTGTCGTCACGACCTATGATTTGCACTCCGTTCTCAAGTGTTATGATGCTGTCTTTTAGTAGCTGAATAGGGGTATTGCTCAGGAAGTCAACGCACTCTGCCGCACCGCTGATATATTCGTGGTTACCCATCACCATGTAGGCTGGAGCATTAATCTCCTGCAACTCCTCGTGCATCTGTTGCTCTCGTACAGGTTTAATGCTGTTGTCGATAAGGTCGCCCGCAATCAGTACAATATCGGGCTGCTGTGCGTTTATCAACTCCACATATTGCTTCAGTTGCTGCTTGTCGGTGCCGTAGCCGAGGTGTATGTCACTCACTGCAACTATGCGCATGGGACTCTCCAATGGTTTGTTGATGGTGATGTCCACTTCCGATACTTTCGGGTGGCGGTAGTTCCAGTAACCATACACCAGCAGGCATAGTGTGATGCCCAGGGCGTAGTGGAAACCGCCAAACGAAGGGCGGACAAGATG
>JAFYOF010000171.1 GCA_017560305.1 Alistipes sp.
ATACCTGCGATATGACCCTCGCTACGCTCCTTGCCACGCTGGCGTGCCCATCTGCCGTTGCCATCCATAATGATGGCGATATGCTGTGGAATATTCATTTTCTCGCTCATATTATCTTGCAAATATAGACAAAATTAGTTGGAAACTAAACTTTTTCCCGATTTTTTATCATTTCCACCCTTTGGGTGGGGTTGCCGGGGCGGCTTTCGGGCGGTTTAGTTTCTGATGTCGGCATCCCACATCATCTTGCTATGTAACGTTTCGTAGAACGAAATATTGTGTGGGTTGACCAATAAAATCTGCTCGTCGGCACGGCGGATGGTGATGCTCTCGCCGTCGAGCAGGGAGTATGTGCGGTTGTCGATTGAGAGCATCGCCCTGCCCTGGCGCATCGAAATCTTCAGCACAATCTCGGCGCTGTCGGGCAGCACCACGGGGCGCATTCCGAAGTTGTGCGGAGCCAGCGGAGTGATTAGGAAGCAGTGGCAGTCGGGCGCCACGATAGGGCCTCCCGCGCTCAGCGAGTAAGCCGTAGAACCCGTTGGGGATGAAACGATTACGCCATCACCATTATACTGCGCCACCAGCTGCTTGTTGACCCTTGCCTCGACCTTGATCATCGTCGCCTCCAGGCGCTGTGCCGCCACCTCGTTGAGAGCCATCATCTGCCCGATGCTTTCACCCTCGACAGTGAGCAATGTGCGTGGCTGGATGTTCAGGGTGTTGCTTGCAATCTGCTCGAAGAGTGACTCCACACCATCGCGTGTTGCCGAGGTGAGGAAGCCCAGATGACCGAGGTTGATGCCCGCCACGGGGATACGCTTGTTGCTCAGGCGGTGGATAGCCTCCAAAATAGTGCCATCGCCGCCGTAGCACACCATCACGCTCTCCTGCGGTTGCTTGCCCGTGGTCTCGCCATAGATTTTTTCACTCTCGATGTGAGTGCCGAGCATACTCTCTACGACCTTCGCAAACTCCTGATTTATTGCAAAGTCGAACCCGTAATGGGCGATAAGTCGGAACAGACGCTCCAGATCTTCAACCGAATGATTTATCTGGGGACGCGAAAAAAGTACGATTTTCATACTCGCAAAGAAAAAAATAAGTAACTTTGTGATGCAAAGATAACGAATTTATGACAAAACTGAGTGTTAATGTAAATAAGATTGCCGTATTGCGTAATTCTCGTGGCGGCAATATGCCAAATGTGGTGCGCTGCTCGCTCGACATCGAGCGCTTTGGCGGCGAGGGCATCACAGTACATCCACGCCCTGATGCGCGACACATTCGCTATCAGGATGTGCGTGATTTGAAGGCGGTTATCGCCACCGAACTCAACATCGAGGGCAACCCGATCCCCTCGTTCATCGACCTTGTGTTGGAGGTTAAGCCTGCGCAGGTGACCCTCGTGCCCGATGCCGAGGATGCCATCACCTCAAACGCTGGCTGGGACACCATCCGCCACCGCGAGTTCCTTACCGATGTGTGCCGCCGCTTCAAGGAGGCGGGCATCCGCACCTCAATCTTCGTTGACCCCGTAGCCGAGATGGTCGAGGGTGCGAAGGAGTGTGGTGCCGACCGCGTGGAGCTCTACACCGAGGCGTATGCTGCGGGCTACAAGGCCGACCGTGAGGCTGCCATCGCCCCCTATGTTGTGGCTGCCGAGGCGGCTCGCAAGGTGGGTCTTGGTCTGAATGCGGGTCACGACCTGAGCCTTGAGAATCTGGCATATTTTGCCGAGCGCATTCCGTGGTGCGACGAGGTGTCAATCGGTCACGCGCTGATTTCCGACGCCCTCTACTACGGTCTGGAGAATACTGTTCAATTATATCGTCGCTGCTTGCAGTCGGCTGAAAAATAAGGAGTTAGATGGAAGAGTTTGCACCACTTGCCAACCCTGTGTTTCGTAAAATATCGCGCATCGTCGATTCTCTCGGCGTCGAGGCGTATGTCGTGGGCGGATATGTCCGCGACTACTATCTGCGTCGTCCCTCGACCGACATTGATGTGGTGGTTGTGGGTAGCGGCATCGAGGTTGCCGAGGCGTTGGGACGCGAGGTGAAGGGCAAGGTGTCGGTATTCAAGACCTTCGGCACGGCTATGGTGCGTGCCCACGGCACCGAGGTGGAGTTCGTAGGCGCCCGCAAGGAGTCCTACACTCACGACTCGCGCAAGCCGGTGGTTGAGGCGGGCACGCTTGAGGATGACCAGTGCAGACGCGACTTCACAATCAACGCAATGGCGTGGTGTCTCAATGGCGACCGCTTTGGCGAGTTGGTTGACCCGTTTGATGGAATGTTCGACCTCGAGGATTGCATCATCCGCACCCCCTGCGACCCCGACATAACCTTCTCGGATGACCCTTTGAGAATGATGCGTGCGGTGCGTTTCGCCACGCAGCTGGGCTTCACGATTGAGGAGGAGACCTTCGATGCGATTGTGCGCAACAAGGAGCGCATCAAGATTGTGTCAAAGGAGCGCATCATTGTGGAACTCAATAAGATAGTCCTCTCGCCCGTGCCATCTATGGGCTTCGACCTGCTGCATATGACAGGCCTTCTGGAGCTCATCTTCCCCGAGATGGAGCGCTTGTGCGGCGTCGAGAGAGTGGGCAACCACGCACACAAGGATAACTTCCGCCACACGCTGAAGGTGCTGGATAATGTGGCACGCAAGAGCGATGATTTGTGGCTTCGCTGGGCGGCAGTTCTGCACGATATCGCCAAGCCCCTCACGAAGGCATACGACCGCAAAATCGGCTGGACATTCCACCAGCACGAGGTGCTCGGCTCGAAGATGGTGCGCGACATTTTCCGCCGCCTGAAGTTGCCGCTGGGTGAGCCGATGAAGTTTGTCCAGAAGTTGGTCTATCTGCACCTGCGCCCGATTATCCTGTCGGAGGATATGGTGACCGACTCGGC
>JAFYOF010000172.1 GCA_017560305.1 Alistipes sp.
CCCCCGTTGTAGCCGTGTCTGACGAGGGTGCGATGCCCACATTTTGGGCAAACTTTTTATCCATTTCTAACTCAAATAGTCCAAATATAAGAAAATCAACCGTTTGTCCCGATTTTATGTACTATTTTTGACCAATAAGCCCGTTTTGTGTAAACCATAGTGTAAACCGCGTAAACCAAATGAGCGAAACAATCAAGGTGCTATGTTACAAATCCAAAACACTATCTAATGGGGAACACCCTCTAATGTTATGCGTTTGCAAAGATAAGATAAGAAAATATCAAAATCTTGGCATATCCATCAATGCTAGACACTGGAACTTCAAAGCAAATCAGGTAAAAGAAGATTGCCCAGACTATGCAAGAATCCAACTTATTATCGATGCTGAAATAGGCAAAATAAGAAGAAAAGCATTAGAAAATCGTTTGGATGGAAAAGAGTTCACCGCTACTACCTTGCTAGATAAGATTGAAAAGCAACCTCCGAAAACCGTAGGCGAGCTATATTTGCAATACATCGAGAGTTTGAAGTTAGAAAATAGGGTGCGCTATGCAGGGATGTACCAAGTTTCCTACAATTCATTTATCAAATTCAATAAGCATCTAGACATCCCGTTTTTAGATATTGACATAGCGTGGTTGAAACGATATGAGCAGTGGATGAAGTCGCAGAATTTTGCCATCAATACAATAGGCACACGACTAAGACACTTGCGAACTATTTTCAACAAGGCTATAGATATGAAGCTGATAACAACTGAAGCTTATCCGTTTCGTGCATACAAGGTTTCTAAGGTGAGCCAACAAACAGCCAAAAGAGCACTATCTAAAAATGATATAATAAATATTATCAATTACAGGGGTAAATCTGAGTTAGAGATCCTTGCGGTTGATGTGTTTATATTCTCCTACTTCACAGCAGGCATAAACTTTATAGATATGGCTCTGTTGAAATCAGAAAATATAATGGATGGCAGAGTTATCTATTACAGGCATAAAACAAAGAAACGAATTATTGTACCCTTACAACCAAGAGCTATTGAATTGATAAATAAATATCGAGGTGGCGCATATCTGTTTCCAATTTTATCCGCATACCATAAAACTGAGGTTCAGAAAGCGGATAGACTACACAAGGTAATCACTAAAGTAAATAATCATCTAAAACAGATTGGCGAAGAACTGAACTTACCTATCACTCTCACAACCTATGCTGCAAGGCACAGCCAAGCAACGGTAATGAAAAAGGCTGGCGTGTCAACAGCATTGATTAGTCAAATTATGGGACATAGCTCCGAGAGAGTAACGCAAATCTATCTTGATAGCTTTGGTAATGACCAGATGGATGAAGCAATGAAAAATCTGCTGTAAACCAAAATCAACTCTGCTTATTTCTCGATAGGCAGAGTTTTTTTGTAACTTTGAGAAAAATTGTAGAGCCATGAAAGATATACTAACTTGGGAAGATGCTCATTTGTTTGATTACATAAATGAGATAGAATATATGTACATTCCAGTTATAACCAGACTATTTGATAAAACATTTTTCTCGATGGTATTCTAAGTACTCGTAGTGACTCTATTCCAACCTAGATAGATGAAGTTTTGGGTTAAGTCCTAAAATGACTTTATCCTCATCTGATAATAAACTTGAAATAATGATTTGTCCGTTATTGTCAAATGAAATGTAACCTAAATCAAATAATTTATCAAGATTAGGCAATAAAAGTAATCCGTTGTATTTATCAAGTCTTTCCTTGTTTGTTGAAACGCGCCAGGGCTTGATGTGAGATGCTACGAGTATATTGACTTGTGAGCAATGTGTAATGGAGCAACCTCCCCAATATTCAATTAAATTATTTCTAAACGCACCTTGCCCAATTCTCGATTTAAGAAGGGCTTCTTTTTCTGTTTTTAGTAAACTTGAGGAAGATTGTATTTGGTCAACATCCTTTTCATCCAAAAAGTTTAGATTATTTCTGTAATCCGAATTTATGAATGCCAAAAATTTTCTTAAACACGAGCGAAAATCTGCAATTGCTTTTGTTGAATTGTAGATATCTCTATTCAGTCTGTTGGTCGTTTCCTTTTCTATTATTTTTTCAATTGATTCAGGGTCTAACTGGTGTGATAATGACAAAAAGCGGAGTCTATACAAATAGTCTCGAGCAGTTTTTGGCATCAACCCGCCTTCATTTATCATAAAATGATAAAAGTCTGATTCTAATAATTGAAAACTTTTCATAATTATAACTTTTACTCCATCTCTACGCTCAATTTGCCAACCTCGGCGCCGACAAAAGTGATTAGGTCTTGCGGGACGATTTTGATTTGCAGACCACGGACTCCAGCGCTGATGTATATAAACGGAAAATTGAGCGCCGTTGAGTGAATGTAGGTCGTTGTGGGCAGCAACTCCTTCATCGGGAGCATCTCCACCTTCTTGTTGCCCGAGATGCGTGCCGCCGCCTTCAGGTCCACCTCGTGGTTGCCTGGCACTACGCACACCAAATGCCCCGTGCGGTCACCCGTGAGCACCAATGTCTTGAACACCGTAGCGATATCCTCGCCCAGCTGCTCGGCCACATGTGTCGCCGCAAGGTTGTTCTCATCCACCTCATAAGGTACAAGCTCGTATGTTATCTTCGCCCTGTCGAGCAGGCGCGCCGCGTTGGTCTTCTCAATCTTTTGTTTTGCCATAATCGTTGAATTACACTACAAATTTACAAATTTTTCTTATCTTTGCCTATATGAAACGATTTTTCACGATACTCACAGCATCGCTCTGCCTCACGCTGGTTGCGTGTGGTGGCGGTCGCACACCCCGCTCAACAACAAAATCATTCTTCTCTGCCATCGAGCAGGGCGAGTTCACTGAGGCGCTTCACTACACCACTCTCGGTGACGAGGGCGACACGGAACTCTACTGCGCCATTATGGAGAAGGAGCGCAAGTCCATCGCCGAGAAGGGCGGCATCGCCAAGGTCGAAATCATCGGCGAGGAGCCATCGTTGGAGGATGATAATCAGATGACACTGACCACAAAAATCACCTACGGCAACGGCTCGACACACGAGGAGGTTTGCAAGTTGTTGAAGTTGGATAATCGTTGGAAGATTGATGTCAACCTCGACTCGAAATAAACTTTGTAAATATCTGCTATTCATTTTGTTGGCGGTTTCGTTTAGCTGCCGACAAAGGATTGTTGACTACCCTTCTATCACCCCGCCCGTTGCTGAATTTTCGGTGGGAGATATTGCCTTTCGCCTCGGTAGAAGCGTGCAAAGCGGATTCATCGCATCGTCGGGCAGAGGCGAGAATAGTTTTTCCCATATTGGTGTGATTGTGGAGTGCGACAGCACCCTGATGGTGGCGCACATTGAGCCCGACAACACGCGCCCCGACGAGCGCATTTTGTGCGATAGGATTGAGGATTTTTTCGCCTATGATGTTGCCGCGGCAGGTTGCGTAATGCGTTATGAAGGACTTGATTCTGCGCGCGCAAAAGCAATCTCGCGCCACGCCTTGAGGTTGAAGGATTCGGGCGTGGAGTTTGATCACGATTATCTCTTGTCGGACACTACGGCGATGTATTGCACCGAGCTTGTGGAGTATATCTTTTCGCTTGAGGGTGTGGAGTTGTCGCAGTCGCGCCGACGCACGCTGCCGCTTGTTACGGAGTCGGTGATTTTACCTTCCGATATGGCAGATAATGAGCACCTTAGAGATGTGTGGCGCTTTACCTATGACTTGCCTGCGCGGTAGATTTGATAGGAGTTAACGAGATTTTGCCACACGATATATGCTGTTGGCGCAACGCACGAAATAGGGTCGAGGAAGGCCTGCGAGAGCCACACCGCCAATACGGTGTTCTTTTGTCCAAGCGACTGACCTCCCGCCGCAGCATCGCCATATCGGCGTCCAATTATACGACCCAGTTTGAACTGCAAAAGACATATACCGAGTGCCACAACTGCAAGCGCAATTTCAACTCCCCTATCCGCCTCGTAATCAAGTAAAAAACAGGTCGTGCGACCGATGATAACCACCAGCGAGAGCAACCAGATATAAAAAGAAATCTGGCTGTGTCGTGCCACCCATCCCGCCACCTTTGGCGCAGAGAATCGGCACACCTGCCCCATCACAAAGGGTGCAATCAGCAGAGGCGCAACACGCTGAAGAATCTGCGCCATATTGCACTCTCCGTTACCAAATTCGTGCAGCATAAATGGCGCAACCAGCGCAATTAGGAAGTTGCACATAAGGCTATATGCCGCCATCGTCTCAACATTAGCACCCAGCATTCCGCCTATAACCACCGCTGCCATCGCTACGGGTGTCAGGATGCAGACCATCGCACCCTGCGCAATCACTGCATCCCAGCCAGCCAAAGCGAAGTAGACCGCCACGCTGCCCACAATCTGGAACAAAATCAGCCAAAGGTGCATCCACGAAAAGCAAATCTTGCGCGCGTCTACACGGCAGAAGGTGAGAAACAACATCGCAAATATGAATGTCGGCGTCAGCAGACCCTGCGTGATGCCATCCACCCACGCCACCTGACGGCACACCAGAGCGCCGACGACCATTCCCATAGGCATCGATATTGTGCGTAGTGTGTGCGATGAGATTGCCATTATTTCTTCTCCTTTTTGGTGCTCAAAAACTCCAGAATGCCACGCATCAGCGAGTGTCGTTGCTCGGCATCGAGGATGACCTCAAATGGGAAGCCCATCACCACCGAGCGGTAATCCTCGCCATTGTAAGCCACAGCCGCCGACTGATTGTTTGTGGCGTAGCGCATCGCAATGTGGCTATCCTTGCCCGATGGCATCACGCATCCTGGCGACTCCACACCATAGCATTCAAACGAGGGCTCGCGGTTGAAATTTATTGTCTGACGAGCCATCTGCATAGGCGACGCCACCACCTTGGCAATGCCTCGGCGAGTGGCCATATCTCCATTAAATGAAGAGTGTAACACCTTGCGTGCAAACTCCTTATCCTCGCCATCGGCGTTTGGACTATTCCACAAATCACTCACCACATAACATCCCGAAGCGAAGAATGAGCCTCCCGTACGGGTGTATGCCGCAAGCATAGTCTGCAGCTGCTCGGAGAATACCTCGTGCTCGTAGTCGCGCACTCCGCGACCCACGGCGCACGCGCGCTGCTTGCCGAAGATAAAGTCCACGATTGGGTAGTCGCCAAGCGTCACCGCCCCACTCTCCACGGCCTTGACGCTCGCCGAGCAGTAGGAGTAACCCGCCGCGATGATTGACTCTCCGTGCACCACGGGATAGTCGAATGTGTTGCCCGCTATGACCTCGGTTTCGTAGTCGCTGTATGATGAGCCGAGGGCTGTGTTGTCGTTCTCGTTGCGTGACTGGCGGCGGTCGAAGTTGCGCTGCTCGCCCGTGAAGTCTATGTTTTTGAGGTAGGCAACACCCGAATCGTAGTTGTTGTGGAAGCCAGCCAGCGAGTCACCCTGAATGCTCAGTGGAGCGCTCACGCGGTCAAAACCATTCACCACCAGCACTCTGCCTCGCTCTGACGCCACGCGGTGCGAAGACAATATCTCGCTTGGGAAACTCTCGCCACCCTTGTTTACGGCTGTCACGCGGTAGCTATATGTATGCCCCGCCTCCTGCTTCATACGGATGTGGGTGTTCTTGACCTTTGTACCATTGTCGAAGCCGCCATCGTCCTTGCGTGTGTAGACGATATAGTAGTCGGGCGTAGCGCTTGGCTCGAGGCTATCCTTCACGGCACTCCAGCTCAATTCTACATCAGCAGAGTCTGCATTCACAAATGTAGCCTTGAAACCCTCGACGGGCAGCGGCTGAACGGTGTACTGGCAGTTGTATTGGCTTGAGAGATAGCGTAGGATGCCCTTATATACTGCGCGGCTCACCACAAACTTGAACTTAGGGTCGTTGCCGTAGCGCATATCTGCGAAGTTCTGGTGCGAGAGCAATTCCAGCAGCATAGTCGGTACGGCGGGAACGCGTGCTTCGTAGTATGAGCGGTTCCACATACCTCGGCGGCTCCACTCGGGCTCAAATGTTGAGCGGATATCACCCACAATCTGCGACATCACCATATCGGTCAAGTCGCGAGAGAGATAGCGGTCAGCACCACCTTCAAAGCGACCCTTGTTGTCCTTGGTGTAGTAGATGCCGAGTGTACCGATGATGTCATCATTCAATCTTACGCCCGCATCGGAGTGGAACGCCAGAGTGAGGTCAATCGGTATGGATTTTCCCTTCTCCTTGGGCAGACGCTCAGAGCCACCCGCAAGGGCATTTACCCAGTGGGCACGCGACATATAGTCGTCACGATAGTCATCCTTATTCTCCTTTGGGGTATATACATCCTCCTCGAAACCAGACCATTGCAACCAGTAACGAGCGCCCTCGCAGAAGCGGGGATATTCGCTTGTCATAGGCTCATAGATGATGTCATCATTCTGAAACTCCTTGCTCACCTCGCGTGCAATGTTACCCCAGCCGCCACCAATCTTCACAGCGTCAGCCGAGACCTTCTTGCCCGCCTTGCTGCACTTGTTATCAAGCGACACGATGAGCATATCCTCGCCCGCCGCCAATGGGAAATGACCCAGATAAATCCACATCTTGCCGCCCATTGTCTGATTTACGGCAAACTCGCTCTCGCCGCCACGATGATGCACGGTGTAGTGCGCCTCCTCGGTGCTCTCCTTGCCGAAACTCTCGTAGGCTACATATACGGCATAATCGCCCTCCTGCGCAATTGTAGCGCGCCACTCGGCACGGCTCTCCTCGCCCGATGAGATGCTTTCCACCACTCGCGTTGTACCCTCCTTGAATGGGTTTTGACCAGTCATATAGACCTCGCGTTTGTGGGCAAACCCCGTACCTCCATCGGCGAAGTGCTTTGCGCCGTTGTGCTCCGTGTAGGTTGTGTCATCTATGCCCTCGTTGTTGTCGATGATAATCTCCTCAAGTTGGGTGTCGCGCTCGCGTGGCAACAACACATTTGCGCCCGCATTCTCCAGCATCGGCACAAGATATGGCAACACGAAACTCTGCGTGAAGAGATCCTCCACAGCTTCCCAAAGGCGTGAACGCTGCCAGCGCCAGAGGTTTTCTTTCTGCTCAAAGTAGCGTCCGTGGCTCTGCCACATTGCGATATGACGACCCGCCAAGCCCTGAGTAGGAGTGCTCAACTTTGAAAGCGAAGTCACAAGCGGTTGATTGCTGGTATTTGTGAAACGCACCGCGCCCTTGTGTGCCGTGCGGTGGTAAATCGGGATTAGTTCCTCGATAAGATGGTTGTCGGTGTGAAGCGAAATCTTATATTTTGCATACTTCTCGGGCAGAACGCTTCTCACGGAGTCGTACATAGCTCTCACATTATCCTCACGGAACGGGTAGTATGACAGACCAACAGAGGCGTAGATATCCAATCTGTCGCCCGCTGCCTTGGTGCGGTCCACCTTGACATATCCACCCAAAATTTCGCGCGCGACTATGCGCGAGAGCACTTCGCCCACTTCGGTGCGGGCATCCGCCGAGAGGTTTTGAGATGAAGCGTTGGTTGAGATAACCAGCGCAAGTAGCAAATATATAGAAATTAACAACTTTTTAAAGTTCATCGTTCTTTGATTTTGAAATTAAAATGAGTCCAAAGATAGTAAATAAAGCATTATATCCCAACAATTCAAAGCCGATATAATATTGGAATTTTGTGCTGACAAACCACTGCAAAAGATAGCTCAATATGGGCGACAAAACTGCGATTACGGGGATATATCTGCCCCTTACCTTGCGGCGTGAATGCAGACCAAAGGCAAAGAGTCCGAGGATAGGACCATAGGTGTAGCCCGCAATCTTGAAAACAAGGTTGATAACACTACCCTCGCCTAGGAGATAAAAGAGCACAACCATCGCAGTCATCACCACAGCCATAATCGTGTGGGTGCGGCGGCGCAGGCGGGCGAGTTGTTGCTCGTCAAGATTTTTTCTGCCATCGAAGATGTCTATTGTTACGGTAGTCGTTAGCGAAGTGAGAGCCGAGCCCGCAGCTGAATAGGTGCTTGATATAAGTCCTACAACAAACATTATTCCAGCAATATATGGCAATCCACCCTGCACCGCAACAAGAGCAAATGCATCATCACCCGATGCGGGTTGTGGCAGGCGTGCAAAGTCGATGTAACGATACAATAGAACGCCCAGCGCAAGGAACAGAGCGATGACCACAATCTGGCAAAGAGCCGTAAGGATGATGTTGGTCTGCGACTCTCTTTTTGTGCGGCAGCTCAGGTTGCGCTGCATCATATCCTGATCGAGTCCAGTCATCGCAACGAGGCACAAAGCACCTCCCGCCACCATCTTCCAGAAATATCGCGGTGACGCAGGGTCATCGAAGAACCACATCTGCGAATAAGGAGACTCTTTGATAGTTGCCACGGCATCACTCATCGAGAGTCCCATTGCCTTGCACAACGAGTATATCACAACTACCGCACTACCCACAAGGCACGCAGATTGCAGCACATCGGTGATGATAAGCGAGCGCACTCCGCCACGGCGTGTGTAGAGCCACACGATGAGCATTGTGAGTGCGATATTGCAGATGATGTTTAACTTCAGCTGGTCGAACACAAGTAACTGCATCACAACGCATACCACATAAATCTTGAGCGCTGCGCCGATGAGTTTTGCCACGATAAAACACCACGCTCCCGTGCGGTGCGCCTCATCTCCAAAACGGCCATCAAGATACTCGTATAGTGACACCACCTTACGCTTGTAGAATGCGGGTACGAGCAGCGTAGCCAACACCACCTGACCTATGGTGAAGCCGATGACCATCTGCATATAGGAGAAGCCATCCGCAGCCACCGAGCCAGGCACCGAGATGAATGTAACACCCGACATCGCAGCACCAATCATCGCAAGTGTAGCTACCCACCACGAGGTGCGTCTGCCGCCGATGAAAAAGTCATTGTTGCTCACATCTCGCCCCCTGCGGTGTGCCAAAAAGAACATCGCAGCGAGGTAGATTGCCAGCGTGAGTAGAATTATATAAGGTGACATAAATTTAATCAATGCATAATTTTGCCACAAAGGTCGAATATTTACCGCACAATAACAATAATTCACCACAAAAAAATTGTGTTATCGAATAAGTTTTCTATCTTTGCGTTGAGTAAAAATTTACTCAAGGTTATTAGGTTAAAACATTTAGGAGAAAATCATTTAGAATAATGGCTAAAACACTAAAGATTAGAGATTTAACTCTGCGTGATGGTCAGCAGTCGTCGTTTGCTACCCGTATGACGCAGGAGCAGATAGACCGATGTCTGCCATATTATAAGGATGCAGGCTTCTTCGCTATGGAGGTCTGGGGCGGTGCTGTGCCCGATTCAGTGATGCGTTATTTGGGTGAGAACCCTTGGACTCGTCTTGAGAAAATTTATGCAAGCGTGGGCGATGTGTCAAAGCTCACAGCCCTCTCGCGTGGTCGTAACCTCTTTGGTTATGCGCCTTACACCGACGAGATTATCGATGGCTTCAGCCGCAACGCAATAAAGAGCGGTCTGGGTATTATGCGTATCTTCGACGCGTTGAACGATGTGGATAATGTAAAGTCAACTATCAAGTATGTGAAGCGCTATGGCGGTATTGCCGACTGCGCCGTTTGCTACACCGTTGACCCAAAGTACCCACAGCCATCATTCTTCCAGCGCCTGATGGGCAAGAAGGCTCCACAGCCAGTCTTTACTGACGAGTACTTCCTCTCAAAGGCAAAGCAGATGGCGGCGCTCGGTGCTGATATGATTACCATCAAGGACATGTCGGGACTTATTCCACCTGCACGAATCAGCCGTTTGGTGAAGCTCTTCAAGGAGCATATCAAGGTGCCTATCGACTTCCACACCCACTCTACCCCAGGTTACGGTTTGGCGTCGGTGTTTGCCGCTATCGCAGCGGGTGTTGATGTTGTGGATACCAACTGCTGGTGGTTTGCTGGCGGTACTGGTGCCCCTGCATTGGAGCTTGTGTATGTATTCTGCCAGAAGATGGGTATCGACATCGGCGTGAATATGGAGGCTGTGGCGAAGATTAACGAGCAGTTGAAGGTCATCCGCAAGGAGTTGGAGTTGTCGGTATTCGGCAAGGAGAGCCCAAAGCCAAACCGCTACGCATTCTCTGACACCGCTGACCAGTACTTCAACGAGGCTGTGGCTGCGGCGAAGGCTGAGGATTTCGATACTCTGCTTACCATCAGCCAGAAAATTGAGGCTTACTTCGGCTTCCCTGCTCCAGATGAGTTGGTTCAGAAGGCGGAGATTCCTGGCGGTATGTACTCAAATATGGTGGCACAGCTCAAGCAGCTCAAGTCGGAGGATATCCTTCCACGCGCTATGGAGTTGATTCCTACCGTGCGTCTGTCGGCAGGTCTTCCACCGCTTGTGACCCCTACATCGCAGATTGTGGGCGCACAGGCTGTAAACTGCGCTATGGATGAGAAGGCTGGTCGCGAGATGTACACCAACAAGAGCTCGCAGTTCATCGGCCTGGTGAAGGGTGACTATGGTAAGACTCCAGTTGAGATTGACCCTGCATTCAGAATGAAGATATGTGGCTTCGCCGAGGAGATTCCTTACGATACCACTAAATATAAGATGCAGCCTAACCCAGAGTTGCCAGAGGCTGGCGGTGTGAAGCTGGCGGAGAACGAGAAGGAGTTGCTCCTTCTGGAGTTGTTCCCAATGGTTGCTAAGAACTTCCTCACCAACACCAAGAAGAAGGCATACGAGGAGGCTGAGGCTGCCAAAGCCGCAAAGGAGGCAGAGAAGGCTGCTCAGGAGGAGAAGAATGCGGCAGAGGCACGCGCGGCTATTGCTGCTCAGAAGGTTAAGCCTATCACTGGCAAGACCGTGGAAGCTCCGCTGCCAGGTCGCATCATTGACATCTGCGTGAAGGTGGGTGACAAGGTGAAGATGGGTCAGACCGTTGCAATCCTCGAGGCAATGAAGATGGAGAACAACATCCCTACCGACTACGCGGGTACTGTGAAGCAGATTCTCGTAGAGGTTGGCGAGGCAGTTCCAACAAACGCAGTTCTTGTGGAGGTTGAGTAAACTGATACCTCACAAATAATAAAACGGTGGCGTATGAAGAAACTAAATTGTTTCCTACATACGCCACCATTATTTTATGATGTAAATACCCCACTAATTCAGAAGCCCGTTTTTAATTGCATCATTATATTTCTTGGTTGCAGCCTCTTTAGATCGATATGAAAATGTGAAGGTGTATAATTTACTTCCATCAACCATTTTTACGCGACTAATAGCATCTTCATTATACATATTAATAACTTGTTTTGCTATCTTGCGATTGAGTTGTCAGCTTAATGATCAAAAAGAGACCTGCGAGGGGGGGTAATTTGCATCATTTATAATTATTATAAACAAAAAGATACTCTCATTGTGGAAGTTGTGATGTGGTCAGCAAGGGCGTCTGGCAGGAGCCAC
>JAFYOF010000173.1 GCA_017560305.1 Alistipes sp.
AAGTTGCTGCAGGAGCCTCTGATGCCTCTGGCAACTTGAGATCCTTGTACTTCTCGCCGATCTCTGCTGGCTCCAATACCTGGTCGTACATACGAACCAAAGCAACCTCACCGTTCCACTGCATATACAAGTTGTCGTTTACATCACCGTAACCACCGATTGTGAGCAACTGACCTGGGTTGAATGAAGCAACATTCTCCTTCAAACCGAGCAACTCACCATTGTGCCATACCTGGATCTGCATGTTGTCAGCATCGTACATATATACATTGTGGTGATACTTGTTGAACTCGTAAGTAGTGTTGATCATATCGCCGTTTGTAAACCAACCACCACCGTTGTTGCTTGAGAACTTCCAGTTGTAGTTGTCCTTACCACCCTGGAGCAAGAAACGGAATGCGTCAGTAGCAACTGGTGACAACCACCAATCCCAGTTAGCGCAAGTAGCCAATGTAACAACCTCCAATGCGAAACCATCAGCGATAGTTGTCATCATCTCCTCGTTCTGTGAGTAATCAACCTTATAGTAAGAGTGCTTTGTAACATCGTTGTTGATACGAACATTGTGGAAACGAGCAATGTTGTTCTCCTTGAACTTCTTGTGCTTGTAAACGAATGTGTTAGGAGTTGTCTCGCCCATCAACTGAACATCCAAACCATAGATACCAGCGTCAGTAGCAGTACCGTCCTCGTTGAACTGAACATCGAGGATAGTCTTTGTAGGCAACTTCTCCTTCAACTCGAATGTACAAATCTCTGTAACCTCGTTACGGTTGATAGTAACTGCTGGGTTCTCCTCATCAACCTTGAAGTTCTTCTTACGAACATTACCGTAAGAGTCAGTGATAACGATAGTGTAACCAGCCTCGAATGTTACAGGAGGAAGAGTGATGTAGAATGCAGTTGCGTTCTCCTCTGTCTCGCCGAGGATGATAGCCTCCTCAGAAGCAACACCTACCAAAGCCTGCTGCAATGCCTGGAAAGAAACAACTGGCTCCTCACCTACAGTAGCCAAGATTGTACCAGCCAAGTCCTCCTTGTTAAGACCCTGGATAGCAACCTTCTTAACAGCAGCTGTACCGTACAACTTAACAACACCGTAACCGCACAAGTTCTTGAACTCCATCTCCTTTGAGTCTGCGCTTGCAGAAACAGCAACCATTGGGTTCTCCTCGAAGCATACGCCGTTCTCAACATAAGTCTGCTCGGCGATCAACTCAGTCTTAACCTTGCCGCTCTGTACGCGGTTTGTGCCCTTGTAAGGGTGAACACCGTAAACATAGTCGAGAGCCTCACCAGCCTTGAGCTTGTCAGACTTAACGAAAGCAAGCTGCTCTGCGTCGTAAACGAACTTCTCGTTTGTGTTTGAACGGAATACAGATACCTTTGACTCGTTCTCCCAAGCGAAAGACAAGCCCTCGGTAGCCTCAATAGTGAAGTTTGAAGCCTCAATAGTCTCTGGACCCTCTGGACCCTCTGGACCTACTGGCTCTGTACCATTATCGGTACAGCTAACCAATGTGGCTACAGCCAACAATGAGTAAAGAAATTTTTTCATAAAATGTTAGTATTAAATGGATTAAAAAAAAATTGTTTCCTTCCTTCTGTTTGCATCCCTAAAACGACAAAAAACACGCACAACAAAACTCCGCAGCCCTCGGGCCGAAGTGATTTTGCCTGCTGATGATTTCCGTTTGTTTCTAATTTTTTACCGTACCACCTTGCCCAAGGGCAGAGATAGTAAGCATTCATAACACGAAATTACAAATAAATTTCTAAACTGAAAAAGAAATTGCAAAAAAAATTCATTTTTCGCGTATGAAAACCTTTTCGCATCATTGTCGCGCACGAGGCTAATTGTCAAAATGTTGTTGCGCCGCAAAGATAATTTCGTGCGCGGGCGAATTTCTGCGAGGGGAAAATAAAAAACCCGCTGCGAGGTCTGCAACGGGTTATAGATAATAAAAATTTTACAAATGGATGAGCGATTTCACTGGTGCGATAGCCTCCAATCTCTGCGCTCCATTCAGGAAGTCGAGTTCGACAAGGAAGATAAATTCCTTGACCTTAATCTTGTACTCCTTGCCCTCCTTTGTGATGGTCTTTGACTCCATCGACTTGGCAATGCCCTCGGCTGTGCCGCCCGTAGCCAGCACATCGTCGATGATTGAGAGGTAGATGGTGTCGCCCTCCGCCTTGCCCGCAGCGATGTCGCTCAAGCGGTAGAAGAGGTGGTCAGAGCCGTACTCCTTCTCAATCTCCACATCGCACAGGTCGCCCTCGTTAAAGGGGAGTTTGCCACTCTTGCGGACTGGGATAATGTTCTCAACCGCAGGGTCTTGCAACAACAGCGGCGCAGTGAACAAAAAGCCGCGTGCCTCGGGTGCAACCACATTTGGCGCGGTGAGGTTGGCGCTGATTGAGTCAATGAGTTGGGCAAAGATTTTCTTGTCCTGCATCAGCGGGATGATATCGACAAAGACGATACCCTCCTTGGGGAAATCCTTGTAAAATTTGAGTGTGTTTTTCATACTCTCGCTCTTTAGGTGTGTATAGTGTCGGGGATGTTTTTGTGCGCGGTTCTTGTTTCGGGGTTTTCGCTACACCCACGCAAGGTCATCCTCAAATGCTATGCAAATATAGTGAAATTTTAGATAAGTGCATACAACACATAGAGCCAATGTGCTACAACCGCCGCCACCAGACCGCCGATGGTGTGTGCCACCACAGCCTTTGAGGTGAGTTCGCGGTAGCCGAGCGAGTCGAGCATCGCAGTGTGGGTGCTCAAGTAACCGCTCCAGCACATACCGATAGCGGTGAACACCGCAATGGCGTTGCCGTCAGCCCAGCCGCTCTCGAGGAATGTTGGCACCAGACCCAAAGCCGCACCCACAGCGCCCAACGCAGTGATAGGGAAGGCAATCAGGTGTGGGTCGGTGAAGCCGAACAACCACTCGAACACGAAACTAATCTTGCTCGCCAGCCAGGGCAACAACTCCACGCCCTCGTATGCTGCGCCAGTATATACGCCCTCGGGCGATGCGCCGAAGGTGAGAAGCATTATGAATGAGGAGATTATCAGCACACCAGGGATGATGGCAAGACCTACCTCCACACCCATCTTACCGCCGTCGAGCAGCGAGTTGAGGATGCGGATGAAGAGCGACTTGTCCTCCACCTTCTGCTCCTCGCCCTCCTCGAATGTCTCCTCGCAGGCCAACTCCTCGGCGAAGTGAGGGTATGACTTCAGTACGGCACGCTGCATAAGGCGTGTGGATGTCATACAGCCGATGCAGGCACCCGCCAGACCGATGATAGGCTCGGCGAAGAAGCCCTGACCCATCATAAAGACAATCACCAGCAAGCCCATACCGAAGGCTGTGCCGAAGTTGGTGAGTGAGATGAACTGATATTTCTTGAAATAACTGCTGAAACGCTTGTCCTGAGCCAATGAGATGATGGCTGGGTTGTCCGACAGGAATGTCATCACCGCACCCAGCGAAGCCACGCCAGGGAGGTTGAAGATAGGACGCATCAGCGGGCGCAAAATCTTCTCCAGCAGGTTCACCACGCCAAACTCAATGAAGAGTTTGCCGATGGCGCCCGTCAGCACGGTGACGCCCATAAGGTAGAACACTGTGTTCAGGAGCAGGTCGTGAGCCGTCTTCATCAGTGTGTTCAACATCTGCGACACACCCATAACATAGCCGATGCCGCCAAAGAGCAACACGATGATTACTAAACACGGGATGCCCTCCCATTTGCTCGATTTCTTGTTGTTCATTTTCTTGATAGGTTAAGGTTGGGGTTAGTTAAAATGCCTTCTTTACGAGTGATACGATGTCGATTTTCCACTTCAGGCCGACGGTGAACATCGAGTGACCATCCTGCAATGCACCGTAAGGGTTGCCGTTGCGACCCAGCGTGTGGCTGTATGCGGCGTGGAGACGGATTGCACGATTGTTCTCTGGCAGAGGGTAGTACTCCACACCAGCACCGAAGCGTGTGATTTCGGTGTTTGGCATCACGCAGTAGTCGTTTATCGTCTCAAGCGAGTTGTTCACATCGTATGTCATACGACCAAAGAGATTTACCTTGTCGGCAATGGTGTATGACGCCTCGCCCATAATCGAGTAGTCCTTGAAGAGCGCGTCGCTGTGTGCCGCGCGGAGCATATAGTCGAGTTGCAATCTGAAGTTGCCGAATGTGAACTGGTTACCCAGCGCAAGATATGCCATCTGGTCATCCTCGCCCTGCTCGATGAGGTTCAGCGACCAGAGTGACTGATACCACTCGTGCGAACCCATCCACATCAGGTTGTAGGCGTAGAGGTTGTCTGCCATCGAGCGGAAAGGGCTCTGGCACACCTGCAACATAACCTTATCGTTGCCGCTCTTGGTTGCGTAGGCGGCGCTGACACCAAACTGATAGCAAGCGATGTTGTTCCAGAACTCCGAGCAGAAGTAGAGGTCGATAGGGGCGCGGTCGTACTCGTAACCACCGATAGCCACCACCTGCTTACCCGCCGAGAACTGCCAGTTGCTTGTTGGCGCATAGGTGAGATAAATCCAGTCTGTAGCGTCGAAGAAACTCTGGTCGGCGTGAGCCTTGTTCAGGCGCTGGCGGTAGGCGTAAGAGAACTTGTCGCCGATGGTGCCTGACAGCATCACATTGAGGTATCTGCCGTAGAAACCCATCTTGCCGTTTGTGTCATCTGAATTGAGGAAGTCGCCGCTGTAATCGATTCGAGTCTCCGCCTGCAGACGAAGGTCGTTGTTCTGCGCTTGGGCGTCGATGGCAATCACTGTGATTGCCAAAATGAGCATAAGGATGTTTCTCATTGCGTTGTTTGTGTCAATATGGCGTGAAAACGGTCGCAAAGATAGTGTTTTTAGTCGATTGGCGGTGCCGCGGGCGACTCTTTTTTGCTCTTTTTTTGTGTGTTACCATCTTTTTCGGGGTGGGGAGGTTGATTTTCATAAAAAATCAGCCATATTTTTGATTTTTTTGCTATCTTTGCATCAATTGGAAAATAATGAACTTAAAATGCCGAAGTTTTATGACAAGGTAAATGTACTCCGTAAACCCGAATGGTTGAAGATTCGCTTGCAAAGTAACGAAGGGTCCGCCGAGGTGGAACGCATCGTTAAAGAGCACTCGTTGCATACCATTTGCAGTAGCGGTCTCTGCCCCAACAAGGCGGAGTGTTGGCGTCGTCGTACGGCAACATTTATGATTTTGGGTGATGTGTGTACGCGTGGTTGCAAATTCTGCGCAACACTGACGGGCAAACCCCTTGCCCCCGATGCCTCCGAACCCGAAAAGGTAGCGGAAAGCGTGAGGCTTATGGGACTTCGACACGCAGTCGTGACTTCTGTCACGCGCGATGACCTCGCCGACGGCGGCGCTCACCACTGGGCGCGCGTGGTGGAGGCTATCCGCAAAGAGAATCCCGACGCAACAATTGAGCTCCTTATTCCCGATTTGGATGCTCGAGAAGACCTCATAGAGGTAGTTTTGGCATCCAAGCCCGATATTATCGGGCACAACATCGAAACCGTCGAGCGACTAACGCCGCTGGTGCGTTCGCGTGCAAAGTACAGCACGAGCCTGCGCACGCTGGAGATTATCTCCCAAAGTGGTGCAGTAGCAAAGAGTGGACTGATGGTCGGACTTGGCGAGAGCGATGA
>JAFYOF010000174.1 GCA_017560305.1 Alistipes sp.
AAAGGCTAACAACCCAACTGAGCCAAAGAACGCATCGCTTGTGAAGAAGTATTACGCAGCTTTCCGTCGTGATATGATCTCTTCATTCGGCAGCTTGTTCAACGAGTTGAGCGACTTGAACGCAGCAGAGTAATCTGCCCCAGTTCGGCGACTTATCCCACCCGCGAGGGTGGGATTTTTTTTGTTTTTGGAGGTAGTTGGTAATTATCTTTTTCGTTTAATTGCATATTTTAATGAACAATGCTCCGCAAGAGTGTTGTTCGTTTTGTGAAATTTTGTTATATTTGTAGTGCTATTGGATAAATAGCAGACATATAGAAAGTGTTTTCGATGTCCTTCTAAGAAAATGTGGAAGTTTTCAAGACCAAAGGATAAACGAACAGCACTCATTTCTTGTATAGCTATGTGGCTGTACGCATTCTGCGTACCTACCCCATACTATCCAAGTGTGGGGCATTGTAGCGTTTATTTTGGTCAGGTCTTTCCACAACCTTCTTAGAGATAAACGAAATCGACTCCACACTTTCTGTTTTATATAATTACCGCATCATTTTAGGAGTTGAAGGTGCATTGCATACCGTACATACACGATGTCACTATTAGACCAACGGATGAGAATAGACCTTGCTAAAAGGTTGGATGGAGAAAATATATCTGTAGCAAAAGGTATTAGCGTTGCAATAAAAGATGATATCTCGTCTAAAGGACTGCCCAGTTACTTTTTCGGTGATAGGAATTCCCGAACTGTGGTCGTTAATCTAAATCCAGGTGAGAATGCAGATAAATGTGACAACGCGTGGGATGAAAGAACAAGTGGCTTTGGAACATCACTTGATAGTTTTATTGAAAAATATGTTGATGAGCAAACTAACTATGGTCTTAAACACGGTGTTGTAAATGGTAAGGCTGATTCGTTCGATGTCAAGCAAGCGGCATTCTTAACGCCTTGGGTGAATAGCGGTATAGGGTTGTCTGCTAATCCAGATTGGAGTAGTGAGGAATATCGTATGGAGGCAAAAACAAAAGTAATATGCAATAAGTTACAATTAGAGTTAGTGCCTTATGCTTCTGCGAAGTTTGACATTAACAAGAAGGAGATTGCCCGCTTCCGCCCTTTTGTTGATACACTTTTAGACGAGATATTTTCAAAGGAAAGAAAGTATATCATCTTTGCTTCAGCAAAGTTTGAGGATATTTTTAAGGACTATAACGAGGAGCATCCGGAAACTTTTGATTTCTTAAAGGAAAATGAAACATCCTCAGCATTAAAGGCGGATGGAAAACTCAAAGGAAAATGTAGTGTTGTTAGAATAAATTATAAGGGTAAAGTTTGTACGGTTTTGATTGCCCGAACTTTCCCCAATCAGGGACTCTCAAAAGCATATAGTTTGATGCAGAAATACGGAGAGTTTTGCTATAACGCATATATGAATAGTGAAAAATAATACTATTATAAATGGAGAATGCCGAAAATCCAAAGAGTAGGCAAATAACTTAAAACTTTAATAAACTATGGGTGCAAAATCTAAAGATCAGATTCGTAATCAAATTGCAAGTTTGCAAGCTAACATTGCATCAATGAAAGCTCAACTTCCAAACAAAGACGCAAACGCTAAAGCCGCGCTTCGCAATAATATTGCTATAGCACAGGGGCGACTGGCGCAGTTAAAAGCAGATTTGAAGAATGCGAAATAAAGTTGTTTCGGATGATATTGTTAAGTGGGTACCGTATTGCAGAGAGGAAATTATCTGTGGGCGGTACTCACTTAATGATTGGCATAAGGCTGTACACGATATTGATTCCGACGAGGAGTGGGCAGATTTATTGGATGAGTCATATATTGTGAAATGTTATGTTCTTAAATTATGCTCAAATAATAAATCAATTGCTTTTCTCTATACGAAGAAAGAAGATTTTGCTGGAAAGATTTTTTCAGTACACGGCGGCGGTTGGGAAAATCGCTTAATGTATTATCGCGGATATGTATTAATGCTGAAACATCTTTTAGAACAAGGTCTAAAGATTAGAACTTACTGTCAATTATCCAACCCAACTGCGATTAGGTTTTCTCGAAGTGTAGGTTTTGTGCCATATCGTTATACAGACGAAGAAGTCTTTATGTGGATTTCGGTTAGGACATTGAAGAAAAGTAAATTGTACGCAAGATTTTATAAATAGCGTTTCTATGATTTTAGTATTGTCATTCATCATCAACCTGCTTGCGCCTATTGTAAATTCTATAGGATTGTTTGGTTTGATATTTAGCATTATTGAAGATGATATTCATATTTTAATCCTCTCTGCAATTTTATGTGCTGTAGGTTTTATTTATGGAATATTTGCATATAGTTTAGATGTCCCTCCACGCTGGTTTTGGTCGGAATCGAAAAATGAGATTTTCGAGTTTGCTGTGACTGCGGTACTTGGATATGCGTGGAATTTTGCAATGTGGCCTTGTGCGATTTATATGGTGTCGGTTGTGGTAGATGCAATTTAAGAACATTAGAAGTTCTTTTATGGAGATGAAAGATAACTACTAACGGCGGCAGCAGGTTTGAGCAGAGCAAGGAGAGATGATTTGCCAGCGACTTGACGCAGGGTTGTGCTATTGTGTTGGTGGGAGTTTACTCACTAAATGACACAATGGCACAACCCTTTTTATTGCGTAGCAATATGGCAAATCATAAAATCCGCAGACAACTCTGCCATACCGCCACACGCTGAAAGGAGTTTATGGAACACCTTAAAAAAGAAATAGGCGGGAGTCTCACGACTGCCGCCTATTCTCGGAACATTAGAAGTTCCATAAACTACTAACCCAAACTTAAATAAATGAAGAAACCTCGCAACGGTTATTGCCGTTGCTGTGATAGTATATCGCAAATGATGTGCCATTTATTGTGTTGAATGGGATTTGTGTCCACTTATGGTGTGCTAAAGTCCAAAACCGATATTTGAGAGATAAATATAATGTCGGGCAGTGTCAAGATTGTCAAAATTATCTTAACTTTGTATATAAACTAAACTACTAACACTATACCATTATGAAGAATTTTTTAGAAAAAAAGCAGTTGATGAAGCATCTATGGCGAGGAGTGGCATTGGCGGTCATTATCGTTATTGCGGCGAGGTGCGGCTTGTGGAGCACGCCCGAGCCTGAGTTGCCAGCGGAGTTCAAGCGTTGGAGCGAGGATAAGGCTAATGAGTGGTATGCGCAGCAGCCCTGGATGTCGGGTTGTAACTTTATCCCAAGCAACGCAATCAATCAGTTGGAGATGTGGCAGGAGGAGACCTTCAGCCCCGAGTTGCTTGACAAGGAGCTCGGTTGGGCAGAGGAGTTGGGTTTCAATGTGATGCGCGTCTTTCTGCATAGCAAGGCGTGGGAGGCCGACAAGGAGGGCTTCAAGAAGCGCATTGATGAGTATCTGACCATCTCGATGAGCCACGGCATTCGCACGATGTTCGTGATCTTCGATGACTGCTGGAACGCCGAGGGCGAGATTGGAAAGCAGCCCGAGCCAAAGGTGGGTACGCACAATTCGGGATGGCTCAAGGACCCATTCATCTCGCGCCGCGCCGACAAGGAGCAGTTATTTGCAGAGTTGAAGCCTTATGTGATTGATATTATGACCACCTTCAAGGATGACGAGCGCGTGGTGATGTGGGATGTATATAACGAGCCTAATAGCGACGATTCGATTCCATTGCTTGAGAAGGTCTTTGAGTGGGGTCGCGAGGTGAATCCATCGCAGCCGATGACATCAAGTGTCTGGACATTCGGCATTGACCGCATCAGCAGCGTACAGCTCAAGAATTCGGATGTGGTGAGCTACCACAGCTACTCGGGTCGAGAGGTACATTCGCAGTGGATTAAGTATTTCAAGATGCACAACCGCCCTGTGGTCTGCACCGAGTATATGGCGCGCACGATTGACAACTGCACATTCCAGAATGTGATGCCGCTGATGAAGGAGCAGAATGTGGTGGCGATAAATTGGGGTTTTGTGTCGGGCAAGACAAACACCATTTATGCTTGGAACACCCCAATCGAGTCGGGTGAGGAGCCTGAGGTGTGGTTCCACGATATCCTGCGTCAGGACAAGACTCCTTACAGCGAGGATGAGATTCGTGTGATTAAGGAATGCAATAAGAGATAGAAATCGCTTATACAATTTCTTAGGAAAGAGAATAGGTTGCTCCGATTGGGGCAACCTATTTTGTTTATCCTAATGCTCCTTGCAGCCGTCGCCGTCGTGGTGGGCGAGGACGGTGTGGGGGATGTGGCCGTGAGATACAACCTGAATGGGGCAGTCGTAGCCGAGAAGTTGCTCCTGGGTGAGGATGTTGGAGTCGTGGCGGTGCACACGGCGGTTGACGCAGATGATGGCATTCACGAGCGAGGTGATTGTGCCCACATCGTGCGAAACAATCATCACAGCCATCTGGGTGCGCAGTTGCTGGGTGAGGGCGTAGAACTCCTTCTCGAAGGTGTTGTCAACGAAGTTCGTAGGCTCGTCGAGAATGAGGAGTTTAGGCTCGGAGATGATGGCTCGGCAGAGCAGGGCGCGCTGCAACTGACCACCCGATACCTCGCCTATGGGGCGCGAGGCAATATCCTCGATGCCCATCCTCTTTAGCAAGTTCTGTGCGCGTTCCTTGTCCTTTGCTGTGTAGCGCGAAAAGAAGCCCTTTTCGACCTGCAGACCCGACAGAACGACCTCCTCGATAGAGATTGGGAAACTTGTGTCAAACTGGCTCACTTGCGGCATATAACCTATCTTGAGGTGCTTGCCACTGCGCAGGGTGGGTGAGTACCAAATCTCACCGCTATGCTTTACGATGCCCAGTATGCTCTTGGCGAGCGAGGTCTTGCCGCCGCCGTTTGGGCCTATGATGCCGATGAAGTCGTCGGCGTAGATGTCGAGGTTGACACCCTCGAGTGCGGGCGTGGAGTCGTAGTTGACCGAGACATCGCGGAGCGAAATTATGGGGGTATGTGAGGGCATAGTTACTTTGTTATTGTATTAGTGACCTCGCGGATGAATGCCACGGGGTTTTCCGCCAGTGGGTTAATCTCTATCGGCTCGATGCCCATATCCTTGGCGATGACCTCCACCACAGAGCGGGGAAACTCGCTTTGGTAGAGCAGGCAGGCGGCGTGCTGCTGCTTGGCGCGGGCTATGATGCCTGCGATATGCTTTGCCGATGGCTCCTTACCATCGCTCTCGATGGCAATCTGCTCGAGCGAGTAGGCGCGGGCGTAGTAGGTCAGCGCAGGGTGGTAGATAACGAAGGCGTCGGCAGAGGATGCCTCGCAACGGGTGCGGCACTCCTCATCCAATGCGGCGAGCTCCCCATCAAGGGCATTGTATGCCGAGGTGTAGTGAGCCGAGTCGGGGTAGAGGCGCATAATTGCCGAGTGGGCGTTGCGTGACATAGTACGCAGTTCGCGTGGCGAGAGCCAGATGTGGGGGTCAACGCCGTGGGCGTGGTTGCAGTGGCTGTGGGAGCAACTGCCCGCAATGAGCTCTATGCCCTCGTGCAGCTTCACGACACTCTGTTTGTCGCTTACCTTGCCGAGCAATGCGTTCTCGAACTCAATAAGACCCGTTGAGAAGACCATCTGGGCGTTGTTTAGCGAGATGATATCCCTCGGTGTGGGGTCGTAGGTCTCGGGGCTTGTGTTTGCTGGCACAAGCACGCCGATGCGGAAGTCGTTGCCGACAATTCTCTCGACGATATATTTCAAGGGTGCGATGCTCACCACAATCTCTGCCTGTGACTCTCTCTCCTTGGGTGAGCAGCCCAGCAGAAGTGTGGCGCAACACGCCAAAAGTGCTAATTTTCTCATTCTCTATCTCTTTTCGTGCTCGCGGACAAAGCGCATCAGCATCGGGAAACCTGGGTCGCACATATCGTGTCCGTAGCCATCGAACTCATAAAGGGTCACATCCTTGTGGCCAACCAGTTTCAGCATTCTGTACATATAGGCGTTCTCCTCGTAGCGACCCAGCATCTCACGCTCTCTGTCGCCCGAGAGCAGGAGGATAGGGGCGGCGTCGCCACGCACATGGTAGAGCGGTGCCATCTTGTCGATGATAGGCAACTTGTCGGAGATACCTCTCACGCGGCGCTCCTCGAAGTGGGTAATCATCTGTCCGCTGAATGGGATGATGCCCTTCACTCTGTCAATATCTATACCATAGCGCGCAAGGCGGCTCTTGTCAAGACCCACCATACTCACCAGATAACCTCCAGCCGAATGACCAGTGATGTAGACCTTGTCGGGGCTGCCACCATAGCGCTCGATGTTGGCAAAGACCCACGCAATGGCACACGCAGCATCGTCTACAATCTGGTCGACGCTCACATTGGGTGAGAATCGGTAACCTACGCCCACGCATACCGCACCATCACGCATAATCTCGCGTGGAATGTGTTTGCCACCTCCCGTGAGGCCGCCGCCGTGAAACCACACGATAACGGGGGCATCCTTCGCACCCTCATAGGTAGCCACATCCAGTCGGCACATCTTCTTTGCGTAGTCATCGTCGCTGCGATACTGCAAATCCTTCTCAGTCTTGTAGTCGGCTGCCATAGCGCCGAGGCTCGCCAGCACGAGGGCGAGCAATAGAATCACTCTCTTCATATTATCTTACGCTTTGCGCAGAGCTTCGATGAACTCTGCATTTCTTCCCCAAATAGACTCTGTCGCAAACCAGAATTCGCGCGCCTCGGTGCTCTGCGAGGGGCGGTCGCTGCGGCAATCGTTCAAGTAGGCCTCGTCGGCGGGATGCTCCGCGGCGGTGAACTCCTCCCACCACGCCTTGTGGCGTGTGCGCAGTTGGCGCAGGGCGTCACGGTCGATGCCTCCCGAGCGGTTGTATTCCGCCCAGAGGGTGAGCAGGTGGTACTCTGGCGACTTGGTTGAGATGTCGAACAAAGCACTCTCCAGACACTCGTAGTCCTCAATCTCGACATAGGCAAATGCCAGCGGCACGATAGCCTCAAAGTGGTCCTCCTCGTCCATATCGAGCAGGCTCTCCCACAAGGCAACAGCCATCTCCACCTCGCCGATGTAGAGGTTGTCGGCGGCCGACTGGTAGAGAATCTCCATAGCCGCGCGTGACGAAGCGTCGTTCCAGTCCAGCGGCATAGGCTCATCGCCCGTAAGGTCGAGCAGTTGTTGTGCGCCCTCGAAGCGTAACTCGCACGCCTCCTGCCATTTGTTCTCCTTGTCGAGGCGTTGCGCTCGGCGGAGAATGGTTGAGAACTTGTCGCCCTCAATCTTCCAGAGCGATGTGGAAACGGGTACTATTCTTGTGTTTTTCATTTTACAAAGTATTCGTGTTTTTAACTATCTTGAGCCACATTGCCGCAGACAACGCCACCGTAACCACGCCCGCAAGGATGTAGGCGAGGGTGTGGTTGGTCATCCCGATGAACTGACCCGAGATAAAGATGAATGATGTGCAGATGTATGTCATCAAAACGGCAGGGGGCAGAGCCACCCAGATGTTGCGCTGATGCTTCTTCAGGTAGACCACGATGACCCACAGCGTGACAACCGACATAGCCTGATTGGTCCACGCAAAGTAGCGCCATACCACATCGAAATCGACAAAGAGCAGTACGATGCCAATGGCAAACAGCGGGCAGGCGATAGCGAATCGTTTGAGGAGTGAGCGCTGCTCAATCTTCAGCACATCGGCTATGATAAGGCGAGCCGAGCGGAATGCAGTGTCGCCCGATGTGACTGCGGCAGAGACTACGCCAAACAAGGCAATAGCGCCACCCACAACACCCAAGGTGGTGTTTGAAATCTTGCCCACAGCCCAAGCGGCATTGTTGCCGTTCTCTGCAAGAGCCGCCACCAGACCATCAGGTCCGTGGAAGAACGCCATACCGATGGCAGCCCAGATAAGGGCGATGATAGACTCGGTAATCATCGAGCCGTAGAAAATCATCCTTCCCTCGCGCTCGTTGTTCATACAGCGTGCCATAAGTGGCGACTGCGTGGCGTGGAAGCCCGAGATAGCACCGCAGGCAACGGTGATGAAGAGCGTTGGGATAATAGGCATACTTGTGGGGTTTGGCTGGAAGTTGCGCAGAGTGTCGAGCGTGAGGTTGGGGATGGTGTAGTCGCCCTTGAAGAGCGTAACGGCCAAGCCAACCGACATAAATATCAGCGCAGCACCAAACAAAGGGTATATCTTGCCGATGAGTTTGTCAATCGGCAACATAGTAGCGATGAAGTAGTAGACCAGAATTATAGCAATCCAGCCCCAGTAGGGGATAGCCGCAACCATACCGCTGAGGATGCTTGCTGGCGAGCGCATAAAGACCACGCCGACCAGAATGAGCAGCACAAGCGAGAGCGCGCGCATAAACTGACGCATACCATTGCCAAGATAGCGACCCACAATCTCGGGGAGGCTCAAGCCATCGTTGCGCAGCAGGATGATTCCCGAGATGTAGTCGTGCATAGCGCCCACGAAGATGCCGCCAAAGGTAATCCATAAAAAGACCACAGGGCCGAAGCAAGCGCCCATAATTGCGCCGAAGATAGGTCCGATGCCCGCGATGTTGAGCAATTGGATAAGGAAGGTGCGCCAGCGGGGCATAGGTATGTAGTCCACGCCATCGTAGAGTGTCGCCGAGGG